>JBOGTE010000211.1:0-3466 GCA_050692015.1 Candidatus Limnocylindria bacterium
GGGCGGTGGCCTGCGGCGGCGGCGGCGGCCAGCCGGGCGAGAGCCCGGGCTTCGGCTACTAGGCGCGACCCGGGCCGCGGGGGCGCCCGCAGAACGAACGTTCTATGACCGTCGAGTAACGGGCACGGCGCCTGCTTCTCCGCCGGGCATGGCGCCGCCCATCGACATCCTTCTCCCGGGTGGACGGGACACGGCTGTCCTGCTATTCCACGGGCTGACCGGCACTCCGCTGGAGATGCGGGCGCTCGGCCAGGAGCTCTCCCGTGAGGGGTACACCGTCCACATCCCGCTCCTCCCGGGGCGCGGCACCCGGCCCGAGGACATGGACGGGCTCTGCTGGGAGGACTGGATGGACGCCGGGCTGCGTGCGTACGACACCCTCGCGCGCGAGCACCGCAGCGTCGTCGTCGGCGGCCTGTCCGCCGGCGGGACCATGGCGCTCGACCTGGCCCTGCGCCGCCGCCCGGCCGCGCTCCTTCTGTACGCCGCGGCCCTCCGGATCGCGCACCGCGGCGCGTATCTCGCGCCATTCTTCTGGCGGATCGTCCGGCGCTGGCCCTCGCCTCCCACGGACATGTACGAGCCGAGCGCCGACCTTGTGTGCTACGACCCGGCGCCGGTGCGCGCCATGTGCGAGCTCATAAATGGCATCAACCGGGTCCGCGGCCGCCTCCGCGAGATCGAGGCTCCGGCCCTGGTGGCGCACGCGGTGCAGGACCGGTTCGTCCCGGTCGCCTGCGCCGAGGAGATCGCGACGCGGCTCGGCGGACCGGTCCACAAGCTCGTCATCGACGGCAGCGGGCACGCCCTCACCGCGGACGCGCGTCGCGGCGAGGTGGCCGCCGCAAGCCGCACATTCCTGCGCCGCTACCTCGCGGTCCCGGCGGTGAGCGCCGCGGCCAGCTAACCCGCCGAGGCGCGTCCCTGCGGCGCTACCGGCGGCGGACCGTGGTCGCGCGCCAGGGGTCCATCGCTTTGGCCCAGTCGATGAGCGCGTCGATCGGGACGCCCCCGGTCTCCACCCACTCGTGCCGGGCGTCGGAGACGGCGCCGTCGCAGTACGCCCAGCGACCGCGGTGCACCAACAGGCCGCCCCGGCCCGCTCTCGAAGGCGCGGCGAGGTGCGCCGCACTACGGCAGGCCCACTGGACGGCGGCCTCGCCCACAGGATGCGCGGGGTGCCAGTGGTCGTCCGAAGACCACAGCGTCCGCTGCATGCCGCTCACTGGTCGATCGCTGGAGTCACCACGCTCGCCTCCCCAGACGTGCGCTGCGAAACGGCCGCGCGCCCCACAAGTCCTGTGCCCGAGCGACCGAGCGGTGCCGGGTCGCCCTCCCCGCGCGGCGCAGCCCGCCGCGGGAGGCGAGTCTCCGTAAGGCGCGAGCGCCAGGCAAGTCCCCTTCTCCGTACGTCGGGCGTACGGTCGCCGCCCGTCTCGCACGCGATGTGCTGCGACGCCGGAGCAGGAGGTGCCCACATGCTCGGATATCTGCTCGCCGGGGCCGCCGGCCTCGTCGCCATGTACTTCCTCGACCCGGACCGGGGCAGGCGCCGCCGGGCGCTGGTCCGCGACCGGGCCGCCGGCACCGTCCGGCGGGCGAGCGCCGCCGGGGAGCGCGTCCAGCGGAGGGTCGCCTCGGACGCGTACGGCGTCGGCCGGAAGATGTCGCACGCCGGCACAGCGGAGGAAGAGCCTCCGAACGACGCGACGCTCGCGCAGAAGGTGATGACGGAGCTCTTCCGCGACCCGGCGATCCCCAAGGGCAGCATCAACATCAACGCCGAGAACGGCGTGGTCCAGCTGCGGGGCCAGGTCGGACGACCCGAGGAGATCCTGGAGATCGAGGGCCGCGCGCGCCGCGTCACGGGGGTCCTGGACGTCGAGAACCTGCTGCACCTGCCGGGGACGCCGGCGCGCACGTCCTGATCGCGGCCACGGAGGGTCCTGCCGGGCCGACTACGGGCCGGGCATCCGACCCGGGCTACGGGAGCGGATAGTCTCGGGGCGAGATACGCGGGGGAGCCGAGACATGACCGTGGCCACCGGAAGCAGCGAGATCGGGGCGCGGGTGCGCGCCGACATGAAGCGCGTGCGCGAGGAGCTCGAGCGCCTGGTGCGCATACCGGGCACCAGCCACCCGGGCGGCGACCCCAAGGACCTCCGGCGCTCCGCGGAAGAGACCGCGCGGATCCTCGAGGATGCGGGTCTGCAAACCCAGTTGCTCGAGGTCGCGGGCGCTCCGGCCGCGGTGCTGGGCCGGATCCCGGCGCCCGCCGGGGCTCCGACGGTGCTCTGCTACGCGCACCACGACGTCCAGCCCACCGGGCCGCGCGAGCTCTGGCGCACAGATCCCTTCGAGCCGGTCGAGAAGGGCGGACGCCTCTACGGCCGCGGGACGTCCGACGACAAGTGCGGCATCGCGATCCACGCCGCCGCGGTGCGCGCCTGGGGGGCGAAGCCGCCGGTCGGCGTGACCGTGTTCATCGAGGGCGAAGAGGAGTGGGGCTCGCCGAACCTGGCCGCGTTCCTGGCGAAATACGGCGACCTCATGCGCGCGGACGCGGTGATCCTCGCGGACTCGGGCATGTGGCGCGCCGGCGATCCGGCCATCACCGTCTCGCTCCGCGGCATCGTCGCCTGCGACATCGAGGTGCGCACGCTCGACCACGCCGTGCACAGCGGCGAGTTCGGCGGGCCGACCCCGGACGCGCTCACCGTGCTGGCCAAGACCTTGGCCAAGCTGCACGACGACAAGGGCAACGTGGCCGTCCCGGGCATCGCGAAGGGGACGGCCGATCCGCTCGACCTGACCGAGAAGGAGCTGCGGGAGCAGACGGGGATGCGCCCCGGCGTCCGGATCATCGGCGACGGCGGCATCACCGACCACATGTGGGCGCGGCCCGCGGTGAGCATCCTGGGCATCGACTCGCCGCGGATCGAAGGATCCACGAACCAGCTGGTGCCGTCGGCACGCGCGCGCGTGAGCATGCGCATCCCGCCGGGGCAGGACTCCGACGCGGCGATGGAGGCGCTCACGCGGCATCTCCGCGCGAGCGTCCCCTGGGGCGCCGAGGTGACCATCACACCCAAAGGCGCGGGCAAGCCCTACAAGGTGGACGCGTCCGGTCCGGCGTTCGCCGCCATGGAGCGCGCGATGCGGGACGCCTGGGGCAAGCCCGCCGTTCACATGGGCCAGGGCGGGACGATCCCCTTCGTCGCCGACTTCAACAGGGCCTTCCCGAAGGCCGCGCTGCTGCTCACCGGTGCCGCGGACCCGACGTCGAACGCCCACTCCGAGAACGAGAGCGTGGACCTGCACGACCTCGAGAAGAGCTGCGCCGCCGAGGCGCTCTTCTTCTCGTACCTCGCGCAGGCGTAGCCGGCCGCGGTCGCCATCGCGCGGCCGCGATCATGCTGAGGGCGTGCGCCACGCCCTCGCCGCCTTCTTCGAGGCGCTCGCGCGC
>JBOGTE010000212.1:0-3465 GCA_050692015.1 Candidatus Limnocylindria bacterium
GTGCGGATGGACCCCGACCCGGACTCGCCCACGGCACCGGGCGGACCGCTCGAGGGGCTGCCGTCGGCCGCCGTCGCCGCGGAGGGCGTGCTGCACGCCGACCCGCGCGAGCGGCCCTGGGCGCTGCCCTCCCTGGAGCTGCTCGACGAGGGCTCCGCGGCGAGGTCCGGCGTGGACGAGGTGAAGCGCAACAAGCGGGTGATCGAGGAGACGCTGGCGCACTTCGGCATCGCGGCCACCGTGATCGAGATCAGCGTAGGCCCGGTGGTCACGCGGTACGAGCTCAAGCCGGCGGCCGGCGTGAAGGTGTCGCGCATCGAGGCGCTCGCGGACGACCTGGCGCTCGCCCTCGCCGCGCGCACCCTGCGCATCGAGGCGCCCATCCCGGGCAAGAGCGCCGTGGGCATCGAGATCCCGAACATGGCCATCGGCCTGGTGTCACTGAGGGACGTGGCGGAGAACGCCGACTTCAAGGGCGCGGCCTCGCGCCTGACCGTGGCGCTGGGCAAGGACGTCGCCGGCCAGCCCATCGTGACCGACCTCGGGAAGCTCCCGCACCTGCTCATCGCGGGACAGACGGGATCCGGGAAGAGCGTGTGCATCGGGTCGATCCTGTGCAGCCTGCTGATGCAGGCGACGCCGGACGACGTGCGCATCGTCATCGGCGACCTGAAGCGCGTGGACTTCCCGGCCTTCAACGGCATCCCGCACCTGGTCGTGCCGGTGATGAACGAGCCGCAGCAGATCCTGAACGCCCTCTACTGGACGACCAGCGAGATGGACCGGCGGTACCGCCTGTTCGCCCGGAAGTCGGCCCGGAACATCGCCGCCTACAACGAGAAGCACACCGGCCCCGACCGCGTGCCGTACATCGTCTTCGTCATCGACGAGCTCGCGGACCTGATGCTCCAGGCGCCCATCCAGGTGGAGAAGCAGATCACCCGCGTGGCGCAGCTGGCCCGTGCGACGGGGATCCACCTCGTCCTGGGCACCCAGCGGCCCTCGGTGGACGTCATCACCGGGCTGATCAAGGCCAACATCCCCGCTAGAGCCGCCTTTGCCACCGCTTCCGCGGTGGACTCGCGCACGATCCTGGACATGACCGGTGCGGAGAAGCTGCTCGGCCGCGGCGACATGCTCTGGCTCGCCCCGGACTCGCCCAAGCCGGTGCGCGCGCAGGGCGTCTTCGTCTCGGACAAGGAGATCGACCTGGTCGTGCGCCACTGGAAGCAGCAGGGCGAGGCGACCTACCACATGGAGATCCTCCGGGACGAGGAGCGCGCCCGGGCCCGGGGCGACGACGACGGCGAGGACATGGACGACGACCGCTACGACGAGGCGGTGGGCATCGTCCAGCGAGCGGGACAGGCGTCGGTCTCGATGCTCCAGCGCAAGATGACCGTCGGGTTCGCGCGGGCCGGCCGCCTGATCGACCTGATGGAGCGGCGTGGCGTGGTCGGCCCGGCGCAGGGCCCCGGCAAGATGCGCGAGGTCTACGGCATCGCCCCCCAGGGCGGGGCGGACGACTAGCGTGGCGCGCTTCGGCGAGATCCTCCGCGAGCAGCGCGACCGCAAGGGCATCTCGCTGGAGCAGGCGGCCGAGGACACGCGCATCCGCGAGAAGTTCCTGGCCGCGCTCGAGACGGGCGACCACCGCGCTCTCCCGGGCGCGGTCTACACGAAGGGCTTCCTCCGCAGCTACGCGGACTACCTCGACCTGGACGGGACCGAGCTCGTGGCCCTCTACACCGCGGAGCGGGTGACGACCCCCGAGGCCCCGCGGACCTTCGAGCCGATGCGTCCGGTCATGCGCAGCGGTGTGTTCATCTCGCCCACCATCCTCGTGCCGATCGTGGTGCTCGCCGCCGTCGTCCTGTTCGTGGGGTACCTCTCCTACCAGTTCGCGTCGTTCGCGACGCCGCCGCGGATCGAGGTCCTCGAGCCGGCCAGCAGCGACACGCTGGCCCGCGAGAGCGAGTACGTGGTCCGGGGCCGCACCGTGCCCGACGGCCGCGTCACCATCCGCGTCTTCCCGGGACCCACGACGCTGGCGGACATCCGGCCGGCGAGCGACGGGAGCTTCAGCGCCACCATCGAGCTGCGGCCGGGCATCAACCACGTCGAGATCCGTGTGCTGGACGCGGCCGGCAAGGCGAGCGAGGTGGCACGCACGATCCGCTACGAGATCGTGGCCGAGCGCTCGCCCGGGCCCGAGGCACCCGCGGTCGTGGTGGAGCAACCTGCCCAGGGCGCGACCTACACGAATGCCGGCGTGCCCGTGTCGGGCCGCGTGGAGCGCGGCGTCGTCAGCCTCGAGGTGAACGGCGCGCCCATCACGATCGGCACCGACGGCCGCTTCGCCGACGCGTTCGACTACCCGGCAGGGACCCACGCCCTGCGCTTCGTGGCCCGCACCGCGGCCGGCGCGGAGTCGTCCGAGACCCGGCAGGTGTCCGTGTCCTTCACGCAGGCCGTCGTGACCGTCAGGGTGGACGGGGGAGACGCGTGGCTCCTGGCTCGCGTTGACGGCGCCCAGGCGGAAGGGACCGGCCGCATATTCGAGAGCGGCGCCGTAGAGACCTTCAGCGGGCAGCGGGTCACCATCCGCACCGGCAACGCCGCGGCGACCCACGTCGTCTACAACGGCGAGCCGCTGGGCGCCCTGGGGGGCTCGGGCGAGGTCGTGGAGCGGACCTTCACCTTCCAGTAGGTAGCCGCGATGTCCTTGCCCCCGAACGGCCCCCGCCGCGTGTCATAAGGGGTGAAGTCGTGATCGAGACGTCCCGCTGGTCCGGCGAGCCCCGGCTCGACTGGGACGACCTCTACCGGCGGCACGCGGAGGAGCTCGTGAGGTTCGCTGTGAAGCTGCTTGGCGACCGTGAGCGCGGCGCGGACCTGGCGCACGAGACGTTCGTCCAGGCGATGCGCGCCGAGGCCCAGCTGCGCGATGCGGCCTCCGTCAGGCCGTGGCTGTTCCGCATCGCCGCGAACCGCGCCCGGAACGAGCTCCGGCGCCGGCGGCTCATCGGCTTCCTGCCGTTCACGGGGCGGGAGCGCGGGCCCGCCGACGCGTTCGATGTGGAGGCCGACATGGTCCACCGGGCGCTCGGCGCGATCCCGCCGGACCAGGCAGTCGCTCTCGTGCTTCACCACCAGCAGGGCTTCACCCGCCGGGAGGTCGCGGATCTCACCGGGGTCGGCGAGGAGGCCGTCAAGTCGCGCCTGTCGCGCGGCCGGGCCCGCTTCATGGCCGCGTACCGGCGCCTCGAGCGGGGGCTCGCACGATGAGCCGCGGCCCGTACGACCTCGACCCCGACGAGGCCCGTGCAAGGGCTCTGGTGCGCCGCTCCGACGGACCGGTGCTCGTCCGCCCGTTCCGTCCCGAGCGGGCCCGGTCCTCGGCCCTGCCGGTGGTGGCCGCGGCCGCGGCGGTCCTCGTGCTCGGTCTGATCCTGGGTACGAGCC
>JBOGTE010000213.1:0-3458 GCA_050692015.1 Candidatus Limnocylindria bacterium
GGCATGTACGGCGCGGCGCTCGCGGCAGCGGCCCGTGAGCACGACGGTCTCGAGCTGGTCCTCCTGGCGCGCATCGCGAGCGCGGTGCTTCTCGCGGCGGCGGTGCTGGCGACCCGTGCGGCCATCCCGACGGACCGCCGGCCGGCGACGCTCGTGCTCCTCGTCCTGACCGGCGTCTTCGACATGGCGGCGAACGTTTCGTTCGTGCTGGGTGTGGAGGCTGGATTCGCCTCGATCGTCGCGACCGGGAGCGGCCTCTACCCAGTGATCCCGGTGTTCCTGGCGATCTTCTTCCTGGGAGAGCGCCTGGTGCCCAACCAGTACCTGGGGATCGCGATCACGGTCGCGGGACTCGTGGCGCTCGGACTCTTCTCCTAGCCGGCTCGGGCGATCCGGTCCCGCAGGGCGTCCAGCGCCGCGACCAGGTCCTCCTGCTCGGGCGTCTCGGCGACGTCCTCCACCGTGCTGTCGGGCGCCACGCCGCGGCCCTGGCCGTTCAGCTCCTCACCGGTCTTCGCGTCCTGCATCCGCGCCAGCGTGACCAGGAGCAGCCCCTCGTCGGGCATGGCCCGCGGCTGGGCGATGCCGACGCAGCCGGCCGTGCGCGTGCCGATGACCGAGGCGACGTCGTTGGCGCGCAGCCCGGCCGCGATGATCTCGCCGCCCGAGGCCGTGCGCTCGTTCACCAGGACCACGATCGGGCCCGAGAAGCCGACGTAGAAGTCGCCGTTGGTGGTGACATTCTCGGTCTTGCCGTCGCGGCCGACCTGCTTCACCAGGGTCGCGTCCTTCACGAAGATGCTGGCGATGTTCACCGCGGCCGAGAGATCGCCGCCCGGGTTGTTGCGGAGGTCCAGGATGAGGCCCTTCACCCCGCTGTCGATCTCCCGCTGGACCGTCTCCTTTGTCTGCCGCGCGACGTCGCCGTTCAGCGCCGCGACCGTCAGCTGCGAGATCTGCCCCTCCTCGTGCTGGCGCTCGAACACGCGCGGTGGGATCAGCGTCGCCCGGGTGATGGTGATGGTCACCTCCTGCGTTCCGCGGACCAGCAGCAGGACGACGTCCGTGCCCTCGTCGCCGCGGATGCGCTGTGCGATCTCCTCCGGCGCGAAGTCCGTGACGTCCGTGCCATCGACAGACTTGATGCGGTCGCCCGGGCGCACGCCCGCCTTCTCCGCGGGGCTCTCCGGGAAGACCGACGCGATCTGGGACATCCCGCCCTCCTCGGTGGGCGCGAGGATCGTCGCGCCGATGCCCGAGTACTCCTGCGGCGGCTGGTTGAAGGTCTTGGCCCGGTCCGGGTCGAGGTAGTAGGTGTGGCACTCGTTCATGGACTTGGCCATGCCGTCGGTGGCGGCGCGCTCCAGCTGGGTCCTGTCCACGGTCGGGCACGACGCGGCCGCGTCGGTGAGCGCGCCCGACAGCTTGAGCAGGTCCGACTCGCTGCTGCCGGTCAGCTCGGGGCGGGAGACGGAGACCGACGCGCAGCCCGCGCCCTTCTCCTCGACCGGCCTACTGAGGTAGGCCTCCGCGCCCTCGAGCGCGCCCGTGAGCAGCTGCTGCGAGCCGGGCCGGTCCACGTGCCGCTCGAGGAGCACGTGGTAGGCGGCCTCGAGCGTCTTGAAGTCGGTGCGCGTGGGGACGAGCTGCGCCCCGACGTCCTGCGGCAGCAGCGAGCAGGCGCCCAGGACGAGCGCGAAGAGGGACACCAGGAGCATGCGGGAACGGCCCACCAAGCTAACGAGTGTATGGGTCCGTGTGGCCACGGCCGGACGGCCGTGGGGCGTTCTTACGAGGGTCTTAGGCCTCGTCGCGCAGGATCTTGCGGAGCCGCCCGAGAGCGCGGAACTGGAGCGCGCGGATCGCGCCCTCGTTCTTGCCCAGGAGCTTCGCGACCTCGCGGCTCGAGAGGTTCGCCTCGAAGCGCAGGGCCAGGACCTGCTGCTGCTCCACTGTGAGGTACTTCACCGCGCCCTTGAGCGCGAGGACCTCCTCGCCGTGGACCGCACGGTCGTGCGCGGTCGGACCGTCCTCCGCGAGGCCATACGCGCTGTCGAGCTCGACCATCGGCCGCTCGCGGCGGCGCCGGTCGGTGACCGCGTTGCGGGCGATGGTGTAGAGCCAGGCCAGGAAGGACTTGCCCTGCCAGCGGTAGCGGTGGATGTTCGCGAAGGCGCGGGTGAACACCTCGCTGGCCAGGTCCTCGGCGTCGCTCGGCTCACGTACGCGGTAGAGGACGTAGCGGTAGACGCTGTCCACGTGGGTGTCGTACAGCTCGGCGAAGGCGGCGCGGTCGCCGCTGCGCGCGCGCTCGATGACGTCCGGGACCGGCCCCCACGCGAGCGACCCATCGGTCGCCGGCATCGGCAGTGTGGTCGCTTGAGCTGTCGGCGTGAGTGCCATTCGTTCCCGTCCCCTCGCCGCGTTACGGCCGCTCTGGGAACGATCATGGGCGACATCCACCCCTCATTACTAGCCATCAGCCGTACCAGAGCGGTCGCATCAGGTGTCAAGGGAGGGCTGTTCCCGTACGGCGAGCGAGCGTGCTGTCGTTACGCCCGCGCGGTCGCTCGGCCAACGGCGGCGGGACTCTTTCGCGAGTCGTCGCGACCGCGGCCTCGCGGAGGTACCAGGACCTTCGGCACCGGCGCTGTCCGCTCAGCGTGCGGCGAGCTCGGAGAGGAGGTGCTGCCGCGCCACCTCGACCGCGCTCGCGTCGTCGGCCTCAATGTCGGGCTCGATGCCCGCGTTGTTGTACTTCGTCTGCGTGACCGCGCCGACGAACTCCTGGACGGTCACCGAGATCGTCGATCCGTCCGGCATGCGCGTGGGCGAGGTAGCGCCCAGGCAGCCGATCGTCCGCCCGCCCACGATCGTCGCGCGGCCGGCCTCCTTGAGGAACAGCCCGAAGACCTCGGGACCGGAGCCGCCGCGGTCGTTGAGGACGACCGCGATCGGCAGCTGGTACTGCTCCGGCAGGCGCAGCTCCGGGATGGCGCGCTTCACGCCTCCGAAGCCGTTCCGGAGGTGGACCTCCATGAGCTCCTCGCCGTTCAGGAAGTAGCTCGCGATCAGCTCGGGACCGTTGCCTCCCACGTTCCCGCGCAGGTCGAAGAGCCACGCGGTCGCGCCCTCGGCCAGCGCCCGCTCCAGGACGGCCCTCACCTTCTCGCGGATGTCGTACGTGCCCGTGATCCGGAACTCCAGGAACCGTATGTACGCCACGCCGCCCTCGATGATCCGCGCGCTGAGGCCCGCTTCGTCGCGCGGCCAGATCTCCCGGCCCTGGGGCGGCGCGGGATCCGACACGCCCGTCTCCTGGACGGGCCGCGAGTCCACACGCCGTCCTCCGTCGATGTAGTAGGTGTGGCAGTCGGGCGTCGCGCGGAGCATCCCGGCGATCGCGGCGAGGGCGATGTCGTCTCCCGAGAGCTGCGGGTTCTCCGCGGCGATCCGGC
>JBOGTE010000214.1:0-3433 GCA_050692015.1 Candidatus Limnocylindria bacterium
CCTCCGCCGCCGGGCCGTTGTAAGGGAGGCGACACGGCTTTGGAGGTGCTGCAAATGCGTCGGATCCTCGTGACCCTGAGCGCGCTCTTGCTCAGCCTCGCCCTCGGCGCGCCGGCCATCGCCGGCGGCTGGGCCGCCACCACCCTCGATGAGGTCCCGCCCGACATTCGGGCAGGGGACACCTACCAGATCGGCTACACCATCCGCCAGCACGGCGTAACGCCCAGGAACGTCGAAGAGATGGGCGGCACGACCGAGATCCGCCTCACCTCGCCGGACGGCGCCAAGACGCTGAGCTACCAGGGCGTCCGCGAGGGCGCCACCGGCCACTACGTCGGCAAGATCACCTTCCCGTACGAGGGCGCCTGGAGCTGGTCGGTCACGCAGGGCCCGTTCCAGGCCCAGCCGCTCGGGACGGTCAAGGTCCTGCCCGCGGCCGGCGCCGCTGCCCAGCCCGCGCAGCCCGCAGCTGCCGGTACACCCGCGCAGCAGCCCGCCTCGACCAACCCGTTCCTCGTAGTCGCGCTTCTGCTCGCCGTTGCCGGAGCGGCCGTGCTCTTCGGCACCCGCGTCGCGGCCTTCGCCGGCCGCCGCGCCAGCGCGTAACCCGATGCAGCGCGAGACGCTGGACCTGATCGGGTCCGGTCTGCTCCTCGCGGCGCTGGCCACGGCGACGTTCGCGGTGCTCGCGCCCACACCGGGTGCGAGCATCGCGCCTTTGGTTTCGGCGGGACCGGTCGCCGCGCCCCCCGGTCCGTCCGGCGCGCATGAGCGAGGTCTCGCGCTCTTCTACGCCAAAGGCTGCGTGACCTGCCACCGGAAGGCCGGGTTGGAGGGCGGCCACGCCATCGGCCCGGACCTGACCGGCCTGGCCGAGCGGGCGGCGACCCGCCGTCCGGGGTTGTCGGCGGAGGCCTACGTCCGGGAGTCGCTCCGGGCGCCGACGGCCTTCACGGTCCCCGGCTACCGCGAAGGCGCGATGCCCGACCTCGCCCTCAGCGACGCCGAGATCGACGCCCTGACCGCCTTCCTCCTCAGCACGCCCTGACGGGCCGCTCAAGCGGTCCATGTCATAGCGGAGCGCTACGCGTAGTGGCGTGTGCACGTCAGCAGCGTCTTCCGTCCGCCCTCTGTGCGGATGAACAGGAGCCGAAGTTCGTCGGAGGCGCTCGCCGACCACGTGCCGGCGAGGTCACCGCTGAGCTCGTGAACTCGGAGCGAAGGGTGCTTCTCGTTCTCATCGAGGAGACGCAGCGCCTTGAGGAACCGCCGCTGATCGGAAGCACCGAAACGCACCAAGGAGTCCAGGAAACCAAGCGTGAAGTCGAGGCTGCGAGGAAGCTCCGCTATGCGCTCTTCCTCTTACTCGCGGCACGGCCGGAACGGCGCGGCAGCTTGCCCGTGCGCCCGATCCGCTCGAGGTCCTGCCAAGTCAGCCGATAGACCCGGCCCTCCCTGCTGTCGTCGAGCGCGCGACGGATCAGGGCGAGGTTCTCTGCCGTGTACGCCCACGCATCCTCGGCGACGACCACGCGCGCAGGCCGCAACGTGATGCGGTCCTCTTCGACCGCGACCTCCAGCTGGTCACCCGCGGCGAGATGAAGCTTCTTGCGCACCTCGGCTGGCAGCGTGACCCGGCCCTGCGCGTTCATGGCGACCATTGACCTCGGCATGACCCTGACGCTACGCCGAGTCCCGTCGATCTGTCAATGTGACACAGTGTTCTGCCCCTCCTGGCAGGCCGACCCTCAGGGCCCCAACGGCACGTAGTCCAGGCAACGGTCAGCCCGCGACGCCTCTCACCTAGCGATCCGATACGAGGACGCGCCGGTCACGGGGCCGGCGCGTCCTAGACTTTCGCGGCCATGGACCCGCGTCCCGACGTCGTCTTCCTGGGTGAGCCCGCGTCCTTCGAGGTGGCCCTCGTCGGGGCGAAGGCCGCCAACCTCGGCCTGCTCGCCGCCGACTTCCCGGTCCCGGCGGGCTTCTGCCTGACGACCGAGGTTTTCGCGCGCCTCGCGACCGCCGGCGACGCCGCACGCGACCAGCTCCGCGCTCTCGTCGCGCCGGCCTACGAGCGGCTGTCGAATGGCAACGGCCTGAAGGTGGTGGTGCGCTCGTCCGCCATCGGCGAGGACAGCGCGGGCGCCTCGTTCGCCGGGCAGCACGACACCTTTCTCGACGTCTCGGGCGTGGACGCCGTCACCGACGCGGTCATCCGCTGCTGGGCCTCGCTCGGAGCGGACCGCGCTGTCGCGTACCGCGAACGGCAGGGCCTCGCGGCCGGAGCGATGCCGGTGCTGGTGCAGCGCCTGGTCCCGGCCGAAGCTGCGGCGGTCGCCTTCAGCGCCGACCCGCTCACCGGCGAGCGAGGCGTGGTGCGCGTGAACGTGGCGCGCGGACTCGGTGAGGCGCTGGTCTCGGGTGCGGTAACGCCGGACGCGTATCTCGTCGCGAAGGACGGCCTCACGGTCCGGGAGCGAAAGCTCGCGAATACCGCCGCGACGATCGACGACGCGACGGTCGTCGAGATCGCGCGGCTGGCCACCGCGCTCGAGGAGCGTTTCGGGCGCCCCGTGGACGTGGAGCTCGCCGTCGCGAACAGGTCGGTGCACGTGGTCCAGTGCCGGCCCATCACCACGCTCCCGGAGCCGTTCGAGGTCCGGTGGCCGGACCCGTCTTTCGCCCGGCTCTCGTGGTCGCGCGATCTCCTGCACGAGCCCGTCGCCTTTCCGCCTCTCAGCGCCGACAATTCCCTGCTCACGACGGACTCGACCCGGGAGACAGCGACGTACTTTCTGTCGCCGTTCCGGGGGCGCGCGATCCAGATGAACGGCTATCTCTACGGCGCATCGGAGTGGCTCGTCGAGGACGAAGAAGAGCTCGCCGGACGGCTGGCAGCCGCGAACGAGAAGCGCCGCGCCTTCGGGCGCAAGCTCCCCGCGTTCTGGGAGAGGAAGATCCTTCCGTATCTGCGCGAGATGTACGCGTGGATGGAGGAAGCGCCCCTGGAGACCGCCACGCCCGCGGAGGCCGCGGCGCTCTGGCAGGAATGCTGGGCGCGGCTCCTCCGCGCCTGGCAGCTCCACTTCTACATCGTGGGCACGGCCTATCCGGTCCTCGATGAGCTCGCCTCGATGTACGATGAGCTCTTCCCGGGGCGCAGTGGCATCGAGGCGCTCGGGCTCACCCGCGGCATCACCAACGAGATCCACGAGATGCAGGCGGAGCTATACGACCTCGCGGAGACGGCTCGGAGCGCGGGCGAAGACGACCCGGCGTTCCGCAGTGCCTACACGCGCTTCGTCGAGCGGCACGGCCACCTGGGCCACACCTACAACGACATGCGCCTGCCGTCGTGGAGCGACGAGCCCGAGCGCGTGCTCGAGCAGGTGCGCAAGCGCGCCGAGATGCCCGGCCAGGATCCGCGTGA
>JBOGTE010000215.1:0-3424 GCA_050692015.1 Candidatus Limnocylindria bacterium
CACCACGAGCGGCTCGCGGTCGTCGCGCGGCTCGAACGAGCGCGTGCCGTCGTCGTACACGAAGGTGCGGCCCTGGCTACCCGCCCCCTTCACGAGGCTCGCGTCGATCGGACCGAGGCGGAAGACCGCCTCCGCGCCACCGACCAGCAGCGTTCGGAAGCCGTAGCCCCGGGCGGCGGCCTCGAAGCTCGCGCTTGTCACGCCGGGACGCTCCGGGACGTCGGTGGTGAGTCCGGCGAAGTCCTCCGGCGGTGGGTCGGTGGACACCGCCACGCTGTCCTCGATCACGAAGTAGTGGTCGGGCGCGAGGTCAGCAGCCGCGCCGGATCCGATCCCGGGCCGGAAGAAGAGGCGGGTGGGTCGGTCCTCGCTGCTTGGATCCACCTCGATCGGGATGGTGTTCTGCCCCGCCGTGGGCGACACCAGCGCTGCGAGCGTCGCGAACTCGCCGAACCGGAGGGCCTGCGCGAGCGGGGTCCTGCGCGCGTCGGTCACGAACAGGCCGCCCGGCGCCACGGTGGCGCCACGACTGTTCTCGAGTTCGGGTCCGAGCACGTAGAAGCGGCCTGCCTCGCGGTCGAAGCCGGGCGCCGCGGTCGCGTCGCGATGACCGTTGGCGATGCCGATCGTGCCGACGTACTCGGAGAAGCGGCCGTCGAACACCCACCACACCTCCGCCGGAGGGTCGCCGTCCAGCACCCTCATGAAGATCCGCTCGGTCGCCGGGTCGGCGAGGAAGCTGCCGGCGAACGCCGGTCCGGGGAAGGCCTCGACGGCCTCGTTGCGGACCACGACGTCGTCCGCGGAGGGCGCCTCGCCGTCGACCGCGCGGGTCGCGGCACGCACCGGATCGCCGGGCTCGACCGGCAGCAGCGGCGGCAGCCCGTCGTCGTCGAGGGGGATGCGAACGATGCGCGCGGCCGCCGTGCTCCCCGTGCTGTTGCAGGCGGCGTAGACGTGCCGCCCGTCGCCGCTGCGGAAGATCGTGCCGGGGAAGTTCGTACCCTGGAAGTCGGG
The DNA here is from genome assembly GCA_050692015.1 of Candidatus Limnocylindria bacterium. Lineage (GTDB taxonomy): Bacteria > Chloroflexota > Limnocylindria > P2-11E > P2-11E > GWC2-70-10. The sequence continues at coordinate 1,018 of JBOGTE010000215.1, forward strand.
CCAGCGCCCTCGGCAGGCCGTCAGTTCGAGCGCCCAGTCCTGGTCGCCCGTGTCCGGGTCGAGCTGCACCGCGTACACCCGGTTCGCCTGCTTGTTCAGCTCGGCGCCGGAGACGGTGGCGGGATAGGTGGCTTCGTCCGCGAGGACGAGCAGCTTGCCGCCGCTGTTCGCGACAGGAGGGGCGTACTCCAGCGCCAGGACTCTCCGGAAGACGTTGCCGCCGTCGAGCGTGAACGCCTGGAACGGGATCTGGCGCACCACCTCGAGGGTGCGGCCGTCCACGACCGCCACGCCGCTGGCGTTGAACGGCAGCAACGTCTGGTCCTGGATCGTGATGAAGAGGCGGCCGCCGGCGTGGTCGACTGCGACCTGGTGTCGACGAACGAACAGCGTCGGGAACGGCAGGATGTCGGAGCGGGCGACCTCCTCGAGCCGATCGAGGTCGACCGCAGCGAGCGCCTTCTGGCGGAAGCCCGGCTCGACGAAGTAGTAGCCGCGCCGGCCCCCCGGCCAGAGGAAGAACGGGGAAGGTGCCAGATCGTCCGGGAGCTCCAGACGGCGGGGTGCGAGGGAGACCCCCGGCGCGTCGTCGTCGGCCTCGTCCTCGCCGATCTCGCCCGGTGTCGGCGAGCCGGACGGAGCCTCTCCGTCGTCCTCGCCGACCTCCTGCCCCGTCGCGGCCGCAGGAACGACGCTGAGCGTCAGCAGCGTGGCCGCGACGACACCGAGCAGGCGCCCGCCCGGTCGACGTGGTCGCTGTGCCTGTCGCATCTCGTCTCCCGCGTCCGGGGTCGAAACGTCTGTCACCTTGAGGTACGGCGGAACCGCCGAACGCTTACGCCCGAGAAGAGAGGAAACGAGACAAGGATCGGAGGCGCCCGAGAAGCTGGGCGCCTCCGATCCTCCGATCGCCTGCCGGCCGATCGATCACTCCTCTAGCGCGTGAGCTCTGCCTCGCCGACGACGCGGAACGTCGTCGCGCCGGTCGTCGCGCAGGCCGCGCCGCCCTGCGCCTGCACGATCGCGGTGAGCGTGCCGGTGGCGCCGTCTGGCCGTGTCCACGTGCCGCTCACGGGCAGCGTGCCCCCAGCAGTCGCGGGCCAGCCGATGGTCGTCAGGGTGTAGACGTCCCCAAGGCTGTTGGTGACAGAGCTGGGCTCGGAATTGCCCCCGCCGGCGCCGCTGGACATGCCGCAGTACGGCCCCACGCCGTTCGAGGCCCCCAGCGTGCCTTCGGCATCGATGATGCAGCCTCCGGGTCCGCCTCGGGTGTCGGTGCACCTCCCCTGCTCCCCAGCAGGCAGGGCGAGGTTAGGCGCGTCGAAGAACCAGTCCCCACCCGGCACCGGCGGTTCGTGGATGCCGGGTAGCCAGAGCCCGTCCGGTGTGTCGGCGGTGCCTTCGAACACCGCGGACTCTTCCACCGTGACCTGGGCGGTCGCCGGCGCCGCGATCATCGTGAGTGCGAGCGCCAACGTGCCCGCGATCGACGCGATGAGATTGAGACGGTTCATTCTGGACTCCCCTCTGAGCTGAGACTGAGGCTCACGCCTCCTTGACGGCCGGCGCTTCGCCAGCCGTGTGATGCCTGTCCAGCCAACCAGGCGGCACCGCTGGCCGCGTCATCCCTGCGGGGGATATCTGCGCGCTCACAGGACGCCACGGACCATCGCGATGCTCGCTGCGTGCCCACGGTCACGCGCGTCGAGGCGGGTGAGGATGTGCCGGACGTGTGTCTTCACCGTGTTCTGCGTGACGTGCAGGCGGGCGGCTATATCCGCGTTCGACAGGCCATCCGGCACGAGCGCGAGAACCCGCATCTCTGCCGGTGTGAGCCCGAGCGGGCGGGAATCGGTCAGCGTCTCCCGCACACGCGGATCGACGAACTCTTGCTGTCGGGCGGTGGCTCGCACCGCCTCGCCGAGCGTCGTGACCTCGCTCGGGCGGATGACGAGCCCATGCGCCCCGGCGCGTCGGAGGTCGTCGCCGAGTCCGGCGTAGACCGCCCGCGCATAGACGAGGAGACCAGCGTCTGGATAGAGGTCTCGTAGCCTCCCCACGGCCAGGAACGCGTCTAGGCCCACGAGCGGCAGCGCCAGGAGGACCACATCGGGTGCGCGCGCGCAGCCTCGATCGGGACGGGCCAAGCCGTCGACGCTCGCGAGGGAGACGGACGCCAGCTCGCCCAGGGACTCGACCGCCTCGGGCAGGCCCTGATGGTTCGTCGCCACGAGTGCCACCGCAGGGAGTTCGAGCGACGTGAGGTCGATCTCCGCCGCGTTCGGCGCGTCGAGGTCCAGCGTGTCAAGGAACCGGGTGTTCATCCGAGCAGGTCCCACTCCAGCCGGAGGTGGACGACGTGTCCCTGACCGTCCCCGAGCCGGGGACAATCCAGGCTCCCGCTCGC
>JBOGTE010000216.1:0-3399 GCA_050692015.1 Candidatus Limnocylindria bacterium
CCCCGACAACTTCTTCCATCTGAACCAGAACATCCCGCCCGGGAAGCGGCCCAGGCCACCGCTACGATTTGACGCCCCGCCGGAGTAGCTCAGCTGGTTAGAGCAGCGGAATCATAATCCGCGCGTCGCAGGTTCGAGTCCTGCCTCCGGCATCTAGAGAAAGACCTGCACACAAGCAGGTTATGGCCGAAACCTGGCCCCGAACCGAGTCCCTCAGGCAACGCCTAGGCAACGGATTAGGCAACACGATGCAAGGGGCGTGCACCGCCGGCCGTCGCATCGCCGGGCGTCTTAGCCCTCGCCAGCGCGGCGTTTAGCCCACGCCAGCGGGGTCCGCGCAGACCACCTCGTCGAGAAAGTCCGCGTCGCCGACGCCAACATCCATCAGGTGGATGTAGCGGCGCAGGGTGAACGCGGGGTCCGCGTGTCCGAGCCATTCACTCACCTGCTTCACGTTGCGTCCCTGCTCGAACAGGAGGCTGGCGCAGGTGTGGCGGAAGGTGTGGAAGGTGACCCACGGTAGGCCGACTGCGTCCCGCGTCGGCTTGAGCGTCTGCCGCCGGATGTTCGACGGTCGAAGCGGGGTGCCGACCCGCGAGGAGAACACCGGGCTCTCCGGCCCGGCGAAGGTGTCCCGGCGGTGGGCCAGAAGCCGGGCCGTCATCCCCGTCGATAGCGGCACGTCGCGGCGCCCATTGCCGGTCTTCAGCCGCTTGCGCTCGCCCTCGTAGAGCTGCTCCCGAACGAGCAGGCGCGCACTCTCGCCGAGTTCCACATGCGCCCAGGTCAGGCCGACGGCCTCCGAGATCCGCAGCCCGGTGTGGGCGAGGAACTCATAGAAGAGCCGCCATTTCTCGGGGAGCGCCGCGAGGAAGATCGCGAGCTCGGCGCGCGTCAGCGCCTTCACCTCGCGCTCGCCCTCGAGCTCGTCGCCGGCCGCGAGCGGGACCCGTACCCCCTGCACGGGGTTGGACCGCACCTGGCCGTCCTCGACCGCGGTCGCGAATATCACCGAGAGCGCTGCCTTCAGCTTCTTGATCGCCGAGGTCGTCGCCCCCCGCCGGCGCATGTCGCCGAAGAGCTCGCGGACGTCGGCGGGCTCAACCTCCGCGATCCGCCAGGTCGCCCACGTCGTAAGGGCGTACTGCTCGATCGGGCGGCGATACTCGGCCCGGGTGGTCTCCGAAAAGCCGCGGGCGGTGCGGCCCGCGTAAGACTCGATCCAATCGTCGAAGTAGTCGCCGAAGCGGATCCTCGCGACAGGGCGCCGCTCGCCCGCCTCCCGGTTCCCCTTCGCCTCCCGCGCCTCAGCGAGGGTGCGGAACGTCTGCTTGACCTGTCGGCCGCGGTGCCGCCAGATGACCACGTAGGGACACGAACATCGGCCGCCGTTGCAGGCGGCGCCGTGGCGGCGAAAGACCCCCGGGATGCTCGTGCGCTCCATCGTCTGCGTCATGTTGACCCGGTCCGCATCAGTCCCGCGAGCGTACCGCTGAGCCGCCGCCCCGTCACCGGTGGCCAGCCATGCTTCCCGCAACGACGGGCATGACCCCATCAGGCTCGCCGTCCTCCTCCCTCACGTATCCAGCGGTCTAGTTCCAAGCGCCGGGCGATGAGCGCGGATCCGTCGTGGTGGACGGGGATGCGGCGGGCCGAGACCAGCGCGTAGACGCGACTCCGCGGGCAGTCGATATAGGCGGCGATCCGGTCGGCACCGCGAAGCCAACCATCATCGGGGCTCCCTCGCCCCGTCAGAAGTTCGGCAGCTCGCTCCGCGATCACGTCGATCAGTTCCGAAGGGAAGCGGAGCGACAACGGCGGCGTGCCATTCCCGCTTGCATCGAGGGCCCGGTCGCCCCCATCCTCGACCACGGCGCTCGCGTCAACCAGGTGCCCGTTCAGAGCTTGCGCCTTGCGTGTCTGTCGGTGCCCCGTCTCCATCCTGTTCCTCCTTCTCCGTCGGATGACCTGGTCACCAAGACCCCGGCGTGACCGCCCGAGTCCGGGCAGCCCAAAGCCGCCCCAAAGGCGGGACGGCGCGAGCTGGAATGCCCGCGCCGTCCCCGTCCCGTCGTCACCCGCGCCCAACGCCCGCGCGGGCGACTCTGGCCATCCGCACCAGCTCGTCCGCCACGCAGCCCGCGTCGAGGGCGGTCATTCGCGCCCGCCGGTCGTCGTCGACGCGCGGCGCGAGCGACCTCGCCGTCGCCGTTGCGGCGAGTGTCGCGAGGCGCAGGGACTCCACATTCCCGGTGGCGAAGAACGCCTGGCACAGCTCGCGCACCACGAGCTCCCGGCCCGGCGGGTAGTCGGCCCGCCGGGCCAGCTCCTGGAAGCTCACGGCCGCAGCACCGCCCGGAGCGTGCGCTTTCCTCGCCACAGCCCCTTGCGCACGCTGCGGTGGCTCCGCCCGAGCGAAGCGGCGATCTCCCGGCTCGACCAGCCGTGCGCGTACGGCTCGATCACTGCCCGCTGACCCTGCGGAAGCCGAGCGATCGCGGCGTACACCTCTCGTCGGGTCTCCGCGTCACACGCCCGGTCCTCCGGCGAGGCCTGAGTCCGATCGGTGAGACCCAGTTCGCGCGGCCGGCGCTCCGACCCATGCCGGCCGTCGAGGAGCGCGTCGAGCGAGCCTGCCGGCTTTCGCCGGTAGCGGCGGGCGATCTTCCATGCCTCTCGTCGACAGACCACCGTTGCCCACGCCTCGACCTCGGCCATCTCGCCGCGGATCGGGCAGGACCGGAGTGTCAGCTCCACCGTGCGCCCGAACGCGTCCTCGGCGTCCTCCTCGGACCGGCTGTTCCGCCGGGCCACCCACATAAGCCGCTCGCGGAACCCGTTCATGAGGTGCTCCGCCGCCTCCCCGTTGGTCCCGTTGTCGCTCGGTCCCTTCCGTGAGGTGGCGGTCACCCGACCGCCACCTCCGGCATCTCCTCGACCAGCCGGTAGCCGATGCCCCAGCAGTTGACGACGAAGTGCCGCTCGGGCGCCCCGTTGAGCTTCCGGCGTAGCCGGCTCGCGTGCGAGTCGAGCGTGCGAGAGCTGCCGTAGCCGTGCTCGGCCTCCCACACATCGCGCAGGAGCTCCTCCTTGGTGAACACGCGCGTCGGGTCCGACGCGAGCATCCGCAGCACCCCGTACTCCTTGTTCGAGAGCCGCACCTCGTCGCCACCGACGGTCACCCGTCGCCGGGCCGGATCGATTGCGAGCGGTCCGATCTCGACCGGGTCGCTCAGGACTGGCCGCGACGAGAACGCGACTGCTGCCCGCCGCTCCTCCTCTCGGGCGACGATCGCCCGTAGCCTCCGGCGCTCGGCCGAAAGGCCGTCCGCGGCCGCGAGCGTGTCCTCGCGGCTCGCCGTCGTCGGCGCCTTGGCCGCTGCACGCCTGAGCTCGGCC
>JBOGTE010000217.1:0-3391 GCA_050692015.1 Candidatus Limnocylindria bacterium
TCACGGACCAGTTCATCGACCTCGAGGCCCGCCTGAAGGCCAAGGTCGCGGAGGAGCAACGCTACCTGGCGCTCCTCGGTCGGGCCGAGTCCATCGAGGACATCCTGCGCATCGACCAGGTGCTGGCTCAGGTGCGCACGCAGATCGAGCAGCTCACGGCGCAGCTGAACGTCATCAAGGCGCGGACGACCTACTCGACGATCGTGGTCCAGGTCATCCCGCTCCTGGCCGAGCCGCCCTCGACCGCGGGCCAGTACGACCCGGCGCGGACCCTAGAGCGCGCCGTCGCGGCGCTCGCCTCGCTGATGCGGGTCGCCGCGGACGCCCTGATCTGGGCTCTCGTGTTCGCGTGGCTGCCGCTCATGGTCCTCGGGATCGCGATGCTCGTCGCCCGTACGCGGTCGCGGATCGTGCCCACTCCCTAGCCCCGCCCTCCCTACCACCCCCAACGGAGCCGCTCGCGCCCTCGGGCGCGGGCGGCTTCGGCCCTTCGCCGGCGTTCATGTCAAACTCGGCGACCGTGCTCGAAGATCAGCTCGACCGCTGCTTCCCGGACCTCGCCCTGATCGGCGACGGGAGGCTGCGCGGGCTCGTGGGCGAGCTCTGGCGGACCGTGAGCGAGCGCAACCCCCTCCACACCGACATCGAGCGCATCCCGGTGCATCCGACCCTCCAGGTCGAGAGGCACGGCAGCCTGGGCGCGCACATCCGGGGGCAGATGGCGATCTCCAAGGCCCTGGTGCCGACCTACCAGCGCGAGTGGCGGATCGACCTCTCGCTGGACCACTTCCTGGCCTGCGCGGCCGTGCACGACGCGGCGAAGGTCGTCGAATTCGTCGAGCAGGACGGCAAGCTCGTGGCGACGCCCGGCTTCGACCACGCCCTCTACGCCGGCCGGCTCGCGCGAGACCTCGGCTTCCCGCCCGAGGTGTCGCACATGGTCGCGGTCCACACGTACCTCGGCCCGCTGCGGCTGCCGCGGATGCGCGCGGCGCAACTGTTCCAGTTCATGGACCCGCTCTGCCTGCCCGTGTTCCCGGAGGACGGCAAGAGCGCGGTCGAGCGCCACCTCGAGGCGAACAAGTGGAGCGTCGCGGCGCCGCCCGACGACGTGCCGTAGCGCCGGATGGCCGAGGCACGGATCAGGCCGCTCACCGAGCTCGACATCGACGCCATCACGCGCATCGACGAGCGCATCACGGGCAGGTACCGCCCCGAGGTGTGGGAGCAGCGGGTCGTCTACTACATCCGCCGCGACCCCGACGCGCCGAAGGTGGCGGAGCGGGACGGCAAGGTCGTCGGCTTCATGCTCGGCGAGGTCCGCGGCGGCGAGTTCGGCCTGGAGGAACCGACCGGCTGGATCGAGTTCTTCGGCGTCGATCCGGAGGCGCGCGGCGGCGGCACCGGACGGCGGCTCACCGAGGCGCTGCTCGACCACTTCCGGTCGCGCGGCGCGAACGTCGCGCGCACGATGGTCGCCGAGCGGGACGTGGAGATCGACAAGTTCCTTCGCGCGATGGGCTTCGCTCCCGCGCAATTGACTGCTCTGGAGCGCCGTCTCTGAGGTTCCACACCGGTACCATGGACTCATGAGCGACGAGGTCCGAAGCGAGCTCCCGCGCCCGTATCACGAGGCGGTCCTGCACTGGCAGCGGCACGAGTTCCCGGACTACCCGCGCCTGGCCGAGGACTGGGAGAGGTACTTCCCCAAGGATCAGCCCTTCTGCCTCTGCGCCAAGATCGCGCAGAACGTCTCCGCGACCATCGACGTGGGCGAGCGCAAGGGGCAGCCCAAGGCCACCGCCCCGAAGGACCTCGACCCCGAGGCCGCGCACCAGCTGCTCGCGATCATCCGGGCGCAGGCCTCGACCGAGTTCGGCTCCATCCAGCAGCACCAGGCCACGCTCGCGCGCGCCCAGGATCCCGAGGACCAGGCCTGGGTCCTGCGGGTCATGGCGGAGGAGCTCCGCCACGGCTACCAGATGATCCACCTGCTGACGAGCGCCGACTGGTCGCCTGTCACGGACACCAAGCCGGCCGACATGGTCGAAGAGATCCTCTCGATGAAGACGGGCTCGCACGTCCTCGCGGCGTTCAACCTCGAGTACGACAGCTTCGTGGACAACGTCGTGTTCTGCGCCTTCATCGACCGCGTCGGCAAGTACCAGCTGACGATGCAGAAGGTCGCCGCGTACAGGCCCTTCGCCGCGAGCATGCCGCCGATGCTCAAGGAGGAGGCGTTCCACCTCGCGTCCGGCGTCGTCCCGATGCGCCGCTGGGTGGAGAAGGCCGCCGGGCCGGCGGCCCTCGTGACCATGGACCAGCTGCAGCGCGCGGTCACGAAGTGGTCCTGCCGCGCTCTGGAGATGTTCGGGGACGAGCGAGGCGGTGACACCAACGTGCGGCTGGGCCTCAAGGACAAGTCCAACCGGCAGGCGCACGACGAGTTCATCGCCGAGTGCCAGCAGATGCTGGACGACCTGAACGTGCGCTACCTCCGCGCGCGCTACCCGGACAAGGCGCGTGACGAGGTCGATGCCATCTACGAGCGGCTCCGGACCGGCCGCGGCCGCTACGACGGCGTGTCGTGGGACGAGGACATGCTGCGGCTGCCGCACCCCGGGTTCTTCCGCCGCCGCGGCGAGCACGCCTTCCAGGCGATCGGCTTCGACGGCGAGCGCTTCGACGACGTCGAGCTGTACATCCGCCACGTGCTCGACCGGCTGCCGGAGTCGTACCGCGCATCGGTCGATGTGAAGCACTGGGCCGACATCCAGCGCAAGGTCAGCGCGGGCGAGATTACGCTGAAGGACGCGGTGAAGAGCATGCCGCGCCTCGCGCGGGTCGGCGGGGCATGCCCCTGCGCCAACTCGGTGCGCTGGGTCATGGAGACTGGGGCCAGCGGCGAGCGCGGCACACTGCACCTCTAGGTCCGCGCACCCGATCCTGATCGCGGCCTAGCTCACGTGGGTGGGAGGGCGCTAGCAGGCGGGCACGGTCCGTGCTTGGTGTTCCGGCAGGAGGTGAGCCATGCAGACGGAGAGCGGCTTCTCGATGGGTATGGCGGTCGGGCTGCTGATCGTGCTTCTGGTCGTCGTGCTCGTGCTGACGATGGCGCCTGTCGGCAACGAAGGCCGGCCGATCCTCGACATCCGCCTGGGCGGTAGCTAGCCCGGACCTATCGACGCTTCGCGATCGTCTTCACGACCGAACGGATCGTGAGCAGCGCCACGATGATGACGATCTGACCCAATGCGATGGTGCGGCCGAGATCCAGCGCCGGCTCCCAGCGCACCGTCCCGTTCCTGATGACATAGGCGCCGGCGGGCGTCGCGGACATGCCGAAGCCTCCACCGCCGCCCTCGCCGTTCGGCCCTGAGCCGCTCCCGCC
>JBOGTE010000218.1:0-3388 GCA_050692015.1 Candidatus Limnocylindria bacterium
TTGTGGTTGAAGCGGATGGCCTCGTCCTGCGACAGGGCGAGGACCCGTTTCGCGCGGTCGTTGAACCTGTCGAACGGTCCCATCAGCTCCTCCTGGGGGCGCGCTGGCAGCGGCGGCAGTGGAACGTGCCCCGGCCTCCGACCACCGTGCGCACGATCTCCGACCCGCAGCGCGGGCATGGCTCGCCGGCGCGGTCGTAGACCTGGAACTCCTGCTGCATGCGGCCCTGCTCGCCTTTGGCGTCACGGTAATCCCGGCGGGAAGCCCCGCCGAGGCGGATGCCCTTGCGCAAAGCCCAGACCAGCGCCTCGTGAAGGCGCGTGACCTCGTCCTCGCGCAGCGACCCGGCCGTGCGCAGTGGGTGGATCCTTGCGCGCCACAGCGCCTCGATGGCGTAGATGTTCCCCACGCCGGCTATCGCAGTCTGGTCGAGCAGCAGCGGCTTGATCGCCGCGCGGGGGCGTCGCCGCAGCAGGTCGCTCAGCCAGCGCACCGTGAAGCGGCGTGACAGGGGCTCGACGCCGAGGTGGCTGTGCAGCGGGTCGCCCACACGGCGCCTGGCGTGGTCGTCGCCGTCCAGCGTGTGGCCCTCCACGATGGCCATGCGTCCGAACTTGCGGATGTCGGCGAACTCCAGGGCCGACCCGTCCGCGAAGGCGATCCGCGCGCGCCGGTGCGGGTGCGCGGCGACCTCCGCCGGGTGAAAGAGGAGCTGCCCGGTCATCCGCAGCGAGACGATCAGCGCGTCCCCGCCCTCGAGGTCCAGTACGACGAACTTCCCCCGCCGCCGCACGGCTTCGATGCGCCGGCCGGCGAGGCGCGCGCCGAAGAGCTCGGCGGGCTCCGGCTCGGTCAGCCGGTGCCACTCGGAGCGGAAGCCGGAGACCGTCTTGCCGACGAGATACCGCTGCAGCTGCCGCGCGATGGTCTCGACCTCGGGTAGCTCAGGCACCGCGGCCCCCGGTCAGGCGCGAGCGGCTTCGCGCGCGGCGAGCGGCGTCATCTCGTCCCAGTTGGTGCCGGTGCGGACATCGACAACCACCGGGACGTCGAGCGGGTACGCACCGGACATCTCGTCGCGGACGAGCGAGGCCACGCCGTCCACGTCGGCGCGCGCGACCTCGAGCACCAGCTCGTCGTGGACCTGGAGCACCAGGAGCGCGTCGAGGCCGCTCGCGGCGAGCTTGTCGCGCACGCGGATCATCGCGATCTTCATGATGTCCGCGGCCGTGCCCTGGATGGGCATGTTGATGGCCATGCGCTCAGCCGCGCCGCGCACCGCCTGGTTCGGGCTGGTCATGTCGGGGATGTAGCGGCGGCGGCCCAGGAGCGTCTCGACGTAGCCCTGCTCCGTGCACATCGCCTTCGTCTCGATGACGTAGCGGCGCACCTGCGGGTACCTCTTGAAGTACTCCTCGATGAAGACCGCCGCCTCCTCGCGCGGCATCTGCATGCGCCAGGCGAGGCCGAAGTCGCTCATCCCGTAGACGATCCCGAAGTTGAGCATCTTGGCGACGTCGCGCTGCTGGCGCGTGACCTCCGCCTCCGGCACCCGGAAGCCGGCGGCCGCGGTGCGCCGGTGGACGTCGGCGCCCTCCCGGAAGGCCTCCAGTAGCGCGGGGTCCTGCGAGACGTGCGCCAGGATGCGCAGCTCGATCTGCGAGTAGTCGGCGGCCACGAGCACGCGGTCGCCGCCGCCGGCGACGAACGCGCGGCGGATGCGCCGTCCCAGCGGCGTGCGGATCGGGATGTTCTGGAGGTTCGGGGCGCGCGACGAGAGGCGGCCCGTGGACGCGACGGCCTGCTCGAACGTGGTGTGGATCCGTCCCGTCGCCGGGTCCACCAGCGGCGCCAGGCCCTCGGCGTACGTGGTCCGCAGCTTCTCGACCTCGCGGTGCTCCAGGATCTTGTCCACAACGGGATGCGCGCCGCGCAGCTCCTCGAGCACGGCCGCGTCGGTCGAGTACCCGGTCTTGGTGCGCCGCCCGCGCTGGAGCTTCAGCTCGGTGAACAGCAGGCTCTCGAGCTGCTTGGGCGAGGTGATCCCGAACTCGTGGCCCACGCTCGCGTGCGCCTCGCGCTCGATGCGCGCGACCTCTCCGGCGAACTCGCTGGCGAGACGCGCCAGGTATGGCACGTCCACGGCGATGCCCGCCTCCTCCATGTCCACCAGGACGTCCACCAGTGGGCGCTCGATCTCTTGGAAGAGCTTCGTGAGCGCGAGCCGCTCGAGATCCGCGGTGAAGAGCGCCGCCAGGCGGAGCGTTGCGGTGGCCGAGGCGCCCGCCCGCGCGGCGCGCTCCGCCTGCGTGGCGACGCGGTCCGGGTCCTTGCGGTCCGGGGCGGGAAGCTGAGGGATGGCGAGCTGCAGGCGCTCCTGCGCGATGTCGTCGAGGAGGTGCTGGCGGCGGCTCGAGTTGGCGAGGTATGAGGCCAGCATCGTGTCCATGACCACGCCCCCGAGATCCGCCCCGGCGCGGCGGAGCGCGCGCCGCAGGGTCTTGGCGTCGTGCGCGACGAAGGAGACGTCGCTCCGGAGCAGCTCGGCGACCCGGGGCGGGATCGGGCCGTCCACGGGCAGGTACCAGCACGCGTCTCCGGTGGCCAGGCCGAGCCCGACCAGCCTGGGGTGGCGGCCCGGCTCCACGTCCGCGTAGACGGCGACAGGCGAGGCCCGCTCCAGCGCGGCCACGGCCGCGTCGATCCCCTCGGCAGCGAGGACGCTCGTCGGGACCGGCGGCGCGACCGAGGACGCGGGCTCGAGCCCCAGCGAGAGCTGGCCGCTCCGCGACACCGGCGCCGCGGCCGCCGCGGGAGTGGCCATGTTGCCGTCGGCCGGCGGAAGCCGAGGTGCGAGGCTGCGGAACTCGAGGTCGCGGAAGAGGTCGAGCACCTTCGGCCGGTCGTACGGGCCGAAGCGAGTCCGATCGAGCTCCAGGGTCACCGGCAGGTCGGTGACGATGCGCGCCTGCTCGCGGCTCCGGAACACCTGCTCGCGGTGCTCCTCCAGCGCCTTGCGCTGGCGATCCGGCAGGAGCGCGAGGTCCTCGTACACGCCCTCGAGCGTCTTCCGCTCCGCGATTAGCTTGCTCGCGGTCTTCTCGCCGATGCCGGGAACGCCCGCGATGTTGTCGGTCGTGTCGCCCTTGAGAGCCTTGTACTCGACCATCTGGTCCGGCCGGAGGCCGAAGCGCTCGTGAATGGCCGCTTCGTCGTACACCACCGTGTTCTGGAAGCCCTGCCGGGTCGTCATGAGCTTCACGCGAGGCGTCACGAGCTGGAGCGGGTCGAGGTCCCCGGACAGGATCATCGTCTCGAGGCCCGCGGCCTCGGCCTGCCTCGAGAGCGCGCCGATCACGTCGTCGGCCTCGAACCCCGGCAGCGCGTA
>JBOGTE010000219.1:0-3385 GCA_050692015.1 Candidatus Limnocylindria bacterium
CGGGGGGTCTGAGGGGGGCTAAGCCCCCTTCATACGCTCACGTGCTCCGGGCGACCCGCGCGGCCGCGCGCGTGGCAAGGCCGAGCGCGGCGTCGAGCTTCCACTCGTTGCCCGCCAGCGGGTGGCCCTCGCGCGAGAGCTCGCCGTCGAGCTCGCGGCGGAGGGCCTCCGGCCGGGCCACCTCGCCCTCGAGGCGGGCCTCGGTGTGCTTCGCGCGCCAGGGCGTGGGCGCGACGGCCCCGAGCACGACGCGGACGTCCGTCCACCGGCCGCCGCCATCGACGTTCGCCGCGACGGCGGAGGAGACGACGGCGAAGTCCCCCTGCCAGAGGCCCAGCTTCTCGAACGCCCCGCGCCGGCCTAGGGCGCGCGCGGGGAGGCGCACCCGGAGCAGCAGCTCCCCGTCCCGGACGACGGTCTCGCCGGGCCCGCTGTACAGGCCCGACACCGGTACGAGCCGCTCGCCGCCCGGCCCCCCGATCACGACGTCCGCGTCGAGGGCGAGCAGCGCGGTCGCGAGGTCCGACGGTGTTGTGGCCTGACAGCGGTGCGCGTCCATCGCCGCGTGGTAGAAGCGGTGGTCCCCCTGCACGGCGTAGCAGGGGCAGGTGACGCCGCCGCGCTTGTAGCACTGGAAGCCGTTCCGGAAGAACCAGCAGCGCTTCTCCTGCGCGAGGTTGCCGCCGACCGTGGCCATGCCGCGGACCTGCGGCGAGGCGATGCTCAGGACCGCCTCGGCGACGACGGGCGCGCGCTCTCCCGCCTCGCGCGCGAGGTGCGCGAGCGTGACGCCGGCGCCGATCTCCAGCGCTCCGTCGGCGGCCATCTGGATCGCGCCGAGCTCGGCGACCTCCTGCACCGAGACCAGGCGCAGCGGCGATGCGAGACCCTGGCGCCGCTGCAGGAGCAGGTCGGTACCGCCGCCGATCGGCATGGCCGCGCCGTTCGCTCCGTTCGCACCGGCATGCGTGTCCAGCGAGGCGTAGGCCGCGGCCAGCGTGCGCGGCGTCTCCACAAACTCGATCGCGCGGCGCGGGCGGCGCTTGGCGAAGCGCGTCCCGACGCGGTCCAGGATCCAGTGCAGGCCCAGCGGGTACGAGCGCCGGACGATCTCGACCCACCAGCGGTCCGGCCGGGCCCAGATGCGGTATGAGCGCCGCTTCGTCCCGTTCTTCTCGGCCAGCGCGCGCAGGACCTTGTCCGGCGTGATGGGCAGGTCGCGGATCCGGACGCCCACCGCGTCGTACACCGCGTTCGCGATGGCCGGCGCGGCTGGGACGACCCCGAGCTCGCCGATGCTCTTGGCGCCGTAAGGACCCGCCGGATCGCCCTCTTCGATGAGGATCGTGCGGACGCGCGGCATGTCGGCCGCCCGCGGCAGCGCGTAGTTGAGGTACGCGGGGTTGACGGGCTTCCCCGCCTCGTAGATGAGCTCCTCGCCCAGCGCGGCGCCCAACCCCATCGCGACCCCTCCGACGATCTGCCCCTCCACGAGCGTCGGGTTGATGGCCCTCCCGATGTCGTGCGCCGCGACGTAGTCGAGAACGGTGACCTCACCCGTCGTGGTGTCCACCTCGACCTCGCACGCGTGGGCGGCGAAGGTGTAGCTCGCCGAGAAGTTCGGCGTCTTGCTGGAGCCGACGGCCTCCATCACCGGATCGACGTAGGAGGTCTCGTGCGTCAGGACCCCGCCGGGAGGCACGGTCTCTCCGCCGCGGAGGCGCTCCGCCAGCTCGCGCGCGGCCTTCCGGACGGCGTGCCCGCCCATGTGGGTCCCCCGGGAGGACCACGCGCCCTGATCGATCGGGGTCCGCTCGCTGTCGATGGAGAGGATCTCCACCTTATCGAACGGCAGGCCCAGCTCCTCGGCCGCGATCTGCACCAGGATCGTGCGCTGGCCGGTCCCCGCGTCCGCGCCGCCGAAGCGCACCCGCGCGTGGCCGTCCGCGTAGAGGTCGATCGCGGCCATGCTCGTGTTGGACCCCGGGATGGCGTACGAGCCGCTGCCGTGCATGGCCGCGGCCACCCCCACGCCCCGGTTCGCGCGCCGCTTCGCCGCCTTCTTCTCGTCCCAGCCGATCGCCGCGCGCACCGCCTCGAGGCAGTCGTCGAGACGCGCGCTCGCCAGCTTCGCCCCGCACAGCGTCACGGTGTCGGGGTGGTTCTTGTTGCGCAGGCGGAACTCGAGCGGGTCGATCCCCATCTTCGCCGCGAGCTCGTCCACCGCGCTCTCCATCGCGAAAGTGCTCTGCGGGCTCCCGTAGCCGCGGAACTGCCCGCCCGGCGTGAGCGCGGTGTCGATGAGCCGGGCGTCCCAGACGAGGCCGTCCGGCTCGTAGATCGCGCCGAGCGCCTTGATCCCGACCCACATCACGGACGGGCCGAAGTGGTTGTACGCGCCGTTCTCGACGTCGATCTTCGCCTCGAGGAGCCGCAGCTTCCCGGTCGCGTCGGCATGGGCGGTGAAGCCGACGCTGAAGGCATGCCGGGGCTTGGTGAAGGCGAACTCCTCCTCGCGCGTCAGCACGATCTTCACCGGCCGACCGCTCTTCCGCGCGAGCGCTGCGGCGAGGGCCTCGTGCTCGGAGACCTTCGACTTCGATCCGAACCCGCCGCCGACCGCCACCTCGCGGCAGACGATCTGATCGCCCTCGAGGCCGAAGACGCGGGCCAGCTCCTTCACCACGAAGTGCGGGGCCTGCGTCGAGGTCCAGAGCTCGAAGCGCTCCCGCTCCCCGTCCCACCGGGCGACCGTGGTGTTCTGCTCCATGACGGCGTGCGCCACGCGCGGGTACCAGTAGGTGCCGGAGACGCTGTGCGCGCTCTCGCGGCGGCCCGCCTCGGGATCGCCCCAGAAGCCGCGGTCGTGGAGCGAGACGTTCCGCTCGCCGGTCGGCCGCTCGTGGAGGGCCGCGGCGCCCGGCTTCGTCGCATCCTCCATGGTGAGCGGTGCCGGTAGCCGCCTGTACGTGACCTCGATCGCACTCACAGCCGCGTCCGCCTGCGGCCAGGTGTCGGCGGCGACGGCCGCGACCTCCTCACCGACGTAGCGAACGTACTTCTCGGCCAGAGGCGCACGGTCGGAGAGCTTGCCGCCGCTGTGGATGTAGCGGGCGTCCGGCGGGAAGTCCCGCCACGTGATGACCGCACGCACGCCGGGCATCCTCTCGGCCCTGCTCACGTCCAGCTTCGTTATCTCCGCGTGCGGATGTGGCGAGCGGAGCACGCGCGCGGTGAGGAGCCCCTCGAAGTGCAGGTCGCCGGCGTATGCGTCGGTCCCGCTCGTCCGCTTCTCCCAGCCGACCATGCGGACCCGCTGGCCGACCACGGTCACGCCGGCGCCGCCTCGCGCGCCGCCCGCGGGCCGGCCGGAAGGGTGCCCTGC
>JBOGTE010000220.1:0-3311 GCA_050692015.1 Candidatus Limnocylindria bacterium
ACCAGGAACAGGGCCCAGGCCGGATCGACGCCGGCCGTGACGAACTGCCGCATCAGCGCGATGCCGCCGATCCCGGCCGCGAGGACGTAGGGACGCCAGGGCTCGCGCGCGGACAGCGTCACCAGCGCCAGCAGCAGGATGACCTCTCCGAGGTACAGAAGGCGCACGTCCGCGAGGCCCGCGGCGACCAGCGGCGCGGGCACGAGGAACGCGAGCGCGGGGTAGTTCAGTGACCGAAGCTCCGAGCCGTCCTCCAGGTCGGTCGCGAACGCGGCCGGGATGTCGAAGCGCTCGAGGCGCTCGAACATGTCGAACTCCGCGTAAGGGTGGCGTCCCGCGAGCAGCAGCTCGGCCGCGCCATGTGTTGCAGCGATGGTGTCGGTGCGGTAGGGCTGCGCGCCGAGGACGATCCACGCGGTGAGCGCGTAGGCGGCCAGCACGACGCCGTACAGGGCCGGCCTCCACCGTCCCGCGCCGAACGCCAGCGGCGCGGCGACCGCCGCGACTGCGGCCGCGAGTAGGACATCCGGCCCGACCGGTCCTGGAAGGAAGATCTGCCGGTCCGCGACGGCAACGATCAGCGCGAGCGCCAGGAGCGGGATGCCCGCGCGCTCGAGGGCGGTGCCTCTGGCGAGGATCAGGCCCACCGTGCCGAGGGGGATCAGCGCGGCCAGGGCCAGCGGTGCCACCTCGGTGCGTCCCGCGAGGAGCATCCCGAGGGCGGCGGTGAGCGCCGCCGCGGCCGCGACCGTCGCGAGTCGTTCCGTGACGGGCGACGCCCGAGCGAGGGCCACGACGGTCACCAGGGCCAGAGCCGCTCCGTAGCAGGTGAACGCGATGAGCGGATGGAGCCCCGGCTCGGCTATCGCGCCGCACGACATGAGCCCGGCCGCCGCGACGGCTGCCGGTGCTCGGATCCGGCTCGACCGGCTCGGGGAGGCGGCTCCGGCCTGCCTCCCCTCCGGATCAGCTGGGGACGATGGCCGCTACCAGGCCGCCGATCACCGCCGTCACGACGATCAGGGCCAGGAAGCTGACGATCGCCACGCCGATCGCGCGGCCGGTCGAGACGTCCAGAGCGGCCCGCAGCGCGATCACCGTCGTGACCAGGACCCAGATCCCCACGACGAGGCTGACGATCCCGAACAGAGCCGGAATGACCCCGAGGACGAGAAGCACGCGCGGCGAGTTGGCGAAGCCGAGCGTCCGCGCGACCTGGCCCCAGTCCGTGTGCGTCTCCGGTGCGGGCATGAGCTTGGTGCCCACGAGGAACGCCACGTACGCGTACACGGCCCACCCCAGGAGACCGATGAGGATGCCCCCGATGAGGCCGCCGACGAGGTCGCCGGGCGCGCCGACCCCGGCGCCGATGCCGGCCGCTACCGCGCCGATCACCACGATGGTCGCGGCCTGAGTCGTGGCCGTTGTGTCCGCCTCTACCTCTTCGTAGGCCGCCTGCTCGAGCCGCGCCGCGCGGATCGCCCGGTCGAGGATCCCGCCGCCTGCCGCCGGTGCTGCCGTGGCCATATGTCACCCCCAACGCGCGTGTCCGGCGCACCCTACAACGGTCGCGCGGGTGCCTGCCGACCGAGCCGCGGGCCCCTACGATCCCGCGGGTGACGCACGACCACGAGCACGACGTGCGAGAGCGCCGCTTCGACGAGGGGGACCGCGAGGCCTGGGAGCGGCCCGTCGGCGAGACGGAGCTCTTCGACCCCGCTCGGCGCGACATCTACAACTTCATCGACGAGACCAAGATCCGCCACCTGCGCCCGCTGCTGCCGGCGGCGGGCAGCGCCATCGAGATCGGTGCCGGCTCGGGCCGGCTGCTCATCCGCCTGGGCCTCGAGCGGCCCTTCCGGCTCGTCGCGCTCGACTACGCGGCGTACGCGATGCGCGCGGTGCGCGAGAACGCGCGGCGTGCGGGGCGGTCGGGCGCGTCCTCCGGCGGCGACCGGTCCGGGAAAGACCGCTCCGGTGGTGAGCGATCCGCCGGTGCGTTACCCGTCGAGCCCGTGCTCGGCGACGCGCGCTCGCTCCCGTTCGCCGACGAGAGCTTCGACGTGGTCCTCTCGGGCGGGCTCCTCGAGCACTTCCGCGATCCGGCGCCGGTGCTCGCCGAGATGGCGCGCGTCCTCCGGCCGGGCGGCCTCTTCTACGCGGACATCGTGCCGCGCAAGGTCTCGCTCTACCGCTGGGCCGAGCGGGGCCGCATGAAGCGCTCGGAGCATCTCGAGGCAGGGATCTTCGAGAGCGACCTCTCGCGCGACGCGTGGCGCGACCTCGCCGCCGCCGCCGGGCTTCGCGGTGTGCGCGCGGTCTCCGCCGGCGTGTACCCGCCCTATACGATGAAGGGCTACGACGACCTCACCTGGAAGTACGCGAACCTTGTCAGGGCGCTCGACGGCACGCCGATCGCCGACGCGCTCGGCTGGTTCTACATGTTCACCGCGACGAAGTGAGGTTGGCCGATCCTCCGCACGGCACCGGTATCGGTCCCGTAGCAGCCGGTCGCCAGCCCGATGGGCGACCGAAGGGTCCTGATGCGCCGGCACGTTCTCAGGGAAACGCTGGAGCAACGAAAGAGGATGACCTCACTTTGGAGCACCGGGCCGGCCCCGCTGACCTACGGGCGCTCCGTGTCCGCTGAGGCCGCCGGCGACCCGATCGCCGCCCTGCGCGCCCGGGACGAGTCCGCCTGGCGCGCGCTGCACGACCGCGAGTTCCCGCTCCTCTACCGCTACGCGCTGGGGCTCGGCGCCGGCACGGGCCTGGCCGAGGACGCCGTGAGCGAGGCGTTCACCCGTCTCCTCAAGGCGATCCCGGACCTGCGGATCGACGGGCCGGTGGCCCTGCGCTCCTGGCTCATCGTCGTGTGCCGCAACTACGTCCGCGACGAGCTGCGCAAGACGAGCCGCACCTCGGCCGACGCCCCGGAACGGTTCGCACCCGACGCCGACCCCACGACCCGCGCTGCCCTCTACGCCGCGCTCGCGGCGCTGCCCGAGACGCAGCGGGATGTGATCGTCCTCCGATTCGTGACCGGCCTCCCTACCCGCGAGGTGGCGGCGCTCACCGGGCGGGGGATCGAGGCCGTCGAGAGCCTGCAACATCGCGCGCTCGAAGCGCTGCGCCGCGCGCTCGGGCCTGAATGGAGCGAAGCATGACCACTCACGGAAAGAAGATCGAGGACCTCCTGCGTGCGGATCCGAGCGGGCAGGAGATAGAGAGCGCGCAGGCCAGGAGCTGGACGCGGCTGCGCCGGACCCTGCGCCCCCTGAGCGAGCCGACCCTGCGCTGGAGCGTCGCTC
>JBOGTE010000221.1:0-3282 GCA_050692015.1 Candidatus Limnocylindria bacterium
CGCTGGTGCGTCAGCTGGGAGGCAAGCCGGGGAGTGCCGTCAGCAAGAAGACGGACCTGGTCGTCGCGGGCCCCGGAGCGGGGACCAAGCTCGAGAAGGCCAAGTCCCTGGGCGTCCGGGTCATCGATGAGGACGAGCTCGACCGGCTCCTGGGGCCGGTGCGCGATGTGGCCTCGGAGTGACGATCGCCATCTGTCCGCGTTCATACTGAGCAGGACATGACCGTCGCTCAGCAGGCTCCACCCGGCGCGCCAACGGCTGCCGCCGCGCAGCCGGCGATCCCGCGCATCCCGCTGCCCCCGGAGCCGGCCACGATCGAGGCGACCGGCCTGCGTATGGGCTTCATCGCCGATCTCGCGCTCAAGACGCTCTACCTCCGCGGTCAGATGTCGCTGGCGGAGATCGCGACCTCGCTGGGGCTGCCGATCACGAACGTGGTCGACAAGGTCATGGACTTCCTCAAGGCGGAGCGCCTCGTAGAGATCCGCGGCGGCGCGTCGATCTCCGCTGCGACGTACCAGTTCGTCATCGTGGACAAGGGCGCCGAGAAGGCGCAGGAGGCGCTCGCGCGAAGCCAGTACGTCGGCCGCGCGCCGGTGCCGCTGGCGACCTACATCGCCGCCGTCCAGCGCCAGACCATCTCGAACATCACCGTGAGCCAGGAGGACCTGGCGCGCGCCTTCGCGCACCTGGTGATCCCGCGCGAGACGCTCACGCAGCTCGGGCCGGCCATCAACTCGGGGAAGTCGATCTTCCTCTTCGGCCCTCCCGGCAACGGGAAGACGACCATCGCGGAGGTGCTCATAAGCCTCCTGCGCGGCGAGGTGGTCCTGCCGTTCGCCGTCGAGATCGACGGCCAGGTCATCAAGCTCTTCGACCAGGTCTACCACCGGCTGGCGCTCGATCTGACCGCCCAGGAGCGGGTCCGGTTCGACCACCGCTGGATCATCACGAAGCGGCCCATCGTCATGACGGGCGGCGAGCTCACCCTCGACACACTCGACCTGATCTACGACGAGACCTCGAAGTACTACGAAGCGCCGTTCCAGATGAAGGCGAACGGCGGGATCTTCATGGTCGATGACTTCGGCCGCCAGCGGGTCAGCCCGAAGGACCTCCTCAACCGCTGGATCGTCCCGTTGGAGAAGCGCGTCGATTACCTGACGCTGCACACCGGCAAGAAGATCGAGATCCCCTTCGACCTGCTCATCGTGTTCTCGACGAACCTCGACCCGGCCGACCTGGTGGACGAGGCGTTCCTCCGGCGGATCCGCTACAAGATCGGCATCGGCTCGCCGACGGTGGACCAGTACGAGGAGATCCTCAAGCGCCTCTGCGCGCGGAAGGGCATCGCGTACCACGCCGACGCGACCTCGCAGATCTTGGCGTTCTACCGGACGCGGGGGATCCCGCTGCGGTCCTGCCATCCGCGCGACATCCTCGAGCAGGTGGTGGACACCGCGCGGTTCCTGCAGCGGCAGCCCGCGCTCGAGCCCGACCTCATCGAGATGGCCTGCGAGTCCTACTTCGTCTCCCTCGGCCCGGAGGGCGTGCCGCCTAGCCAAGCCTGATCGGCATGGCTCGCAGAGCGGCTCTTCGCGCCGCCCTTCTCGCCAGCCTCGTCGTCGGCGGCCTTGCCCTTGGTGCTGCTCTGTTCCTGCGCGCGTCTCCCCCTGCGGCCGTTCCGAGCCCGAGCCCGACCGGTACCCCAGCCTCAACGGCGGTCGCGAGCCCGACCGCAACGCCTCCCGCAGGACCGACCGTGCCCGGCCAGGTCCTGGCGCTGGAGCACGTGCGCTCCGGACCCGAGGTGCACGCCGCGGTCAGCCACTTCGTCGTCGTCTCGGCCGGGCCGAACGGCGTCGCTCGGCGCCTCGAGGTCGGCGGGTATACGGCCGAGGGCTGGACGGCGATCGCGCCGGACGGAGGCTCGGTCGCCTACTGGAGGTCGATGAGCCAGGTGCTCACGCCGCCCTTCGAGCTGGTGCTATGGGATCCAGTCGGCCGCTCTAGCGCGGTGATCCACCGGGAAGACGCACTCCGTCCACTTAGCCTTGTCTGGTCGAGCCGCGGGGACGAGGTCGCCTTCGTCCTCTCGGGGCCCGCCGATCCCGTACCTCCGGCCGATGCCGGAGTAGCCGCCGATCGCCTCTTCGTCATGGAGCCGAGGACCGCGAGCCCGCGGCGCGAGGTCCGCCGCTCGGACGGCCTCGCTCCCGGTGGCTTGCTCTCCTACGACGGCGACCGACTGGGCATGGTGCGGGCTGCGTCAGCGCCGGGCGGTGGCCTCGTGTACGAGTCGGTGGAAGTGCCCAGCGGGTCTGTAGCCGCGAGTGCACCCATCGAGGTCAGCCCCGAAGCCGTGAGCCGGACGGGCCACATGGCCGGCCTTGATCGACCGTTCGAGCGGCCCTCGAATTGGATGAAAGTGTGGGAGCCGGCTCGGGGTGACGAGATCGCATCCGTCGAGATCGTCGGCGTCGATAGGCCGGTCTTCCGCCCGGACTCCGCGGACCTCGTCTTCTCCGTGAGCGGCAGCGAGCTGCGCGTGGTGGACATCGGGACGCGGGCGGTCAGATCCGTCTTCACCTCCACCGGGGTCGGCGCGGTCGCCTTCGACCCTACCGGCACGTACCTGCTGGTGACGGCGGACAGACCCCGGTACGCCATCCTCCGCGCGGGGGCGACCTACGAGACGGTGGCCGAGATCTCGGTTCCGATCCGGGCCGTCACGCCGCTCGGATGGCTCTCCTCCGGCAGCGTGTCGATGCCGCCGCCGGCCCGGCCTATCGCGAGAGACCTGCCGGAGGACCAGGCCGAGGCGGAGGTCGGTCCGCGCGCCAGTGAGGTGGTCGTCGCCCTGCGCGATCGCGACATGGCCGTGCTCTCGGCGATGGCGCATCCAACGAAGGGGATCCGCTTCTCTCCGTACGCCTACGCGGATCCACGGGGGGACCAGAGGCTGACCGCCGAAGAGCTGCGTAGGGCGCTCGCCGACCCGGCAACGCGGACCTGGGGTTCGTACGACGGGATCGGCGGTCCGATCGACCTCGCGTTCGCGCAGTATTTCGCGCGCTTCGTGTATGACCGGGACTTCGCCGCCGCACCAGAGATCGCCTACAACCGCGCGATCGGATCCGGCAACACCATCGACAACAGCGCCGAGATGTATCCGGACGCGATCATGGTCGAGTACCACTTCCCGTCCTCGCAGGACACGCTCGACTGGAAGAGCCTGCGCCTCCTCTTCGAGGAGCTGGACGGGGCCTGGTATCTCGTCGC
>JBOGTE010000222.1:0-3282 GCA_050692015.1 Candidatus Limnocylindria bacterium
GCCCAGCAGGCGCGCCGCGTGCGCCACTCCCTGGCCGTGATTCCCGGCGGACGCGGTGAGCACGCCGCGCGCGCGGACGGCGGGATCCATCCGCAGCAGCTTGTGAAGCGCCCCGCGGAGCTTGAACGCGCCGGTCACCTGCAGGTCCTCGAGCTTGAGGAAGACCTCGCTGCCGGTCAGGGTCGAGAAAGCCTCCGATCGCACCAGCGGCGTGCGCTCGATGTACGGCGCGATGAGCGCCGCCGCGGCCGCGACGGAGCCGACACCGGGAGGCGAGACGACCGCGGTCATGCCGGCGCGGCGGTGCACGGGAGCCACTCCGGCCGTCCCGCTTCGTACGCGTCGATCGCGCCGGCCTGCGCGAGGGTCAGGCCGATCTCATCCAGGCCCTCGACCAGCTGCCGGCGGGCATGGTCGTCCAGCTCGAACGGCTCTTCGAGGCCCGGTGCCACGAGCAGCCTGGCGCTGACATCGATCGCGATCGAGACCCGGGGCTCCTCGGCGATCGCCCGGAGCAGCCGCCCGACGGCCTGCGCCGGGAGCGTCACGGGCACGACGCCGCTCCGCACGCAGTTCATGCGGAAGATGTCGGCGAGCTTCGACGACACGACGGCCTCGAACCCGGCGTCGCGAAGCGCCCACGCGGCGTGCTCGCGCGAGGAGCCGCAGCCGAAGTTCGGGCCGGCTACGAGGACCTTGGCGCCCTTGTAGCGCTCGTCGTTCAGCACGAAGGCCGGGTCGCTGCGCCAGGCCCCGAAGAGCGCGTCGCCGTAGCCGCTGCTGTCCACCCGCTTCAAGTTCGACGCGGGGATGATCTGGTCGGTGTCGACGTCCGCTCGCGGGAGCGGCAGGCCGCGCCCCACGACCCGCGAGACGGCCCTCATGCGAGATCGGCCGGCGTGGCGAAGTGCCCCAGGACCGCGGTCGCGGCGGCCACCACGGGTGAGACCAGGTGTGTGCGCCCGCCCGGCCCCTGGCGTCCCTCGAAGTTGCGGTTCGAGGTGGAGGCGCACCTCTGGCCGGGGCCGAGGACGTCCGGGTTCATGCCCAGGCACATCGAGCACCCGGCCGTGCGCCACTCGAAGCCGGCCTGGCGGAAGACGCGGTCGAGGCCCTCCCGCTCGGCGGCGGCGCGCACCGCCATCGAACCGGGCACCACCAGCGCGCGGACCCGGGAGTGCGCGCGCCGTCCGGCCACGACCCCGGCGGCGGCCCGGAGGTCCTCGAGCCGGCCGTTGGTGCAGGAGCCGATGAACACGACGTCCACCGGGATGTCCCGCGCAGCCGTTCCGGGCCGGAGGTCCTGGTACGCGAGCGCCCGGGTGGCCGCCTCGCGCTCGCGCTCGTCGGCGAACGCGCTCGGCTCCGGGACGCGTCCGTCGATCGGGATCGACTGCGCCGGGTTCGTACCCCACGTCACCGTCGGCCCCACCGCCGACGCATCGACCCGCACGACGCGGTCGAACGAGGCCTCGCCGTCGCTCGGCAGCCCTCGCCAGTCGTCGAGCGCCGCCTCCCATGCCGCGCCGCGCGGCGCGTGCGCGCGCCGCTCCAGGAACGCGTACGTCGCGTCGTCCGGAGCGATGAGCCCGGCCCGCGCACCCGCCTCGATGGACATGTTGCAGACGGTCATGCGCTGCTCCATGAGGAGCGCGCGGACCGCCTCGCCGCGGTACTCCGCGATGTGGCCCGCGCCGCCGGACGCGCCCAGCGTCCGGACGATCGCGAGGGCCAGGTCCTTGGCGCTCGCCTCTCTTGGCAGCGCGCCATCGACCTCGACGGCGAGGGTTCGCGGGCGCGCCTGCCAGATCGTCTGCGTCGCGAGCACGTGCTCGACCTCGCTCGTGCCGATGCCGAAGGCGATCGCGCCGAACGCGCCGTGGGTGGAGGTGTGGCTGTCGCCGCAGACGATGGTCGTCCCCGGCTGGGAGAGGCCCATGTCCGGCGCGATGACGTGCACGATCCCCTGCCCCGAGCTTCCGTGCGGGAAGAGCCTGATGCCCTGCTCGGCACAGTTCTGGGCCAGCGTCTCGACCTGCTTGCGCGAGATCGGGTCGGGAGCGTCGTCCGCCGTCGGCACGTTGTGGTCGGCCGTGGCGATGGTCAGGTCGGGCCGCCTGACCTGGCGTCCGGCCGCGCGCAGCCCGTCGAAGGCCTGGGGCGAGGTCACCTCGTGCACCAGGTGCAGATCGACGTACAGCAGGTCGCGCCCGCCGTCGCTCGCGACGACGTGGCGGTCCCACACCTTCGCCGCCAGGGTGCGCGGGCCGCTCACGACGATCGGAGGCGATCGTACGCGCGGCGCAGGCGGCGGACGCCCTCGTCGATGCGGTCAGGCGTCGGCGAGCTGTAGGAGAAGCGCAGGCAGTTCGCGAACTGGCCGCTGGCGCTGAAGACGTCGCCGGGCACGAAGGCGACGCCCTCCTCCAGCGCGAGGTCCAGCAGCTGGCGCGTGCGAGTGCCTTCGGGGAAGGTGACCCAGCGGTAGAAGCCGCCCTCCGGGTCGCTCCAGGTGACGCCGGTGCCGCCGAAGTGAGCCTCGAGCGCGCGCCCGGCGGCGGCCTGCTTCTCGCGGTAGAGGACACGCAGCCACTCGACGTGCCAGGCGAAGGCACCGCGGCGCGCGAACTCCAGGACCATGTGCTGGCCCAGGCTGGAGGTCGAGGAGTCGATCGTCTGCTTCGCGCGCGCCATGCTCCTGACGGTCTCGGCATCCGCGATCGCCCAGCCCACGCGCAGACCGGGGAGGAAGATCTTCGAGAAGCTGCCGATCGAGACGACCGTCGCGCCGCCATCCACGGCGGCGAGGTCCGGGACCTCGTCGCCGCGGTAACGCAGCCGCACGTATGGGTCGTCGCTCACCACGACCGACCCATACGATGCGGCCAGCGCATGCAGCTGCCGGCGGCGTGCGAAGGAGGACGACACGCCGCTCGGGTTCTGGAATGTCGGGACCACGAAGAACAGCGCTGGGCGGGCGCCGAGCTCGCGCAGCATGCGCGCGGCGGCCGTGACGTCGATGCCCTCGTCGTCAACGGGGGCCTCGACGATGCGCGCACCGTGGTTGCGGAGCGCGGACACCGCATTGGTGAAGCCGGGCGCCTCCACCACGGCGACGTCGCCGGGCCGGACGAGCACCCGGCAGGCGAGGTCGATGGCCTGGAGCGCGCCTGCCGTAACGATGACCTGCTCGGGCCCGGCCGCGACGCCGCGCGCGCTGGCCTCGGCCGCGATCAGGGCGCGCAGCTCCGGCTCGCCCTCGGTGATGCCATAACCCAGGGC
>JBOGTE010000223.1:0-3282 GCA_050692015.1 Candidatus Limnocylindria bacterium
CCATAGCAGCGCGCGGCGCGGCTCCCCGAGCGCGTCGAACGCGCCGACGAGCGCGAGGGCCTGCAAAGCCCTTTCCTTGAGGCTCGCGCGCCGGGCCAGGTCCTCGAACGAGCGGTACGCGCCGCCGCGCTGGCGCTCGGCGACGACGGCGTCCGCCTCCGCCTCGCCCAGGTGCTTCACGTAGGTGAGGCCCAGGCGCACGTGGTGGGTGCGGCACGCGCGGTGGCGCGAGATGGTCTCCGAGAGGTCGCGGATGTCGGGGCGCGACCCGTCGGCGGGCGCCTCCTCCACCGTGGCCTTGGCCATCGAGGCGTTCACGTCCACGGGCAGGATCCGCACGCCGTGCCGTTTGGCGTCGCCGGCGATGACCGCCGGGCTGTAGAAGCCCATGGGCTGGTTGTTGAGCAGCGCGACGTAGAACTCGGCGGGGTAGTAGAGCTTGAGGTGCGCGGTGTGGTACGCGGTCAGGGCGAAGGCCGCAGCGTGGCTCTTGCAGAACCCGAACTCGGCGAAGGCCGCGACCTGCGCGAAGATCGCGTTCGCGGTCTCCTCGGGGACCCCGTTCCGCGCCGCGCCGGCGAGGAACGGCGCGCGCAGGCGCTCCATGTCCTCCGCCGAGCGGGCGCGGCTCATCGCGCGCCGCAGCCGGTCGCCCTCCGAGGCCGTGAACCCGGCGATGGCCATGGCCACCTTCAGGATCTGCTCCTGGAAGATGATCACGCCGAGCGTCTCCTTGAGGACCGGCTCGAGCGAGGGATGCGGATACGTGACCGGCTCGCGGCCCTGGCGCCGGCGGATGTAGGGGTTCACCGCGTTCCCCTGGAGCGGCCCCGGCCGGATGATCGCGACCTCCACCACGATGTCGGCGAAGCAGCGCGGGAGCACGCGCGACAGGGCCTGCGCCTGCGCGCGGCTCTCCACCTGGAAGAGCCCGATGGTGTCCACCTCGCAGATCAGGTCGTAGACCGCCGGGTCGTCCAGCGGGAGCGTGCCGAGATCGAGGCGCGCGCCGTGGCGCTCCAGGGTCATCGCGACGGCGTCCTTTATGAGCGAGAGCGTCCGCAGGCCCAGCAGGTCCATCTTCACCAGGCCCAGGTCCTCGACGTCGCGCTTGTCGAGCTGGACCACGTTCCGGCCGGGCATCGTGGCGCGCTCGATGGGGACGACGTCCACCAGCGGCGCCGCCGTGATGAGCATCCCGCCGTTGTGGATGGAGAGGTGCCGCGGCAGGTCGGCGATGGCTAGCGTCAGCTCGCGGAAGAGCGGAAAGCGCTCGCGCTCCCGGGCGTCGAAGAGGTCCGCGAGACCCTGCACCGTGTCCGCGAGCGGCCGCGGCTCCTCGAGGCCGGCGCCGCCGTAGTGCGGGTGGTGGCCGGGATGGTCGTGGAACACGGCGCGGGGATCGACGGAGCGGTGGTCGATCGCCCTCGCCATGCGCTCCTGGACCTCGGCGCGGAAGCCCAGGGCTTTCGCGACCTCGCGCGAGGCCAGGCGCGCGCGGTACGTGACCAAGGTCGCCACCATTGCCGAGTAGTTCTCGCCGTACTTGGCGTAGACGTACTGGATAACTTCTTCCCGATCGCTTGATGCGATATCGATGTCGATGTCGGGCATGGTCTTGCTGTCCTCGGTGAGGAAGCGTTCGAAGAGGAGGTCGTGGGCGATGGGGTCCACCTTCGTGATGTCGAGCACGTAGGCGACGATCGAGTCGGCCGCGGAGCCGCGGCCCTGCGCCGGGATCCGCCGCTCCTTGCAGAACCGGACGATGTCCCAGTTGATGAGGAAGAACTCCGCGAGCCGAGCGCGCTCGATGACGTCGAGCTCGTGGGCCAGCTGCTTGCTCACTCTGGGAGTGATGAGCGAGTACTTCTCGCGCGCGCCCTCCTGGCAGAGCTCGTAGAGGTACGAGAAGGCCGTGTTGCCCTGGGGCACCGGGAACCCCGGGAGCCGTTGATGCCCCAGGTCGAGGTCCACGTCGCACCGGTCCGCGATGAGTCGCGCGTTCGCGAACGCCTCCTCGTAGCGCGCCTGCCGGGCTCCGTCCCCGCGGGCGAAGCGGTCGCGCAGCGCCTGCTCTCCCTTGAGCCAGCGCTCGCCGTTCGCCGCGAGCCGCTCCCCCGCCTCATCGACCGTGAGCCCCAGGTCGATGCAGCGCAGCACGTCGTGGAGCCGGCGGCCCTCGGGGCGCGCGTAGCGGACGTCGTTCGTGACGACGGTGCCGATCCCCTGCTCCGCGGCGATCTCGGCGAGGGCGTCGCAGACCGCGGGGTCGTCCGGGGCCAGGTGGTCCGTGAGCTCCACGAAGAGGTCGTCGCCGAAGATCTCCGCCAGCCGCGCGAGCTCGGTCCGCGCCCCGTCCGGGTCACCCGCGCGGACCGCCCGCGGGACCGCGCCCTGGCCGCACCCGGTGAGGGCGATGAGGCCCTCGCGGTCACGCTCGACCATCTCGAGGGTGAAGCGCGGCTCCTCCTTCTTGCCCGCTAGCTGCCCGGCGCTCACGATCCGGCAGAGGCTCGTCCAGCCGGCGCGGTCCTTCGCCAGCAGCACGAGGTGTGTCGCCGGTCCCTTCGGCGCGGCGGGGTCGTCCGGGATGCGCAGCTCCGTGCCGAAGACCGGCTTGAGGCCGCGCTCCCGCGCGGCGTTCCAGAAGCGGACCGCGCCGTAGAGGCCGTTCGTGTCGGTGACCGCGAGCGCGTCCATGCCCTGCTCGATGGCGGCCTCGACGAGCTCCTCGGGCGTCGAGGTGCCGTCAAGGAAGGAGAAGCACGAATGGGTGTGCAGGTGCACGAAGGAGCCCGGCATGGCCGGCGGTCAGTCCAGCAGCCGCTGCAGGTACCAGTCGCCGGTGTGGCGATCGGCGAAGATCTCGCAGAGCGTGCCGTCCGCGGTGCGCAGGGTGAGGTGATCGCGGGCGATGCCACCCTCCCGCTTCCACCACTCGATGTCCACGCGCCAGCGGCGCACGACCTCGACGACGGTCCAGCGCCGGTCGGCGACGCGCAGGGAGCGCAGCTCGCCCTCGTGCCATTCGAGGCGGACCGGGTAAGGATCGGCGAACAACCTCACGAGACGACCTCTTCCCACTCGGCCTCGCGCTCGGCGACGCGCGAGTCGGGATCCGTCACACGCGGCCGCAGGACCGTGCCGGGGCCGAGGCGCGAGCGCAGGTAGCGCGCGACCGCGACCGCCTCCTCCTCCCTGGCGGCGTCGGCCGCGAAGAGGCCGATCTGGCGGCCGCGGACCGGCTCGACCTCCGTTACCTCGATCCGTACACCCGTGACG
>JBOGTE010000224.1:0-3232 GCA_050692015.1 Candidatus Limnocylindria bacterium
GCTCGACGCCACGCCCCCGCGCGCGGTTCTCACCGCCCCGCCCGCGCCGCCGCGCGGCGTGCCGACGCCGCCTGGGAAACCCGCTCCTTCGGCGCCGCCTCCGCGGCGATCCTCGTCGCCTTCGTGCTCGCGCTCGTCTACCTGGGCAGCTCGACCGGCGTCGCGACGGCCGGCTACGAGGCGCAGCGGCTCCAGGAGCAGCGGGACGAGCTGCGCCGCCAGAGCGCGCTCCTCGACGTGGAGCTGGCCACCCTGGCGTCGCCGGCGCGGATCGAGACCGAGGCCGAGCGCCTCGGCCTGGTCCGCCTGTCCCACGTCCCCGTCGTCCCCGCGGACCCGATCGCCGCGCACCGCTAGGGCATGGCCGTCTCGGCCGCGCGCCTGCGCACGCTCTTCGCTCTCTTCGCGGTCCTCTCCATCGTCCTGTCGGTGCGCGTCGGCTACTGGCAGACGGTGGGCCGGGACCAGCTCCTCCAGCGCGCCACAGACCAGGTCCGCACCGACGAGGTCGTCCACGCGCGGCGGGGCACGATCCTGGACCGGTCCGGCGCGATCCTCGCGACCAGCGTTGATCTAAGGTCGCTCTACGCCATCCCGGCGCTCATCCCGGACCGTCAGCTCACCGCGCAGCAGCTAGGCGTGCTGCTGGGGCGCGAGCCGGGGCCGATCCTCGAGCGCCTGGAGTCGGGCGCCGAGTGGGTCTTCATCCAGCGGCGCCTGCCCGAGGTCACCGCCGACGCCATCGCCGCCCTGGGGATGCCCGGCCTGGGGACGGTGCTCGAGCCGAAAAGGCTCTACGCGAACGGCGAGCTCGCGGCCCACGTGCTGGGGTTCGTGAGCGACGACGGCGAGGGGCAGGGCGGCGTCGAAGGGTGGCACGACGCGCTCCTGCACGGCATCGACGGCACGCTGGTGGCGGAGCGCGACCCGGCGGACCGGGCCATCGCCGTGGGCCTGCGCCAGGCCGTGCCGCCGCGCGACGGCGCCGACGTGACGCTGACGATCGACCTGGCCGTCCAGACGGCGGTGGAGCGGGAGCTGCACGCGGCGATCCTGGCGGAGGACGCGGTGAGCGGCGCCATCGTGGTGCTGGACCCGGCCGACTGCGCGGTCCGCGCCGCGGCCTCGTATCCGACGTTCCACCCCGGTGGTGTGGCGGCGGCGCGCGACGAGTGGCTGCGGGACCGCACGACCGCGTGGACGTTCGAGCCGGGCTCGACGATGAAGGCCATCACCATCGGCGCGGGGCTCGAGGCCGGCGTGGTGACGCCCGGGACCTCGTACGAGGACGTGGGCTACGCGGACATCGGAGGGCGACGCCTCCACAACGCGATGGGAGTGGCGCACGGGCCCACCACGATGTCGCAGGTGCTGGAGCGCTCGGCCAACGCCGGCGCCGTCTTCGTCGCCTCCAGGCTCGGCGACCAGCGCCTGTACGACGCTCTCTTAGAGACCGGCTTCGGCTCACCCACGGGCGTGGACCTCGCGGGCGAGGCCTCCGGCACGGTCCGCCCCCTCGCGGAGTGGTACCCGGTGGACGTGGGTACCGCGGCGTTCGGCCAGGGCCTGACGGTCACGCCGCTGCAGCTGGCGGCGGCGTACGCGGCGATCGCTAACGGCGGGACGCTCTGCCGGCCGTACGTGGTGGCGGGCTGGCGCGATGCGGACGGGGAGCACCGCACCGCGCCGGCACCGGTCCGCCGGGTGATGTCGGAGGGCACCGCCGCGAGCCTCCGGGAGATGCTGACCAGCACCGTCGATCGCGGGATCGCGCAGGCGGCCCGCGTGCCGGGCTTCAGCGTCGCGGGCAAGACCGGCACGGCGCAGATCCCGTCGCCGGACGGCCGCTACGTCGATGACGAGTACATCTCCTCGTTCGCTGGCTTCGCGCCCGCGGTCGATCCGCACATGGTCGTGGTCGTCGTGCTGGAGCGGCCCGCCTCGAAGCTGCTCGGCACCGTCACAGTCATGCGCACCTTCCGCGAGCTCGCCTCGGACTCGCTGCGCTATGCGCGGATACAGCCCGACCGGCCATGATGCGAATAGCATCGGGCCCGAGGTGTTCACCCTCGGGCGCGTACTCGAAGCGACCTCGGGGCGCGTCGTGCGCGGCACCGCCGACCCTTCGCTGACCTTTCGGGGCGGGGCGTTCGACTCAAGGATCCTCGAGCCGGGCACCCTCTTCTTCGCGCTCCGCGACGCGCGTGACGGGCACGACTTCGTCGCGGACGCCTTCACCCGCGGAGCCCTGGGCGCGGTCGTCGAGCGCGTCCCGGGCGGCCTGGGCGAGGACGCGCTCCTCGTCGAGGTCGCGTCCGTTCCGCACTCGCTGCGCCGCCTGGCCGAGGCGGTGCGGGCCGACCGGCCGATCCCGGCCGTCGGCATCACGGGGAACGTGGGCAAGACGACCGCGAAGCAGGCGGCGGTCGCGACGCTGGGCTCACGCTTCCGCGTGCTGGCGTCGGCGAGCTCGTTCAACAACGAGATCGGCGTCCCGCTCACGTTCCTCGCGCAGGAGCCGACGCACGAGGTCGCTGTGATCGAGCTGGGCTTCTACGTTCCCGGCGAGATAGCGGACCTCTGCGGCCTGGTGCGTCCGACCGTCGGGGTCATCACCGCCATCCCGGACCGGCCGGTGCACTACTCGCGCACGCCGAGCGTCGAGGCCATCGCGGCCGGGAAGGCCGAGCTCATCGAGGCGCTCCCCGAGGACGGGGTGGCGCTGCTCAACGCCGACGACGCGCGGGTGCGTTCGCTCGCGTCGCGCACTCGGGCGCGCGTGGTCCTCTTCGGCGAGTCGGGCGACGCGGCGCTCCGCGCGACCGACGTTCACCAGCAGGGCCTGGAGGAGCTGCGCTTCACGGTCGGATACCGCGGCGAGCGGGCCGAGGCGCGGATGCCCATGCCCGGCCGCCACTTCGTGGTCGCCGGCCTGGCGGCCATCGGCGCCGCGGTGGAGCTCGGCGTGCCGCTCGAGGAGGCCGCCCTGGCGCTCGCGACCATGGAGCCGCCCGACCACCGCATGCGCGTCCACCGCACCGATGTCGTGACCGTCCTGGACGACTCCTACAACGCCAGCCCCGCCGCCGTCGAGGCCGCACTGGCGCTGCTCCGCGGTGTCGCCGGCCGCCGTGTCGCCGTCGTCGGGGACATGCGGGAGCTGGGCGCCCTATCGCAGGCGGCGCACGAGGACGCCGGCCGCGACGCCGCGCGCAGCGCCGACGTTCTGGTG
>JBOGTE010000225.1:0-3229 GCA_050692015.1 Candidatus Limnocylindria bacterium
GGAACTCGCTGGCGCCGCGCAGCGACAGCGTCTTGGTGATGGCCGCGGTGAGCGTGGTCTTGCCGTGGTCGATGTGACCGATGGTCCCCACGTTCACGTGCGGCTTGGTGCGCTCGAACTTCTTCTTCGCCACGTTCCTGACCTTTCTTCTCTGGAGCCCACCTCGGGGATCGAACCCGAGACCTCGTCCTTACCAAGGACGTGCTCTACCGACTGAGCTAGGTGGGCAGAGCCCCCCTTGTTCCGGACACGAAAAGAGAGTTGCTCGCGCAACTCCCTCGGTCGCGTGGAACGCCCGAATATTAGCCTAAGGACCCCGCTAGGTCGCCGCCCGGTCGGGCGGGCACTGTCCGGGCCGCTGCCGGCCCTAGACGGGCGTCAGCTCCCCCGAGCGCTTGGGCCGGCCGCGCCGCGCGCTTCCCTGAGCGAAAGGCGTCGCGGCGGCGACGTCGCGGACCACGTGGCGGTAGCCGTGCGTCTCCAGCTCGTGCGCGTCGCGGCGGCCGCCGGCCTCCTTCAGCGACTCCATCGAGTCCTGACGGGCGACGGTGAACACGCTCTCGCAGTCGAACGTGGCGCGGCAGGGCAGTCCGGATGTCTTCACATCATCTCCAACGCGTTTCGGGTCACTTCTGTTCCGGGCCGATCGCCCGCGGTGCCGGTGAACGACCGGCGACTCGCCGGCGTTACGACGCTCGGGCCGAAGGCCCGTCGCCATTCGTCCATCGGGTGGGCAGAGAGGGAATCGAACCCCCACAGCCAAAGGCGGCTGATCTACAGTCAGCGGAGCTCACCACCTGCTCGATCTGCCCGTGGTCCCCACATTCTAGAGGAGCCGCCGCGCCTATCCCTCGCCTGCTGCCGGTCTCCTCAGCTCTCGGCCGTGCTCGGCTCGCGGCGCTCCGCGGCACCCGGAGGCGGCGCGACCGCCTGCCTCACCGCCGCGACGAGGTCATCGAGGTCGAACGGCTTCGTGAACTCCGCGCTCGCCCGGATGCGCGACAGGTCGGGGTGTCGCCCGGCCGTGACCACGATCACCGGCACGGGGTCCGGGTACATGTCGCGGATCCTGTCCGCCACCGCCGCGCCGTCGAGGAGCGGGAGACCGATGTCGAGGACGATGGCGCCGGGCCGGCGATCGCCCGCGCACTTCACCGCTTCCTCGCCGTCCCCGGCTTCGACGACCTGCAGGCCCTCCCCGCGGAGCGCCTCGCAGATGAACTCGCGGATGTTGCGGTCGTCCTCGACTACGAGAACGGATACGCTCGTATCCCCCACGATCGCGATGCATCTTGACCGGTGAGCGCGGAATGACGCAAGCGGCGCTCGCTCGCTTGGCCTCATGTCGGGCACGTTGCCGTGGGTCCACCGCGGCTATACGGATCGCCGCGACGCGATACCGCTACGCGAGCGTGGAACTTACCGAGAGTTGAACGTTGCCTTTGAGTGCGCGCGACACCGGGCAATTCTCCTTCGCACCTTCGGCCGCCTTCGTGAACGCGGCGGCGTCGATGTTCGGCACGGTCCCGCGCACCTCGAGCTCGCTCGATGTAACGGTCCACTTCTCGGCGACGCGGTCGAAGGTAACGGTCGAGGTCACCTCCAGACGTGTGGGCGGTGTGCCCGCCTTCGCCAGATCCGAGCTGAGGGCCATCGAGAAGCAGCTGGCGTGAGCGGCGGCTAGCAGCTCTTCCGGGCTGGTCTTCCCGCCGTGAGCCTCCGTCCGCGCGGCCCACGAGATCGGGAGGTCCTTGAAGTTGTCACTGGACCTGCCGCTGACGGACCCGCTGCCCTTCGCGAGATCGCCTTCCCACGTCGCGCTCGCTCGTGATCGGACGGCCATGGCCTCACCTCACACCACTTGCTGAGCCGACCCCGGGGCTCGAACCCGGAACCTGCGGTTTACAAAACCACTGCTCTGCCATTGAGCTAGGTCGGCGTCGGTATCGATGCTATCGCGGAAGGCTCGCTAGTCCGCCGCCTTCTTGCGTGGGGTGCGCTTCGCGGCGGTCGTCTTCGAGGCGGCGCGCTTCGCCGCAGGGCGCTTCGGCTTCGACGGAGCGGCGTCGTCCTCCGCGCCGGACGTGCCGAGCTCTACGGCTCGAGCGTCGGCGGCGGCCCCATCGTCAGGCTCGGCGGGATCCTCCGCTGCGTCGTCCACGGGCACGGCCACCGGGGCGTCGTCCTCCACGGACTCATCGAGGGTCCCCATCTCGAGGGCGCCGTCGTCGATGGCTCCCTCCTCTTCATCGAGGGCGAGCTCCTCGTTCGCTGACTCCTCGTCGGTGCCCTCGTCCTCCACGTCCGACGCCGGCGGAACGGGCCGCTCCTGGCGGCGGACGGATGTGGGCGGTGCCGCGTCGCGGATCCGCTGGCGGAGCGCCTCGAAGAGGACGACCGTTCCGGCGGCGGCGGCATTCAGCGACGAGACCTGCCCCTGCATCGGTACGCGCACGACCTGGTCGCAGCCTTCGAGCACCAGGCGGCGGATGCCCTCGGCCTCGCCGCCCACCACGATGGCGGTCGGCCCGCGGTAATCGACCTCGTCCCACTCCATCTCGCCGGTGTCGTCGGTGCCGACGACCCAGATGCCCTTCTCCTTGATCGCGTCGATGGCCTGTCGGAGGTTCGCGACGTCGGCGATGAGCAGGTGCTCGCTCGCGCCGGCGCTGGTGCGGGCGACCGCGGGCGTGAGCCCTACCTGCCGGTGGCGCGGGATGACGACGCCGTCCACGCCCGCGCCCTCGGCCGAGCGGAGCAGCACGCCGAAGTTCTGCGGGTCCTGGAGCGAGTCGATGATCAGTACGAGGGCGGGGTCGGTCACGGTGTCGAGATGCAGGAGGAGCTCGTCGAGCTCCACCCCCGCCCTGCCCTCGGCGATCCCGACGACGCCCTGGTGGTCGATGGTCGGTGAGAGGCGGTCCACCTCCTTGCGGTCCACGGTCAGGACCTGGACGTGCTTCTCCTGGGCCTCGCGCAGCAGGTCGTTGACCGCGCCGGTGCGCAAGCCGCGCTCCTGAGCGACGAGGATCCGGCGGATCACCCGCCCCGCGCGGAGGGCCTCGAGCACCGCGTGCGGTCCGGAGATCGGCTCGCCGGCGTCCTGCGCCGGGATGGCCGATACGCGCGGGCCCCCGGTGGCGCGGCGGACGATGTCCTGGTAGCGCTGGCCTCCGCGGGCCATCCCCGGTCGCATCGGGCCCCGGGGCGGGCCGCCCGGGCGGAAGCC
>JBOGTE010000226.1:0-3189 GCA_050692015.1 Candidatus Limnocylindria bacterium
CCCGCTTCAGCACGCTCTCGGACACGCCCGTGGAGCCGCTCTACACGACCGATGACGTCGCGGACCTCGATCACGACCGCGACCTCGGCTTTCCCGGCGAGTTCCCGTACACGCGCGGCATCCAGGCCTCGATGTACCGCGGCCGCCTCTGGACGATGCGCCAGTTCGCCGGGTTCGGGTCGCCCGAGGACACCAACCGGCGCTTCCACTACCTGACCGAGCACGGCGTGACCGGCCTCTCGACCGCCTTCGACATGCCGGCGCTCATGGGCCGCGACGCGGACGACCCT
This sequence comes from Candidatus Limnocylindria bacterium, assembly GCA_050692015.1. GTDB lineage: Bacteria > Chloroflexota > Limnocylindria > P2-11E > P2-11E > GWC2-70-10. Next base: position 291 of record JBOGTE010000226.1, read on the forward strand.
CTCTCGCGCGGCGAGGTGGGTCGCGAGGGCGTGGCGGTCAGCACCCTGGCCGACATGGAGATCCTGTTCGAGGGGATCCCGATGGACGAGGTCACGACCTCCATGACCATCAACGGCCCCGCCTCCATCGTCTGGGCGATGTACCTGGCGGCGGCGGAGAAGAAGGGCATCCCGCTGGCGGCCCTCGGCGGCACCATCCAGAACGACTGCCTCAAGGAGTACATCGCCCAGCGCGAGTGGATCGTGCCGGTGAAGCCGGCCATGGAGCTGGTCACCGACACGCTGCGCTTCGGCGCGCGCGAGACGCCGCGCTGGAACCCCATCAGCGTCTCCGGCTACCACATCCGCGAGGCTGGGGCGACGGCGCTCCAGGAGCTGGCCTTCACGCTCATCGACGGCCTGGAGTACGTCCGCTGGGGCGCCGAGGCAGGGCTGGACGTGGACGAGTTCGTGCCGCGCATCTCCTTCTTCTTCGACGTGCACAACGACTTCTTCGAGGAGATCGCCAAGTTCCGCGCCGCCAGACGCATCTGGGCCCGCGAGATCGAGCGCCGCTACCACCCCGGGAACGAGCGCGCGCTGATGCTGCGCACCCACGCGCAGACCGCGGGCGTCTCGCTCACGGCGCAGCAGCCGTACAACAACGTCGTGCGCGTGGCGCTCCAGGCCCTGGCCGCGGTCCTGGGCGGCACGCAGTCGCTGCACACCAACTCGCTGGACGAGACCTACGCCCTCCCCACCGAGGAGGCGGTCACGCTGGCCCTGCGGACGCAGCAGGTCATCGCCCACGAGTCGGGTGTGGCCGACACGGTGGATCCGCTGGGTGGCTCGTACTACCTGGAGCACCTCACCACTGAGCTAGAGCGGGGCTTCGACCGCTACCTCGAGGAGATCGAGGGGATGGGCGGGATGGTCGAGGCCGTCGAGCGCGGGTACCCGCAGCGCGAGATCACCGAGGCGTCCTTCCACTTCCAGCAGCAGGTCGAGGAGGGGGAGAAGATCGTCGTCGGGGTGAACGCGCACGTGACCAAGGAGGAGGCGCCGGTGCCGGTGCTGCGGATCGACCCCGAGGTGGAGCGCCGCCAGGTGGAGCGCCTGGCCGAGGTCCGCCGGAAGCGCGACGCCGGCCGCTGGCGCGCATCGCTGGACGCGCTGCGCGGCGCGGCGAGCGAGCATGGCGAGCTGATGCCGGCGTTCCTGGAGTGCGCGCGCGCCTACGCCAGCATCGGCGAGCAGGTCGCGGTGCTGAAGGAGGTCTATGGCGTCTACACAGATCCCGGGTACTTCTAAGGACCTCGTCGCGCGGATGAACGCGGCCTGGCCCGCGTTCCGCATCGCGGCGGGGACGCTCACCGACGTCCAGCTCGATGAGCGGACCGCATCCGGCTGGACGTACCGGCAGATGCTAGGTCACGTCGCGGCGTGGCACGAGCTCGCGCGGCGGCGGATCTCCGAGTACCGCGCCACGGGTAAGACGCAGCCGTCCGCCGACGCGGGGCTCGACGCGCTGCTCAAGGCGCTCGGCGTCGAGAGCGAGGATCGCGCCGCGCTTCTCGCCAAGTGGGACATGGACCGATTCAATGCCGCGATCGCGAAGGCGAGCCTGCGCGACGACCGGCACGTCCTCTTCACGAAGCTCGACGGCAGCTTCGCGCGCCTCCGCGACGAGGTCGCGCAGCTGACCGACGAGCAGGTCGCCGCGAACGTGAGCGACGGGCAGCCGTTCGCCGTCGCGGTCATCGAGGGCGACACCTACGGCCACTACCCCGAGCACGAGGCCGAGCTCGCGGGCGTCGTGCCCGCGACGGGGACCGCGCTCGCCGAGCGCATCGAGCGGGACTGGCGCCCGTTCCGCGAGCGCGTCCGCCACCTCGGCCGCGCGGGCTTGGCGGACCGCATTCCCGGTGGATCAGCCGACGGCTGGAAGACGTACCGCGATCTCGTCGCGCACGTGATCGGGTGGCTGGAGGACGTGCCACGGCGCCTCGAGGCGATCCGCGCGGGGACGCATCGGCCCATCTCCGGAGAGAAGGAGATCGACGAGTACAACGCGCGCTCCGTGTCGAGCCGCGCGCTCGTCGGGCCCGAGGCGCTTCTGGACGAGCTTGAGGCCAGCTACCGGCGGGTGCGCGAGGCCGTCCTCGGGCTCAGCGACGAGGAGGCGCGGAACTTCCGCATCGTCGGCATGGTCTCCGTGCGCACGTTCCTGCACTGGGACCAGCACGCGAAGGACCTGGGGGCATGAAGCGGCCGCTCCGTGTGGTGGTCGCCAAGGCCGGCCTCGACGGGCACGACCGTGGCGCGAAGGTCGTGGCACGCGCGCTGCGAGACGCCGGCATGGAGGTGATCTACACCGGGGTGCACCAGACACCGGAGCAGGTGGTGGAGACGGCCGCGCAGGAGGACGCCGACGCCATCGGCGTGTCGCTCCTGTCGGGAGCGCACAACTACATCTTCCCCAGGATCCGCGAGCTGATGCGCGAGCGCGGCATGGACGACGTGCTCCTCTTCGGAGGCGGGATCATCCCCGAGGAGGACGTCGCCTTCCTCCGCGAGCACGGCGTCGAGCGCGTGTTCCAGCCGGGCTCGTCGCTGGAGGAGATCGTCACCTACGTGCGCGGCACCGTGTCGGAGCGGCGCGGCGCGGCGGCGCGTTAAGAAGGAGGAGCGAGATGGCGAAGGTGGACGAGAGGCCGGTCGATGCCGGGCTCGCAGGGCTCAAAGGCAAGAGCGATCCGGAGGTGCTCGACTGGTGGAAGCAGCGCTTCGAGTTGATCGCCGCGATCCCGACGGACGTCGCCCGGGCAGGAGCGCTGCTGCCCCAGATGCGTGAGCTGTCACACCTCGCGGAGCCTGAGCGCCGCCGCCTCACGCGCGAGCGCATGAAGGCCTTCATGTC
>JBOGTE010000227.1:0-3171 GCA_050692015.1 Candidatus Limnocylindria bacterium
GTCATGGCCTCCTCGTGAAGCAAGGAGCGCGCCACCCTCGTGACGCCGCGGGGAGCGGCCTACTACATGGGCTGACGCGTAGCGTCTGCCCTGGAGTACAGCCCGCGGCGAATGCCGCGTGTCTTATTCCAGGGTCATGAGGTAGCGGACCAGGGAGTCGCGGTCGAATTCCGAGAGGCTCCGGTCGAGCCCGCGCGGCATCACGTCGTTGAAGCCGGGGACGACGTAGGCGCCGGGCTGCTCGATCGACTCCCTTATGTAGTCCTCGGGCGCCGTCCCCGGCCGCCGCGTGGCCGCGACGGTGGCGATCCGGGTGAGATCCGGGCCCAGCCGGCCGCCCGACCCCTCGATCAGGTGGCACTGCGCGCAGCCCTGCTGCCGGTAGACCTGGCGCCCGCGCGCCACCGGCTCCGTGGCCGGGGGCTCCTGGCACGCCACCAGGACCAGCGCTGTGGCGGCGCAGAGCAGGGTGGCGGGCCGCATCATGCCGACGTGGAGAGTACGAACTACGCGGAGGCTCCGCCCCCGCGGACCCCCGCCACGTTCGTGGCCGAACCGGCTATCGCGTCGCTGCGCGAGGCGACCGTCGTCCTCGACGACCGCGCCGTGCTGCGGCGGGCGACGCTCGAGCTGGTCCCCGGGATCACGCTGCTGCGCGGCGCGAACGGCGCCGGCAAGACCACGGCACTCCGGGCGCTGGCCGGCCTGGTGCCGCTCGCGCGCGGCGAGCGGGACGTGCCGCAGGACGTCCTCTACCTGGGCCATCGCCCGCAGCTCGTCCACGGGCTCACCGCTCGCGAGAACCTGCGCTTCCTCTCGCAGCTCCGCGGCTTGACGGCCAGCGTGCTGATGCGCTCCTCGGACGACCCGCGGGACGATCTCTCCTACGCGCTCGACCGCTGGGGCCTTCACGGCGACGCGGACCGGCCGGTCGAGCGGCTGTCCGCCGGGCAGCGCCGCCGCGCCGCGCTGGCGCGCCTCGATACCGAGACCTGCGAGCTCGCGCTGCTCGATGAGCCATTCGCGGAGCTCGATGCCGAGGCCGCCGGCCTGCTGCGGGGATCCCTGACTGAGCCCACGGCGCCGCGCGCGATCCTGATCGCCTCCCACGGGCACGCTGAGCTCGACGGCCTCGCGGTGCGGACCTACGAAGTCGAGGCGGGCAGCGTCACGCTCGTGGGATCCCGGTGATCTGGCCCGAAGGACCACGCCGCGCCTGGCTCGTCGCGCAGCGCGAGGCGCGGTCCGACCGCCGCCAGCCGGACGGCCTGGTCGCGGCGCTCACCTTCATGGCCGTCCTGATCCTCCTGACGAGCCTCGTCGTGGGCCCCCAGGTGGCCCGCCAGCCCGGCGTCGCGCCGGCTCTCTTCTGGATCGCGCTCCTCTTCGCCGCGATGGTGACGGCGCAGCGGTCCTTCGACCGCGAGCTGGCCGACGACGCCATCGACGCGGTGCTCGCGATCCCCGGCGGGCGCGACGCTCTGTACGCCGGCAAGCTCCTGGCGCTCGCGGTCTCGCTTGCGGCCGTGGCCCTGGCCGGCGGCCTCCTCCAGCTGGTGTTCCTGGATCTCGAGGTGGCGCTGCCGGGCCACCTCGCAGTCGCGGTCGCCCTCGGCGTGGTCGCGCTCCCGCCCATCGTGGTGCTCGACGTGGCGCTGACCCTGCGCCTGCGGGCCCGCGCGGCCCTGGTGCCGATCCTGGCGCTCCCGGTGCTGCTGCCTCAGCTGGTCGCCGCCACCAACGCCGCTTCGGCCGCGATCTCTGGTGACGCCGCGGGCGCGGCTGCCTGGTCGTGGCTGCTCCTCGCTTTCGCCCTGATCTACACGGTGCTCGGCCTTACCATCGTCCCGACGGCCATCGAATGACAGAAGCGGTGCTCCCGCGGATCCTCACCGTGCGGATCCGTCCGGCCCTCGCCCTCGCCGCCATTGTCGGAGCCCTCGTCGCCACGGCCATGGCTCTCGTATGGGCACCGCCCGATGCGAACCAGGGAGAGGTCCAGCGGATCATGTACGTGCACGTCCCCTCGGCCTGGCTCGCCTACCTCGCGTTCGTGGTCGTGTTCCTGGCGAGCGTGGGCTGGCTGTGGACCAAGCGACCCGCCTTCGACGCCGTGGCCGTCGCGTCGGCCGAGATCGGCGTGCTGTTCACGGGGCTCGCCCTGGTCAGCGGGTCGATCTGGGCCAAGCCGACCTGGGGCGTCTGGTGGACCTGGGAGCCGCGGCTCATCACGACGGCGGTGATGTTCGTGATGTACGTCGGCTACCTGCTCCTGCGCAGCCTCTCGACCGACCTGGACCGCCGCGCCACGCGGGCCGCGGTGGTCGGGATAGTCGCCGTCCTCAACGTCCCGGTGGTGCACCTGTCGGTCACGTGGATGAACGCGCTCCACCAGCTGCCCACGGTCCTGCGGCCGGCCGGCGGTCCGGCCATCGACGACCGCATGCTGGCGACGCTCCTGGTGAGCGTCGCCGCGTTCACGCTCCTCTACGCGTGGATGCTCGTCGCCCGCACCGGGATCGAGCGCGAGCGCCAGGAGCGGATCCTGCGGGAGCGCACGTGAGCGAGAGCACCGGCTTCATCGTCGCCGCCTACGCCATCGTCTGGGGCGCGCTGGCCGTATACATCCTGACCCTGCGTGTCCGGCGGTAGGGGGGTGCCGGCGGGGGGACCGCAGGCCCCCCGCGTAGAGGGACCGGCGGCTTTGCCGCCCAGGCGCCCGCGCCGGGCCTCCAGCGGCGTCGGTGAGCGGCGCCTGCTGGCGCTGACCGCCGTGGCGCTGGCCGTCGGCATCGGGTACGTCGCGCTCCAGGACCTCGGATCCTCGGCCGTCTACTACCTCACACCCACCGAAGCCAAGGAGCGTGGTCTCTCCGCCGGCACCACCGCGCGGCTCGGCGGCCAGGTCGAGGCCGGGAGCCTCCGCTACGACGAGGTCACGCGCGACCTCCGCTTCATCATGGGCGACGGCGTGACCCGGATCCTGGTCATCGGGGAAGGCGCGCCGCCGGCCCTCCTGCGCGAGGGCGCTGGCGCGGTGGTGGAGGGCCGCTTCGCGCCCGACGGCTCGTTCCGTGCCGACCAGGTGATCGCCAAGCACGACGAGGTCTACGAGCCGCCCGGGCCCGACCAGACCCCACCGCACCAGACGCCATAGGTGCTGAGCACATA
>JBOGTE010000228.1:0-3127 GCA_050692015.1 Candidatus Limnocylindria bacterium
GCCCAAGCCCCAGCGCGAGCCGCGCCCGCTGCCCACCGCTCCGGCGGGCCAGGCGCCGGTCATCGGCGCGGACGGCGCCGTCGCGGGCACGGTCGATCTTCCCAGCGCGATCGTCACACTGAAGAAGCGCACCGGCGTCCTGTTCCAGGCGCTCACCGCCTCGGCGGCCAACGCCCGCCAGGCGAACGCGACCACCAAGAACCGCGCCCGCGTGGCGGGCGGCGGCGGCAAGCCCTGGCGGCAGAAGGGCACCGGACGCGCCCGCGCCGGGTCCACCCGCTCGCCGCTCTGGCGCCACGGTGGCGTCGTCTTCGGACCGAACGGGCGCCGCTTCTGGCAGCGCGTGCCGGAGAAGATGCGCCGCGCGGCGTTCGCCGAAGCCCTGGCCTCGTGCGCCGTCGAGGGCCGCTTCCTCGTGTACGAGGGCCTGCCCTTCAACGGCGAGCGGCCCAAGACCAAGGTCGTGATGGGCTGGCTCGACAAGGTGGGGGACACCGGGCGAGCGCTGTTCGTCACCGGCGAGCTGGACCCGGCCGCGGCGGCCGCGACGGGCAACGCCCGCGACGTGGGCCTGCGCACCGTGGGCTCGCTGCGCACCGAGGACCTGCTGTGGCACGACACGCTCTTCGTGCGCCGCGACGCGCTGGAGCCGCTCGCCACACGCGCGACCGTTGCGGGAGGTGCGGCGTGACCGACACCCTCGTGCTGCTCCGCCCGATCGTCACCGAGAAGTCGATGTCGCAGACGAACGACGGCAAGTACACGTTCGAGGTCATGCGGTCGGCCACCAAACAGGAGATCGCCGAGGCCGTGGCCGAGGCGTTCAAGGTGGACGTGGTGGACGTGAACGTCATGACCGTGCACGGCAAGAGCCGCCGTTACGGCAGGCGCGTCGGCAAGAAGCCCGACCGCAAGAAGGCCATCGTCACGGTCGCCAAGGGCCAGCGCATCGAGCGCTACTTCGTGGAAGGCGGGGTCTAGCCGGATGCCACTGAAGAAGTACAAGGCCTACACGCCGGTCCAGCGGTTCCGGCAGTCGGCGACGTTCGAGGAGGTCACCACCAAGAACACGCCGCAGAAGGCGCTGACCTCGTCCAAGAAGCGCATGGCCGGGCGCAACAACCAGGGCCGCATCACCACGCGCCACCGCGGCGGCGGCGAGAAGCGCCGCTACCGCGTGATCGACTTCAAGCGCACCAAGGACGGGGTGCCGGCGCGCGTGGCCTCCGTCGAGTACGACCCGAACCGCTCGGCGCGCATCGCCCTGCTCCACTACCGCGACGGCGAGAAGCGCTACATCCTGGCCCCGAGCGAGCTGCACGTGGGCGACACGGTCATGTCCGGCCCGGACGCCGAGGCCCGCGTGGGCAACTGCATCCCCATCGAGAACATCCCCACGGGCACCACCATCCACGCCATCGAGCTCGAGCCGGGCAAGGGCGCGCAAATGGTGCGCTCCGCGGGCGGGTCGGCGCAGCTGGTGGCCAAGGAAGGGCAGTACGCTCAGGTACGGCTTCCCTCGGGGCACATCCGCATCGTCCACGTCCGCTGCCGGGCGACGGTGGGGCAGGTCGGGAACGTGGACCACGAGAACCGCAAGATCGGCGGCGCCGGCCACATGCGCCGCATGGGCCGCCGTCCGGCGGTCCGCGGCGTGGTGATGTCGCCGCGCGACCACCCGCACGGCGGCGGCGAGGCCAAGTCGCCGGTGGGCGGCCAGGCGCAGACGCCCTGGGGCAAGCCGGCCATGGGCCTCCGGACGAGGAAGAACGCGCGGACCGACCGGTTCGTGATCCGCCCGGCGAAGAAGAGAAGGAAGTAGATGAGCCGATCGGTAAAGAAGGGGCCCTTCGTGGAGAAGAGCCTCCAGGAGAAGATCGACGGGCTGAACGCGCGCAACGACAAGAAGGTCGTCAAGACCTGGTCGCGCGCGTCCACGGTGCTGCCGACGATGGTCGGCCACACCATCGCCGTCCACGACGGCCGCCGGCACGTGCCCGTCTACGTCAGCGAGAACATGGTCGGCCACAAGCTGGGCGAGTTCGCGCCGACGCGCACGTTCAAGGGACACCGCATGCCCGCGACCGAGAAGGTCACGGCCGTGAAGCCGGGAGCATGACGATGGAGGTCCGTGCCGTCGCGAAGTTCCAGCGCATCTCCCCGCGGAAGGCCAAGCTCGTGACCGACCTGATCACGGGCAAGTCGGCCGAGGAGGCGCTCGCCGTGCTGCAGAGCCTGCCGAAGAGCGCCTCGCCGCTCCTCGCCAAGCTCGTCCGCTCGGCCGTGGCGAACGCGGAGAACAACTACAACATGACGATGGAAGATCTCTACGTGAAGCGCGCGTCGGCCGACGAGGGCCCGCGCATGAAGCGCATCTGGATGCGCGGCCGGGGCCGCCGCGACATCAAGCTCAAGCGCACGGCCCACCTCACCGTAGTGATGGACACCAAGGAAGGCGGCGCGTAGTGGGACACAAGACGCACCCGGTCGGGTTCCGGCTGGGGATCATCAAGCAGTGGAACGCCAAGTGGTACGCCGGCTCGAGGACGTACAAGGACCTCGTCAAGGAGGACCTCGGCATCCGGCGCTCCATCCGCAGCCGCCTGCGCGACGCCGCCATCTCCCGCATCGACATCGAGCGCAACACCAACCAGGTGACCGTGACCATCCACACCGCGAAGCCGGGCGTGGTCATCGGGAAGGGCGGCGCCAAGGTCGAGGAGCTGCGCCAGCTGCTCGGCAAGACGACCAAGAAGACGGTGAAGGTGAACATCTTCGAGATCCGCTACCCCGAGGCCGACGCGAACCTCGTCGCCGAGAGCATCGCGCAGCAGCTGGAGCGGCGGGTCTCGTTCCGCAAGGCCCTCAAGCAGTCGGTCCAGCGCGCCATGCGCTCGGGCGCCAAGGGCGTCCGCGTCATGGTCGCCGGCCGCCTGGGCGGCTCGGAGATGTCCCGCCGGGAGTGGGAGCGCGAGGGCCGCGTGCCGCTGCACACCATCCGCGCGGACCTGGAGTTCGGCCGGGCCATCGCCAAGACGACGTACGGGACCATCGGCGTGAAGGCCTGGGTCTACCGGGGCGACGTGGCCCCGCCGCCGCGCGCCGTGGCCGCCAACGCCCCGGGCGC
>JBOGTE010000229.1:0-3125 GCA_050692015.1 Candidatus Limnocylindria bacterium
CCGCAGCTGCGCCGGCGCCCCGGAGGCCGTCCGCGGCGCGACGGCGCGCATGCCTTCGCGAGCGCGGTCGACCTCGCCCCTGGCCGTGCTCGGCTCGTTCGATCGCGAATCGCCAGCCGGCTCCCCCGCCGTCGCGACCTCGCCCGAGCCCCCCGCGTCGCCGTCGGCCATCTCCTCGGCCGCGTAGAGCCCGGAGAGCTCCGCCGGAAACGCCTTGCGAAGCGCCTGTGCCTCGGCGCGGATCGCGAGCTGGTTGCGGGGCATCGTCTCGTAGAAGCCCTTCGGCCGCCCCGAGTCCGCCCAGAACTCGGCGTACTCGCAGAAGTGGGCCGTGCCCCAGGTGGGCTCGCGCGCGCCGCGCTTGAAGACGCCGACCGTCGCGGCCACCGGCGGCTCGCTCGCGGCCCACGACTCGCGCCAGCGACCGTCCTCGCCGCACCACCGAGAGCGCGTCTGTCCCTCGTAGCGCCCGGTCCGCTCCGCGGTCAGCCGCAGCCCGTCGATCGTCGTCTCGATCGACATCTCCTCGCGCCGGCGGCGGCGGTTGTAGCGGTAGACGACGTAGATCTGCCGTGCGAACGGGTCGAGCCCGGTCCGCTCGACCTGACGGCCGAAGAGGGCCACCTCCTCGTCGGTGGGCTCGCGATCCCGCGGGCTCATCAGGGTGCTCCTGATCAGCCGCACTTCCTCTTCGCTCAGCCTCCGCCTTGGCGACGTCAGCTCCCGGGATGCCTCCTCCCTTTGCGCACCGGCGCCGTTCGTCTGCGCCTCCGCGGCCTGCTGGTGGGTGGTTGGGTTCACAACTGCTCCTTCCGTAGGGGCGCTCGACACGCCCTCGCATCCGCGCGGCTGTCGCCGTGCGGTCCTCATCCCAGTCCTGCCTCGGCGACGAACCTCGATGTCGCCGCCCGGCGCCCTCCGATCGCGAGCCGCTCCGGGGTGCTCACGCAGAGCTCGTGGCGCGCCCGCGTCATCGCCACGTAGGCGGCGCACCGCTCGGCCGCGATCGCCTCCTCGCCGTGCTCCAGCGCTCGACGGTGCGGCAGCTGGCCCTCCACGGCCCCGACCAGCGCCACCCTGTCCCACTCCCTGCCCTTGGCGGCGTGGATCGTCGCCAGGGTCACGCCGCCGGTGCCGCCGTCGCGACGCTCGGCGAGGGCGAGCTGCGCGAGGAAGGCCTCCGGCTCTCCGTCGCCCTCGCCATCGAAGCGATCGGCCAGCGTCACCAGCGTCCGCAGCCGCTCGCGCCGCGCCTCCGCTCCCGGCTCGGCCGCATCCTGCAGCTCGCCCGCCCAGCCCGAGCGCCAGCAGGCGCAGACGACCCCTGCCCGGGCACCCCGCTGGAGCGTCTCCGAGACCGCCCGCAGCCGCTCGCCGAGATCGGCGGCAGCCACGCGGCGGGGCCCGGCGATCCCGCGCTCCAGATCCCCCGGCCGGCGGAGCAGGTCTCCGGGACTCCGCCCCTCGCGCTCGGCCTGCTCGAAGACGCGCTCCAGCGTCCGCACGCCGAGACCGGGAACGCGCGTCGCCGCCCGCGCCAGCGCCTCCCGATGCCAGCCAACCCGCGCGGCGCCGACCAGCGCGACCACGTCGCGCACCTCGGCGTGCTCGGTGAGCCGCCGGCGGCCGAGCACCCGGTAGGCGATCCTCCGCGCGACCAGGAGCTGCTCGACCCGGCCCAGGTAGCGCGAGGTCCGCGCCAACACTGCGAGCTCCTCAGGCCTCGTCCCGGCCTCGAGCCGCGCCTCGATCCAGGCCGCGACTCCCTCCGCCTCGGCCGCTTCATCGGCGAAGCGGCGGAACTCGGCCCGGCCACCCGCGCTCACCGCCCGAAGCGCCTTCGCCGGTCGCCCAGGGTTGTGGGCGATCAGGCGTGCCGCCGCGGAAACGATCGCCTCGCGCGAGCGGTAGTTCCGCCCCAGGGTGAGGCGCCGCGCCCCGGCGAAGGTCCGGTCGAAGCCGCGCAGCGACCGCGCGTCGCCGCCGCGGAACCCGAACAGAGCCTGGTCGTCGTCGCCGACCACGGTCAGGTTCGCTCCCGGCGGAGCGATCAGCTCCACCAGTCGGTGCTGGAGCGGGCTTGCGTCCTGGTACTCGTCGACCAGCACGGCGTCGAAGCGTCCGCTCACCGCACGGCGAACCTCGGCCCGCTCGCTGAGCAGCCAGACCGCGGCTGCGAGCAGGTCCTCGAAATCGAGCGCGCCGGCGGAGCGAAGCAGCGCGCGGTACCGGCGCCAGACGGCCGCGGTGCGCGCACCCCCCGCGCCGCTACTCTCGAGCTCGCTGGGCGCGATCCCCTGCGCCTTCGCCCAGGCGATCCGTCCGAGCACCTCCCGCGGCGAGTCTTCGAGTCCGGCGTCTCGAAGCGCCCGCCGGCAGGCCGAAACCGCGTCCTCAGCCGAGTAGATGACGGTGATCGGCCGCGGGTAGAGCGCCCGGTACGGTCGCACGCAGAGCCGCCATGCGGCGGCATGGAACGTGGCCAGCACCATCTCGGCGGCCGCCTCGGCGCCGACCAGGGCGCGGAGCCGTCCCCGCATCTCCTCCACCGCCTCGTTGGTGAAGGCCACCGCGAGCACACGCTCGGCCGCGAGCCCCTCCACCGAGGCCATCCACGCGGCTCGGTGAGTGAGCACGCGAGTCTTGCCGGAACCCGCACCCGCAATCACGCAGACCGCCCCCTTGGCCGCGCTGACTGCACGAAGCTGCTCCGGGTCGAGCCCGGCCGCAAGTCGCTCCCTCGCGGTCGCGCCGCGATCGTCAGATGTCATCCGTGTCTCCTTCGCTGAGTCCAAGCGCCGCAAGCGCCCTCGCCCGCGCGGCGCGGTACGCCTCGCCGCGAAGCTCCGAACCCGTCGGCCCGCCCGCCACAGCGGACGCAAGGTCGACCGCGCCTCCGCCCGCCCCGCAGGCGAAGCAGTAGAAGCCACCTCCCGGCCGGGGGTAGACGAAGCACGAGGGATGGCGGTCGCGGTGCCAGGCCGCCGGACAGCTCACGAACCCGCCCTCGGCGGGCGCCGCCCGCCCTGCGATCGGCTCGAAGTACGCGGGGGGCGGCACCTCTTCGAGCTGGTCATGCACCCTACGGGGGCGACTCGGCGCCCGTGGAGGCTTGGGGTCAGAAA
>JBOGTE010000230.1:0-3114 GCA_050692015.1 Candidatus Limnocylindria bacterium
CCCCGGCCACACCAACAGCGGCGATCCCGTCGGCGACCGCCCACGCGGCGAAGGCCGCAAGGACGTAAGCCAAGCGGTTGTAGAGCGTGCCGACCGGCCAGAACGCCGTCTGACGCCGGACATCCCGCATATCGGTCGTGCCCAAGAGCGCGATCCAGCAGAGGGCGAACGGATTCGCGAGGCCGGTGTCGAAGACTGCGGCAATGATCGGGGTCGTTGTGGTGTTCGCGGTCACGCCACCCGGAAGCCTGATCGGCAGCGCCGCCGAGAAGAGCGTCACCGCGATCCAGAAACCGATGCGGACCAGGTCGAGATCAGGTGGGGCCGCCATCGACACGGCAGTGAGCACGACACCGCCCGCTCCGATGACAAGAGCGACGAGCAGACGAAGGCGAAGAGGAGCGGCTGCGAGCCCAAACACGGGCCGGACGATAGCGGCCTCATTCGCGTACCCATTGGCACAAAGGAAAAGGGAGAGGCACTTGCGACCTCTCCCTCACCCCTTCCGACCTTTTCGGAGACGCTATGTCTGGTCATGCACTGTGATCACCCGTGCATGGCCCGACGCTGGCCCGAGCTACATGCCCGACAGGCCGGCGCCACCGCCGAGAACGAGTGCCGCGAGCGCGGCCAGGACCGAAACGATGCGACGCATTTGAGACCCTCCACAAAATCGCCTTCCGACCCATTCCCCGTTCACTCGGCCGGCAAGCGTGCGGTCAGAGTACATGCCCACGATACCGAATGGCCACAATCTATCCTTCCACGGTACGAAATCGATACGGATAGGCCGCATTCCGGACGGATCCATCCCGACTGAACTCGCCAGGTCGCCGAGCGGGCGTGCGAGGCCCGGCTAGAGCCTCTCGTGCCGGGCGACGTCTATGACGAAGACGGTGGCCCCACCGAAGGTCACCTCGACCGGATAGGGCATGTAGAACTCCCCCGGCTCCATCAGCGGCGGCATCGGGTTGATGTACTGCGTGCGCGCGTGGCAGGTCTCCCGGATGAGCGCCAGGACCTCGTCCACCTGCGCCTCCTCGACGCCCAGCATCACCGTCGCGTTGGCCTGCTTGAGGAAGCCGCCGCTGGAGTGCAGGCGGGTGACGCGGTACTCCTTGTCCGTGAGGGCGTCCACCAGCTCCGAGGCGTCCTCGCTGTGGATGATCGCGATGACGAGCTTCATCGCCGCGAGATGGTAGCGAGGAGCGCGTCGGCCTCGCGCAGGATGTCGGCGGCCACCGCGTCCTCGTCCCTGTCCCCGCCGATGACGGCGAAGCGCCGCGGCTCGGCGGCGGCGAGGCGCAGGTAGCCCTCGCGCAGGCGCTGGTGGAAGTCGGGCTCGCGGACCTCGTAGCGGTCCCAGCTCCGGTCCGGCTGTCGCGCCCGGCCGCGGGCCAGGACCACCTCCACCGGGACGTCCAGCAGGAACGTCCGGTCCGGCACCGTCGGGCCGACCGCGAACCGCGTGATCTCGCGCAGCTTCTCGGCGTCCGCACCCAGGCCGGCGCCCTGGTAGGCCAGGGTCGAGTCGTAGTACCGGTCGGCGATGACCACGGCGCCGCGCTCCAGCGCGGGCCGGATCACCTCGCGCACCAGCTGCGCTCGCGACGCGGTGAACAGGAGCGCCTGCGCCTCCGCGGTGAGCCCGACGTCCTGCGCGTGCAGCAGGATCTCGCGGATGCGCTCGCCCGCGGCGGTCCCGCCCGGCTCGCGGACCAGCACGACGTCGAGCCCGCGCCGGCCGAGCTCGGCCGCCAGGCGCCGCGCCTGGAGCGACTTTCCCGAGGCTTCCCCGCCCTCGAACGAGAAGAAGTGGCCGCCGCCTCCGGGGCTCACCGGTATCGCTCCGCTCACAGGTATCGCTCGTCCGTCCGCGTCGGCTGCGGCCGCCGCGGTCCGCCCTCGCTCACCTGTAGATCTGCACGCGCCGGTAGGGCTCGTGGCCGCTGCTGCTCGAGCTGAGGCTGGCGCGCTCGGCGAGCTCGTGCTGCAGGCGCCGCACGAGCGCCGGCTGGGGCGCCAGCTCGACCTCCTCGGCCTGGCCGTTGAGGATCGCCTCGACCGCCTCGCGCGCCTCGTCCAGGGCCTCGTCCTGAGGTCCGCGCCGCATCTCGAACACGCTCGAGAGCGCGCCCGCGATCTGCGTCGCCGAGTTGCTCCGCGCGATGAAGATCGGGATACCCGACGACTCCGCGTCCCGCAGGCGGGGCGTCTTCCGGCGGTAGTAGTTCTTGAGGGTGATGACGACGTCCGCGTCGTCCGGCTCGCGCACGATGGCGATGGGCAGGCCCAGCCCGCGAGCGGCCTCCTCCACGCGGCTCCAGGAGATCCCGAACGGGTAGACCTTCACGATCTCGCGGCCCGCGGCCACCTGCATCCGCACGCCCCGTCGCTGGCCGCCGTTGGCCGGGGCGCCGTGCGGGGCGGACGGGCCGGCCTTCACCTCGACCTCGCCCTCGGTGTTGCGCTCGCGGATCTCGGGCGCTACCGAGGCGCCGAGGAGGACCGCGTCCACGGTCTGCGCGACGTCCGGGTAGATGGCCATCCGCTGGTAGCCCTGGATCTCGACCAGCACCTGGAACGTCGGCGGAGCCTTGCGCTCCAGCACCGACTTCTGGGTGCCGCGCCGCCGGGCCTCCTCGTCCGAGAGGGTCACGGTCTGGATGCCGCCCACCAGGTCCGAGAGGGTCGGGTTGAGCATGAGGTTCTCGAGCGAGTTGCCGTGCGCGGTCGCGATGAGCTGCACGCCCCGCTCGGCGATGGTCCGCGCGGCGCCGGCCTCCTGCTCCGTGCCGATCTCGTCGATCACGATGACCTCGGGCATGTGGTTCTCGACGGCCTCGATCATCACCGCGTGCTGCAGCGCCGGCGTGGGCACCTGCATCCGACGGGCGCGCCCGATGCCGGGGTGCGGGATGTCGCCGTCGCCGGCGATCTCGTTCGAGGTGTCCACCACGACGACGCGCTTGCCGAGCTCGTCGGCGAGGACCCGCGCGGCCTCGCGGAGGAGCGTCGTCTTCCCCACTCCGGGGCGGCCCACGAGCAGGATGCTCTTACCCGACTCGACGACGTCGCGGATGATGTCCACGGTCCCGTAGACGGCGCGCCCGA
>JBOGTE010000231.1:0-3056 GCA_050692015.1 Candidatus Limnocylindria bacterium
CCCTTCGTGCGGTCCTGCCTGGAGCGCGCTTACTCCTTGTTGAGCTGGAAGTTCTTCGTGACCACGCCGTTGACGGTGAAGACGCCGGAGTAGCCGATCGCGTACTTCGGCTCGACCGTGTTGCGCAGCGCGTACACGTCCCACTCTCCACCCGGCTTCGCCGCCAGGGCGCCGAGGTCGATCACGTAGCGTCCGTCGCTGCCTGTGGTCATCCAGCAGCGGATCGGCGGGCCGAGGGTGACGCACGCGTTGGAGATCGGCGCGCCCGTCGAAGCATCCGTGATCTGACCGCAGATGGCGAGCCCGCTGGTCGGGCAGGCTGGCGCGTTCGCCGGCGCGGCGACCGTCGGTACGGGCGTCGGGGTGGGTGCGGGTGTCGGGACCGGCGTCGGTGCCGGGGTCGGTGCGACCGTCGGCGCGACCGTCGGTGCCGGGGTCGGTGCCTGGGTCGGAGCGGCGGTCGGTGCCTGGGTCGGAGCGGCGGTGGGCGCCGGTGTTGCGGTCGGCGCCTCGGTGGGCGTGGCGGTCGGCGCCGCCGTCGCGGTCGGTGTCGGAGTGGCGACCTGGCCCTCCACGATGGCGACCGGCGAGAACGAGGTGAACTCGCCGCAGATCTGGGGCGGCGTCACGCTCGTGGTGCGGTCGTTCCACCTGCCGCCGGTGTGGTGGTAGAGCTTCGAGCTGGCGGTGACGTCCTCGTTGTCCAGGCACACCGTGGCCTTGTCGAACTTCGCGGTGGTCGAGATGTCGAACGCGGCCGTCCGCGTGAAGCCGGCGGGCAGCGCCGGGATCGTCGAGGCCGCAACCGCCTTGAGCTCGCCGGCGGCGAGGACCGAGGCGAACGTGACCGTCACGTTCCTGGTGCCGCTTCCGGGGTCTCCGGAGAGCGTGGCCTTCACGTCCGAACCGGTAGAGACCGCGGTGGCGCCCTCGGCGGGCGACGGAGCAGCGGCCGGCGTGGTGCCGCCGGAGCACGCGATGGCGAGGATCGCGCCGGCTGCGGCGAGCGCGGCCAGGCGCGAGGCGTGGCTGTACATGGTGAACTTCCCCTTCCCTTCCCTGGGTGGCCGCCGAAAGCCCTTGGTGGCCGTCGAAAGTCTAAACGGACGCTCGCTCCCCCGGTCGTGTTCGGAGGGCACATCGATACGCGAACGCCACCTCTTGTCGCGCTCGTCGGGCTCGCTGCCGCAGCGCCCGCCTGCGCCGCCTCGCTCCGCTCGATCACTGATGGACTCGCTCGGGCCCGGCAAAGCCGGACCCTCCCACGCTTGCCTATGCTGACCTTTGGATGCAGCGTCCACCGCGCGGCGGCGACGGCGAGCGGGAACCCTTCCAGATCGACTGGTCGAACATCGACTTCTCGACCTTCGGGCGGCGGCGGCAGCGCAGCGGCGGCCCCCCGTCGGGCCTGGTGGCCTTCGGCGTGGCCCTGGCCCTCGTCTTCGTCGTCCTGCCCCTGGTCTTCGGCCCGCTGGTGGCCTTCCTCACCGACCTCCTCTGGTTCCGGAGCCTGGGCTACGAGGACGTCTACCTGCTGCGCTACCGGGCCGGGTTCTTCGCCTTCGTGGCCTTCTTCCTGGCCTTCTTCCTCTTCGCCATGATCAACCTGTACTTCGCCCTGCGCCCGCGGGCGCGGCGGGTCGTGGTGGAAGAGGGCTCCCGGCCGCCCGGCGCCCTGGTCCTGACCCTCCGCCTGCTGCCGCTCCTGCTCATCCCGTCCTTCTTCTTCGGCCTGGTCGGCGGCGGGGAGTGGGACGTCCTGCTGCGGTGGCTGAACGCGGTGCCGTTCGGAGAGACCGACCCGCTGTTCGGCCGGGACATCGGCTTCTACTTCTTCACCCTGCCGTTCCTGGAGTTCGTGCGGGGCTGGCTCCTCGCGGCGGTGGTGCTGACCGCGATCGGCGTGATCGTCATCTACGGGACGCGGAGCGCCGCGGGCATCGCCACGATGCCGGTGGACACGGTGCCCAAGGACCTCCGCGACGTCGGCCGGATGGCCCTGCCCTTCCTCGGCGCCGCCCGGGTCCACCTCTCCGTGCTGGCCGCGCTCTTCCTGGCCCTTATCTCGGCCGGCTACGTCCTGGACCAGTTCGGGCTGCTGTTCCGGCAGGAGGCCGTGCTGACCGGCGCCGGCTACACCAGCGTGAACGCGCGCCTGCCCGCGCTGACCATCCTGAGCGTCCTGGTGGGCGCGGCCGCGCTCTTCGCCCTGGCGAACGCGTTCGTGCGCACGCTGTGGCCCCTGGCCGGCGCCCTGGGGCTCTCGCTGGTCGCTTCGGTGCTGCTGCTGGGCGTGTACCCGGGCCTGATCCAGACGTTCATCGTCCAGCCCGACCAGGTGAACCGCGAGCGGCCGTTCCTCGAGCGCCACATCCAGCTGACCCGCGCGGCCTACGGTCTGGACACCATTGAGTCCTCCGCGTTCGACCCCGACGTCGATCCCGCCCCGGAGGAGCTCGAGACCTTCCTCTCAGACACGACCACGGTCCGCCTCTGGGACTGGCGGCCGCTCCTCGACACCTACCAGCAGATCCAGGCCCTGCGCCAGTACTACGCCTTCAACGACGTGGACGTGGACCGGTACGAGCTCCGCGGCGAGGAGCGGCCGGTGATGCTGGCGGCCCGCGAGCTCGACGTGTCGCGCCTGCCCGTGGAGGCCCGCACCTGGCAGAACCAGCACCTCGTGTACACGCACGGCTTCGGCGCGGTCCTGACGGAGGTCGGCGCCGTGACCGACGAGGGGCTGCCGCGCATGTCCCTGAGCGACATACCCCCGCAGGGCGAGCCGACCGTCGAGGAGCCGCGCATCTACTACGGCGAGGTGACCGGGAACTACGTCATCGTCGGCACGACCCAGGACGAGTTCGACTTCGCGCAGCGCGAGGGCCTGGACGCCTCGTACCGGTTCGAGGGCACCGGCGGCGTCGGCGTCGGCGGCCTCTGGGACCGCTTCCTCTTCGCGGTGCGCTTCGGTGACGGGAACCTCCTGGTGACGCCTCAGCTGACCGCGGAGAGCCGGGTGCTCTTCCATCGCAACATCGCGGAGCGGGCGCGCC
>JBOGTE010000232.1:0-2984 GCA_050692015.1 Candidatus Limnocylindria bacterium
CCGCGGCGGCGACCGCGGCCTCGAAGCGGAGCTCGCGCTTCGCGAGGCGCGCCGCTTCGTGGAGCTGCCGCCACTCCTTCGCGACGAGCTCCTTGTTCGCCGTGACGACGTGCTTGCCGCGCTCGAACGCCGCGAGGTGCAGGTCCAGCGCCGGCTCGGTCCCGCCGATGACCTCCACGACGACGTCCACCGCGGGATCGTCCAGCAGCGCGAAGGCGTCCGTCGTGACCGCGACACCCGCGGCGTCGCGCGACTTCGCCGTGTCACGCGCGCAGGCACCGACGAGGCGCAGCGGATGTCCGGCCGCGGCTTCGAGCCGCTTGGCGCGCTCCCCCATCGCCCTGGCCACCGCCGAGCCGACGGTCCCGAGGCCCAGCAGCCCGACCCCCAACGCCCGCGTCACGCGAGGGCCTCCTCCAGCAGGTCGAGGGCGGCGCCGACGCTCGCGAGCCGGTTGCCCGGGCGGTCGAACGGGAGGCGCAGCGTGCGGACCGCCGAGTGCCGGTCGCTGTCCACGGCGACGTACACGAGGCCCACGGGCTTCCCGGGCGTGGCGCCGGTGGGTCCGGCGATGCCGGTGATGCCCAGGCCGACCTTCGCGCCGAGCCGAAGCCGCGCGCCGCGCGCCAGCGCCCCGGCCACGACCGGCGACACCGCGCCGTGCCCGTGGATCAGGTCCGGCGCGACGTCGGCGAGCACGGTCTTGGCGTCGTTCGAGTACACGACCGCGCCGCCCAGGTAGTGGTCGCTGGACCCGGAGTGCTCGCTCAGCACGGCGCCCAGTAGCCCGCCGGTGCACGACTCCGCGCTCGCGACCGTCAGCTTCTTCTTCCGCAGGCGTGGGTGCATCCGGCCCATGCGCTTGGTGAGCTCGTCATACGTGGGGGCGCGCCGCGTTCTCATCGCCGCTCATGCCGATCCTCGGGTCGCGGCACGCTCGGCTGGCCACCGAGATACCAGGTGGGCAGGTCCGACACGTGCCTGCCGCGCCGCCGGGCTCGCACCAGCGTCCGCCCGCCGACGTAAGCGATCAGCACGGCGAACGCGAGCGCCGCGACGATCGCCGCGACCACGACGGCGCCAGCGACCAGATCCACTCACCGGCCTCCCTTCATGGCATGCGCCGGTGTCACGGCGACGGCACGGATCCCCGCCTCGGCCAGTCCCCGGCGGATGACGCCGGCCCCGGTCGCGACGGTCACCGCGGCCGCGACCACGAGGAGGACGTCGGCGGCCGGAGTCGCCCCAAGATCCGGGCGCGCGAACGCAAGCAGCTGCCCGCCCACCGCGACCGACTGGAGGGCCGCCTTCGCCCTTCCGTATGCGCTCGAGCCGACGGATCGACCGCGCACGACGGCGAGCGCGCGCACCGCGGTGACGACGAGCTCGCGCACGACGAAGACGCCCACCAGAAGCGCATCGACCGCGTCCTGGCCGAGCAATGCGACAAGCGCTCCGAGCACGAGGAGCTTGTCGGCGAGAGGATCGAGGAAGGCACCGAGGGGGGTCGTTGCGCCCATCCGGCGTGCTAGTGGGCCATCGACCGCGTCCGTCAGCGCGGCGATGCCGAACACGACGAGCGCCCACGGCACGAGCGCGGGCTGGGCGACCAGCAGAACGACGGGCACGACGGCCAGCGCTCGGGCCAGGGAGATGGCGTTCGGAAGCGTCCGCACGGGGGAAGGCTATCCGGCGAAGGGACGAGCGGCTCTGACCTACCTCGGCGCGAGGGACCAGGCCGTGCTCGTGCCCAGGGTCGGGTGCTTGCCGTAGTAGCCGAAGCCGCCCGCGTCGTCCGCGCTAAGGCCGAGTCCGCGGACCAGCGAGACGGCGGCATCGGCGCCCGGTCCCAGGAGCCAGAGGGACAGCGGGTAGCCTCCCTCACCCGGCGCGCGGCAGAGCAGCAGGAACGAGCGCCCGTCGGCCGACGGGCGGATGCCCTCCACCACGCCCTCCGGGCAGCGGACCTCGGTCGTCGAGCCGTCCGCGTGCAGGACCATGCCGCGGCGATCCCCGGTGCCGGTGCCGTCCATGTACCCCGTCGTGTCGTAGACGGTCGTGTCGTCGGAGGGGCCGGCGACGAAGACCAGGTCGCCCGACGCGGACCAGACAGGCGCGAGCTGGACGTGCTCCGCATTGGGGATCGCGAGCTCACGCTCGGGCCCGCCCGGACGGCGTACGACGAGGCGCTTGTCACGCCAGGTCTCCCGTCCCGCGCCGCGGACGAACGTGAGCTCGCCCGCCGGCGACCATGAGACCCAGTCCAGGCCGAACGCCGTGCCGAGGTCCGTGACCGCTCCGGTAGCCACGTCGATGAGCAGGAGCTTCGTTCCATCCCGGGCGATCGAGCTCGACATGAACGGCGTCTCGAAGATCGCGATGGATCGGCCGTCCGGCGACCAGAGTGGCGCGGTCACGAATGCGGTCGCGACATCGGACTCGTAGAGCTGGCGCAGGGTGCCGTCCCGCTCGCGGACCCAGAGACCGTTGTGCGCACGCTCCTCTGCCACCGCACCCGGGAGCGAGCGCAGGAATGCGACACGGGTGACGCTGTGATCCCACGTTGCCCCGCCAATGGACCATCCGGGAGCCAGGGGCTGCCGCGTGGCGTCCCCGGGGACCGAGAACGTGACGGAGTCGTCGGCCTCGCGGTAGAGGCATGCTCCGTCGCGCGACGTATACAGGACCGTGCCGAGTCCGCAAGGTCCCGGGCCCACCGTTCCGTCCCAGCGGAGGAACGAGAGGAGTCCATCGCGGCCGACCGTGAGCACACCCTCCGTTGTCTCGTCCAGGAACCCGGCGCGGCCGGAGACCGCGTCGAGCGCTCCGGTGGCTCCGTCGTAGCGGTACAGAAAGTCGTCCGAGCCGATGAGATAAATGACGCCCGCCTCCTGGACGGCGCCCGCGCTGGTCGGAGCGCCGGCGGTGGCCGGCGTCGCCGTGGGCGTCGCGGTGGCGGCGGCGCTGGCCGTTGCCGCCGGCGT
>JBOGTE010000233.1:0-2970 GCA_050692015.1 Candidatus Limnocylindria bacterium
AGGTAGCGGCCCGCGTCCTTGGGCGGCTGGCCCGCGAGCACGGCGCCGTCGCCGAAGCGCACAGCGGCGACGTCATAGGGGGTCATGACCTCCACGGTCACGCCCCGCGCGGCCAGGTAGACGACGTCGCTGCCGACCCGCAGCGCCACGCGGCCGTCCGCCGGGAGCGCCCCGAGATGAGCCAGGATCCGTGTCGCGACCGTGAGCTCCGTCGCGGGGACCTCGCGGATCAGCAGCGTCAAACCGGCGAGCGAGGATCCGGCTTCGCCGGTCCGAAGCGAGTCCGTACGTGATCGAGCGGAGCGAGGCGGCGAGGCACGGCGAAGCGAGAGCTAGCCGGGCCGAGCGCGAAAAGCTAGCAGGCGAGGGCCTCGAGGAGGAGGTCCTCCGCCGCCCGCACCGGGGCGTCCGGCGGGATCTCGTCGTCGCGTGCCGGCGCGAGCGCCTCCCACCGAAGGTCCCGACCGAGCCGGTCGGCCACCGACCGCGCCATCCGCTCCCCCACCTCGGGCACCGCGGCGCGCAGGCCGAGGCGCTCGAGGGACGCCACCTCGTGCGCGAAGCCGCAGGGGATCATGCGCCCGAAGGCGGAGAGGTCGGTCGAGACGTTGAGAGCGAACCCGTGCGTGCTCACCCCGCGCGAGACGCGCACGCCTATCGCGGCGATCTTCGCGGGGCGGCCGGGCGCGAGGTCCACCCACACGCCGGTCTTGCGGCGCTCCTGCCGGGCGGCGACGCCGAAAGAGGCGACGGTCTCTATGAGAGCGTCCTCGAGCGCGCGCACGTAGCCGACCAGGTCGGGTGCCTCGCCGAGACCGACGATGGGGTAGCCCACCAGCTGTCCGGGGCCGTGATAGGTGATGTCGCCACCCCGGTCCACCCGGTACGCGCTCGCGCCCCGCGCGCGCAGCTCCGCGGGCGACGCCACGAGGTTCGCCGCCGTGCCGCGGCGGCCGATCGTGTACACGGGATCGTGCTCGAGCAGGAGCAGCCGGTCGGGTCCCCCCGCGCCGACCCTCGACGCCACCGCCTCCTGAAGCCGCCAGCCCTCGACGTACGGCACGCGCCCCAGCCACGTCGCGAGGAGCTCAGCCGGCACGCGCCGGGCCCATTCTTCGCGGAGCCGGATCCCCGCTCGACCCACTGTTGCGGCGCACGTGGCGCTCCGCGTGGTAGGAGCTGCGCACCAACGGCCCGGACTCGACGTGCACGTAGCCCATGGCCATCCCGTCGGCGCGGATCTCGTCGAACTCCGCCGGGGTCCAGTACCGCTCGATCGGCAGGTGCTCCGGCGAGGGCCGCAGGTACTGGCCGACGGTCAGGATGTCGGTCCCCTGCGCGCGGATGTCGCGCATCGTCGCGCGGACCTCGTCGGCGCTCTCCCCCAGGCCGACCATGATCCCGCTCTTGCACACCAGGTCCGGAGCGAGCTCCTTCGTGCGGCGCAGCACCTCCATGGAGCGCTCGTAGACGGCCTGCGGCCGCACGCGCGAGTAGAGCCGCGGGACCGTCTCCACGTTGTGGTTCAGGATCTCGGGCCGCTCGGCGAGCACCGCCTCCAGCGCCTCGACCACTCCTCGGAAGTCGGGGATCAGCACCTCGACGGTCGTGCCGGGCGAGCGGCGGCGGATCTCGCGGATCGTCGCGGCGAAGATGGACGCGCCGCCGTCCGCCAGCTCGTCCCGGTTCACGCTGGTCACGACCGCGTGCCCCAGGGCCATGCTCGCGACGGCGTCGCCCACGCGCGCCGGCTCCGCCTCATCGAGCTCCGTCGGGCGGCCGGTCTTGACCGCACAGAAGCCGCACGACCGCGTGCAGGTGTCGCCCAGGATCATGAACGTCGCCGTCCCCGCGCCCCAGCACTCGGCCATGTTCGGGCAGCGCGCCTCCTCGCAGACCGTGTGGAGCGACTTGGAGCGCATGAGCCGCCGGAGCTCCTCGACCTGCGGCCCCATCGGGAGCCGGACCTTGAGCCACTCCGGGCGCGCGCGGTCGAGCGGCACGACCCTGTTGGCGTCCGCCCGTCCTCGCGAGCGCGGCCGCTCGACCTCGCCGGGCATCTCGAACTTGATCGGCGCGAGCTCGGCCACGGCTTAGTAAATGGGCGCGGACGGGCCCACCGACTGGAGCCAGTCCCGCATCGTCTGAAGGAATCGCGCCGCGGTGGCACCGTCGATGACGCGGTGGTCGAAGCCGATGACCAGGTTCATGCGCTGCCGGATGGCGATGGAGTCGTCGTCCAGCACCACCACGCGCTTGGCGATGGTCTCGCTCGAGATGATGGCCGCCTGGCCCGGCGGCACGATGGGGCTCGACACGATGGTGCCGAGCGGTCCGGTGTTGTTCACGGTGAAGGTGCCGCCCGAGAAGTCGTCGAACGTCAGCTTCTTCGTCTTGGCGCGGTCCACCACGTCACGGATGGCGCGCATGAGGCCGGCCAGGCTCATCCCGTCGGCGCCCTTGATCACCGGCACCACCAAGCCCTCGTCGCCCAGCGCGACGGCGTAGCCCACGTTGATCGCCCCGTGCACGACGATCCCCTGGTCGGTCCAGCCCGCGTTGACCAGCGGCACCTGGCGGAGGGCCTCGACGGCGGCCTTGACGATGAACGCCGCGGGCGACAGGTCGAACCCCTCGCGCGCCGCGAAGTCCGCCTTGACCTGGTCGCGGTAGCGCATGAGCGCGGTCATGTCGATCTCCATGACCGCGTGCGCGTGCGGGGCGCTCCAGGCGCGGACCATGTTGTCCGCGATGGCGCGGCGCATCTGCGTGAGCGCGATGGGCCGGTCGCCGTCGATCGGCGCGTACTTCGAGGGCGCGGCCGCCGCACGCGGTGCCTCGGGACCACGCGCGACCGCTTCCTCGACGTCCTTGCGCGAGACGCGGCCGTTGAGGCCGGTCCCCTTCACCTGCGAGAGGTCGATGCCGTGCTCGGTCGCGAGCCTGCGCACGGCCGGCGTGGCGCGGACG
>JBOGTE010000234.1:0-2934 GCA_050692015.1 Candidatus Limnocylindria bacterium
GCCGAGATCTGGGACCCCGTCAAGCGCGAGTGGCTCGACCTCGTGGACCCGCCGACCTCGCGCGCGTACGCGCAGCTCGTCGCGACCGACCGCGCCGTGTTCCGCTTCTCGGGGATCGGCCAGGACGAGGTGCCGGTCCAGACCATCGAGGTGTTGACCTGGCACTGACGTTCTCCTGCCGGACCATCGAGGTGTTGACCTGGCACTGCCTCTTCTT
This sequence comes from Candidatus Limnocylindria bacterium, assembly GCA_050692015.1. Classification (GTDB taxonomy): domain Bacteria; phylum Chloroflexota; class Limnocylindria; order P2-11E; family P2-11E; genus GWC2-70-10. The sequence goes on from JBOGTE010000234.1 coordinate 218, forward strand.
TAGGCGCTCAACGCGCACTCCTGGACAGCGGCCGGAGTCCGTAACCCTCTTCTGCCACTCCCTTTCGTAGTCGGAATGGTGTCAGTGCGGTCGCTTACCACACGCACGAGCGAGCGATGTTGGCCCTCCGCGACGTTGAATAGACGTGATGAGGAAGGGAAGGGCCTGGGCCTCGGCGCTCGTCGCCCTCGCGCTGATCACGTCGAGCGCGCCCGCGGGCGCCGCCGTGGCGCCGCCCGCAGCCGCGGAGCAGCCCGCCGCGGTGCTGCCCAGCTCGACCGACATGCTCCGCGTGACGAACGAGCTCCGCTACGCGACTGGCGCGCCCACCATCCTTGAGGATCCCCGGCTGGTGCAGGCCGCGCAGAACCACGCCGTCTACAGCGTCCTCAACGGCACCGGTGGTCACTACGAGACCCCCGGCAACCCCGGCTTCACCGGCGTCCTCGCCCAGGACCGCGCGCGGGCCGTCGGCTACACCGCGCCGTTCGTCAGCGAGGTCGCGTCCGGCGCGAGTGACGCGCTCGAAGGCGTGCGGAAGCTCTGGGACGCGCCATACCACCGCCTCGGGATGATGCACCCGCAGACGCGGGTCTTCGGCTGGGGCCGCGCCGAGCGCAGCAGCAGCGGCGTGGTCGTGGTCGGCAACATCGGCAAGGACTTCAGCACCGTTCCCGCCGACGTCGTGCGCTCGCCGGCGCGCGGCCAGACCGGCATCCCTAGCTCCTGGAGCGGCCACGAGTCGCCGAGCCCGGTGCGTCCGGGGTCGAGCGGGCCGTACGGCTACCCGATCATGATCGTGTACGGCGGCTACAAGCACGTGGACGTGCGCGGCGTATCGCTCCATCACAACGGCACGCCGCTCTCGGTCTTCGTGTCGCCGCAGCAGTTCGAGCGCGACTACGCGCTCGTCGTTCCGGACAAGCCCCTGCCGGTCGGCACCATCGACGTGCGCTTCGACCTCACCGTCGCCGGCACCTGGCTCACCGAGGAGTGGTCGTTCAGCACCGCCGGCGCGAGCACGTCCGTGCCCGCACCGGCACCCGTGCCCTCGGAGCCCGCACCCGTTCCGGCCGCGCCGACCGGCTACCACTCCGCGTGGGTGACGCAGAGCGCCGTCCCGCCGGTCGCCGCCGGCGAGATCGCGACCGTCAGCCTGACCTTCGAGAACACCGGCGCAGAGACCTGGATCAGGGGCACCGCCTCAGAGGCGCGCCTCGGCGTCGCGGGTGACGACACGTTCTTCTCGCTGCTGGGCATGGCCGTGGACTGGCCGCTCGACGCGCGGCCCGCGGTGCAGGACGCGGCCACGGTGGCGCCCGGCGCATCGACGACCTTCACGTTCCAGGTGAAGGGCGTCGCACCCGGCTCCTACATGCTGCGCCTCCGCCCCGTGATCGACGGGGTCACCTGGATGGAAGACCAGGGCGTGTACGTCGTGGTGAACGTCCGCTGACGTAGGTCCACCCGAGGCCCTCGCCTTGCGCTAGTGATAGTCCCCCGCGTACAGGACGACGAGCACGTGATCACGATCCTTGACCGCCGAGTACCTCAGCCGATACGTAGCGTTGACCTCGTACTGCCAGACGCCCTTCTGAGCACGACCGCGTAGCGGGAAGCAACGTCCGGGGTACCGCGAGAACGGCTGGTCACGCAGGTATGCGTATGCCCTGGCTGCCGCCTTGGCGTCGGCCTTGATCGTCTTATCCCAGCCCTTGCGTACAGCAGCGGCCGCGGCCTCGATCGTCCAGATGCTTTCGTCTTCGGGTGGCCCGGCCGTGTCTGGCGGCTCGCGGAACGCACTCAACGCGAGCGCGTGTCAGCCGTCCGCTTCAGCGCCGCAACGAATTCAGGCGGGCGGATCGCGCTCTCGTGCCACTCGTGGATCACGGCATCGACCGTCTCGGGCTCGGCCTTGCCCATGTGCACGTCCCGCATCGTCGCCCGGAGCTCTCCCACGAACTCGTCGAGATCCAGGTCGTCGAAGGCGCTCAGCCAGTCGAACTGCCCACCCGCGTCGGCCTTCTCGCCCGCGTGACGCCGCATGAGGTATCCCATCAAGTCCGCCAGGAGATCGGCATGTGCCTGCGAGTCGGTAAGACGGCTGACAAGGTCGTGCCTGGCGACGACCAGCGAGTCGTCGCCCCGTGAAACGAGCACGGGATACCGGGCGGCGCGCTCGAGGATCTCCCCCGAGCGCCGGTTGAGCTCGGTCGGCTTGACCACGTAGCGGTCGAGGCGTATGCGTCGCATACGTAGGAATGTACGTATGCGCGATGGCGCCGTCAACGGCCTGAAGGTGAGCGCGTAGGCACGGAGCGGTGGTGACGCTCCGTCTGATGGCGGTCATGACCTTCCGCCGACATAGGCCTGGCGCGCCCCTCCCGGCGACCGTGCCGGCGAACTGCGCGCGTATGATCCCGCGCATGCGAGCGGACGAGCTTCCGCTCGATGGGACGCCTGAAGCTCTAGCCCGAGCGATCGCCGAGCAGGGCAGCGACATCGTGGCCGCGGGCGGCGCGCAGCGCCTCATCGAGGCCGCGGAACGCGTGCCCCCTGAGCTGCGCACGCCGGAGCTCGAGCTCGCCGTGGCCGAGGCGCACGCGGTGCGCGGACACCCCGACGCGGCCCTCGCCTGCCTCCGTCGCGCCGGAGACGACGCGACCCGCCTCCGCCCGGCCGTCGCCTGGCGCACCATCGCCGCGCACATCCTTCGG
>JBOGTE010000235.1:0-2816 GCA_050692015.1 Candidatus Limnocylindria bacterium
TCCAGGGCCTCGAGCAGCGCATCTTCCGTCCGGAGCAGCGCGCCGCATGAACGACCCGGCGCTCCACGTCGTGGGCCTCACCAAGGACTACCCGGGAGGGATCCGCGCGCTCGAGGACGTCAGCTTTGATGCGCCAAGGGGCGAGCTGACGACGCTCATCGGTCCCAGCGGCTCCGGCAAGACGACCATCCTCAAGATCGTCGCCGGCCTGCTCGAGCCCACCGCCGGCGAGGTCCTCGTGAACGGCCGGCCCGTCCGCGGGCCCGGCCCGGAGCGGGCGTTCGTCTTTCAGGACTTCGCGCTCATGCCGTGGGCCACGGTGCTGCGGAACGTCGGATTCGGACTGGAGCTGCGTCACGTCCCCAGAGAGGAGCGCGAGGCCGTCGCGCGCGAGCAGCTGGCGAAGATGCACCTCACCGGGTTCGAGCACGTCTACCCGCACCAGCTCTCCGGCGGCATGCGCCAGCGCGTCGGTCTGGCGCGGGCGCTCGCGGTGAACGCGGACATCCTTCTGATGGACGAGCCCTTCGCCTCGGTCGATGAGCAGATCCGCCGCAAGTTCCAGGACGACCTCCTGCGCCTGCTCAGCGAGGAGAGGAAGACCGTCCTCTTCGTGACCCACTCCATCGAGGAAGCGGCATACCTCTCCGACCAGGTGGTCATCCTCACCCGCGGCCCCGCCCGGGTCTCCAAGGTCGTGCGGCCGGGGATCGACCGCCACGACGCCGAAGCCGTGCGCCGCAGTCCGGCCTACCTCGACGCCGTCGAGGGGATATGGGACGAGCTGCGCGGATACCTCGAGACGTGAGCGCCGAGGCCGGCACGATGCGCCTCTCCGCTCGGCGCATCCCCATGGCCTTTTCGCTGCTGGTGTGGGCGGCCCTCTGGGAGATCGTCGGCCGGCTGGAGTGGGTGCTGCTGATCCCGCCGTTCACCGAGGTGATCGCGGCGATATTCCTGGAGCTCCCTTCCGCCCGGGCGCTCCAGGCCGCGATCATCACGTTCCAGGCCTACGCCATCGGGATGGCGCTGGCCCTCTCTGTCGGCATCGGCGTCGGCTTCCTGATGGGCCGCATCCCGGCCGTTGCGTCCCTCATGGGCATGTGGGTGAACATCTTCGAGAGCTCGCCCCTCACCGCGATCGTCCCGGCGCTCATGGTGCTCCTGGGCTTCGGCCTGCCGACCATGATCGTGACCGTGTTCCTGTTCTCGGTCTGGGTCATCGCGCTCGACACGCAGGTCGGGGTCGAGCGAGTGAGCCGCTCGCTCTTCGAGATGGGCCGCTCCTTCGGCGCGTCCCGCCGCGATCTCTACCTGAAGATCGTGCTCCCCGCCGCGCTCCCCGAGATCCTGGCCGGCGTACGGCTGGGGCTGATCCGCGGGGTCAAGGGCGTCGTCATCGGGCAGCTGCTCATCGCCGTCGTGGGGGTGGGTTACCTGTTCGAGCTGTATTCGCGCAACTTCTTGATGCCGCAGTTCTGGGCATTGCTCATCCTGGTGTTCGCCTTCGCCTTCGCGGCCTCCGAGGCGGTCGCATTGTTCGAGCGGCGGGTGGCCCTCTACGCCACGAGCCGCTGAGCCGACCCCCGCCTCCCTTCGTCGCGGCTCGTTAGGCTCGTGCAGATCGTGCGCGGCTTCGAGGGCTGGCCGGAGGGACCGCTCCACCTCGCGATCGGCGTGTTCGACGGCGTGCACGTCGGCCACCAGGCGCTCATCAGGCGCCTGGTGGAGGGCGCACAGGCCGCCCGCGCCACGGCCGTCGCGGCGACCTTCGACCCGCTGCCCATCCAGGTGCTCGCGCCGGGCGCGCCGCCGTCCGCACTGTCCGACGCTTCGGAGCGCGTCGAGCTGCTCACGCTCGCGGGCGCGGATGCCGTCGTCGTGTTCCGCTACGACGCCGCGTTCGCGGCCATCAAGGCCCGGGACTTCGTCGCGCGGGTGAGCGAAGCCGGGGACGTGCGCCGCGTGGTCGTCGGGCAGGATTTCCGCTACGGCCACGGCCGCGAGGGGGACGTCGTTCTGCTTCGTGAGCTCGGAGCGCGTCACGGCTTCGACGTGGACGTCGTCCCGCCGGTCGAGGTGGCGGGCGCCGTGGTGAGCTCCACTCGCATCCGGAACCTGCTGCTCGCCGGACGGGTCGAAGAGGCGGCATCGCTGCTGGGTCGCCCGTACCTCGTGCCGGGGCGCATCGAGCAGGGCGACCGCCGCGGCCGCGCGCTGGGGTACCCGACGATCAACGTGGCCACGTCGCGGGAGCGCATTTTGCCGCGGGACGGGATCTACGCGACGTGGGTCACTCTCCTGGGCCAGCGGCGGCCCGCGGCGACGAGCCTGGGGGTGCGGCCTACGTTCGAAGCCGGCGAGCGGCTGCTCGAGTCGTTCCTGATCGACTGGAGCGGCGACGTGTACGGCGAGGACGCCACCACCGCCTTCGTCGCGCGCCTGCGGGACGAGCTGCGCTTCGCCTCGCCCGAGGACCTGGTCAGGCAGATCGGGCTGGACGTCGAGCAGGCACGCGCGGCCCTGCTCGGCTAGCATTGGGCCTTAGAACAAATAGAGAGAACTGAGAAAGGACGACGGGTGCCGCTCCGACCGAAGGGCGAAGTGATCGCCGACTTCCGGCAGCACGAGAAGGACACAGGCTCGCCGGAGGTACAGATCGCGGTCCTCACCGAACGCATCAAGCACCTGACCGAGCACCTGCGCGAGGCGAAGCACGACAGTGCCAGCCGGCGCGGGCTGCTCCAGATGGTCGGCCAGCGACGGCGCCTGCTCGCTTACCTTCACAGGAAGAGTCCCGAGAGATACCAGGAGAC
>JBOGTE010000236.1:0-2806 GCA_050692015.1 Candidatus Limnocylindria bacterium
ACGCTGTCCGCCCCGCGGCCGCGACGAACCGAACACGCCCGCTTCCATGAAAAGCAGAAGCGAGCCGGACGCGGATACAGAGTTCTCCCTGTCGTCCAAGGCGAGCATCTGCAAGCTGGCCGGCGAGACGCTCGCATGCATGCGGTGGCAGCAACGCTGCTCATGGCAACGGGCGGGGCGGAGGACCGCCGCTCAAAGGTCGGACAACCTCCCGCTGGAGGAGGAGGTCGCGAGCCGATGGCGCTCACGCGCACCGGATAGGCTGCTTGGCCGCTGGCCAGCGCTCGACATCCTGTGCATCGTCGAGGCTCACCAGGTAAGCCGCCTCCTCGTCCGACCCGATCCAGAGCTGCCGGCCGTCGCGGCGCAACCCTGTGTCTGTCGCACCCTCGGGGAGCGTGGCCTCGTTGGCGAAGGTCGTGCGGAGCAGCCCGGAGAAGTCGCCGCCGCTGGTGTCGCGCACGTACCAGTCGGCCGCCTCCTCCCGCCGGACGAGCAGGAACGTAATGTCCGTCCAAGAACAGTGCTCGGCGCCCTGGAATGAGTGGATGCGGGTCACGGGCACGCGTCGGCCCGACTCGTCCTCCCAGACGCCGATGTTGAGGTCGTCGGTGACGTCCGGGCGGAACTCGGATGGATCGCACTGCGCCCAGGCACGGACGCCCCAGCCTTCGTCGCCATTCCAGTCGCGGACACCGTCGGCCGCGAACATCGACACCTTCGTCCGGCCGTCCACGTCGTAGGAGAACAGCACCCGCCCGGCTTGCTCACGCTCGACGGCGTAGCCGTCGGGCGGCGTGGAAAAGATCGGGCCGGACTCGCGCATGTAATCGTCCAGCGCCGCTTCCGCGCTCGCCTGCACTTTGGCCAACCCGTCGTCGTAGCCGTGCTCGCCGCGCTGGTACGGCGTATTGCCGTCGCACTCCAGCGCCCCGACGGCCGCACCGGCGTCCAACGGGCCGTCGTACGGCGGTGTGGCAGATCCGCCGCGGTCGACCCCCGACCCGCAGCCAGCGAGGAGGACAGCGGCGATGGCGATGACGATGCGCACGCTTGGCCGGTACGAGCGAGGACGCGTCCCGTCACATGTTGTCACAAGGAGCCTCATCTCCGGCCGTCACGCACGATGGGCTCCCAAGCGCTACTGCATCCCCCTGGTAGCGAGCGTCTCACAAGTCGAGCGTCGGACGCCCGGAATGGACGAGCACCAGCGCTGTCGGCGCGTCCGTCGGGACACTCGCTTCACCAGGGACGAGCGGGAGCACCGGATCGGCGCCCCCGCTCTTGGTGGGTCGCTCGGCTCAGAGCTTGAGTCCGGCGCTGGCAGACATCATTGGCATGCGGCGCGAGCGCACGGCCGTGATGATCTCCTCGGGGTCGATCCCCTGGAGGTAGATCGAGGTGGTGCCGAGGTTGGCGTGTCCGAGCTGCCGCTGGATGATGTTGAGCGGCACGCCCTCCCGGGCGAGCTCGAGCGCATGGGCGTGCCGCAGCTGGTGCGGCGCGAACCTCCGCCGGACGCCCGCCCGAGCCGCGACCCGGCGGAACTCGGTGCGCACACCCGCGGCCGACCAGGCCCGGCCGCGGGTGCGTCCGTCGATGATGCAGAACAGCGGTCCGACCGGCAGCTCGGCGCGCACGGCCAGCCAGGGGCGCAGCTGTTCCCAGCCCCACTGGTCCATGCCCACCTCGCGCCGCCGGCCGCCCTTGCCGCGGCGGACCAGCAGCGACCCGCGCCGCTGGTCGAGGTCGTGCTCCGCGAGCGCGAGCGCCTCGTGGAGCCTCAGCCCGGCGCGCCACAGCACGACGACCATCGCGCGCAGGCGCCAGCCGTGACGGTCACCGCCCATGTGACGCATCGCCGCCACGATCTCGTCCACTGTGGGCGGGTCGGCCGGATAGCGCATCCCCTTGTTGCCCGGCGGCCGGCCGGTGTGGTAGCCCGGCATCGTCGCCGGTGAGCGGCGCCCGCCCCGCCGCGTCCAACAACACGGTCATGGGACCTCCTACCATCAGACAGCAGATGTCGCCGCCGCCCTACCAGCCCGCCTGCGCCCGGGCTACCGCTCCCTCGTGCAAACCGAGCGTCAGACCCGCGCGGAAATCGGACGTTGGGACGGCCGATGCTCGTCCGCTGCGGGCGTTTCCACCACCTCAATGGAGACGCTCGTTCCCCCGGCAAACGAGAAGAAGGCGACGACGAGGCCGTCGCGCGGCACGAGGCGGTCGCGCTCAGAGCCCTGAAGGGACTTGTGTCCTCAACGGCGACTCGCATCGGAGTGTCGCGCTACCTGGTCGCACGTCGCCTGATAGAAGACGGAGGGGTGACGATCAGGAGGGCGGTCGCGAACATCAGCTCGGATCTACCGGCCGAGACCCGGGACTTCTTCGTGGACCTGCTCGGCTTCGAGGTAGCGATGGACATGGGGTGGATCGTGACCGTCGCATCGCCGACCAACCCCGCGGTTCAGGTGTCGATCATCGGTAACGACGACCCGTCGGCGCCGGGGATCTCGGTCGAGGTTGAAGACGTTGATGCGGTCCACGCTCGGGCTGTCGAGCAGGGCTTCGAGATCGCCTATCCGCTGCGCGACGAGGGGTGGGGAGTCCGGCGCTTCATGCTCCGCGAGCCCAGCGGCACGACCGTGAACGTCCTCTCCCACCGCCCTGGTTGAGCGGCGCCTGGTGCCCAGGCCTCGGGATGTCGCTTCGGCTCGCGTAAGCAGGAGCCGATGAGTCTCCAGCCGGCACACCTCCCCCTCGTCCGACGCGAGCGTGACCGGGGCGGGCGCCCACGCCCTCGTTC
>JBOGTE010000237.1:0-2796 GCA_050692015.1 Candidatus Limnocylindria bacterium
GGACCCCGAGGATCACCGCGCCGAGGATCGGAGCGCGCGCCGCCCCGAGCGCACGGGACGTGACCCGATCTGCGGGTTCGACCGGTCCGACCGCGGCGTCGATCGCGAGGTCGTGGCCCTCGACCGGGGCGGACACTCAGGTCACGACCCGGCCGACCCCGCATGCCTTCGAGCGGCGATCATGGCACGTTCCGGCCCGCGCCGGCGCGGCGCGGGGGCCCGCGTGGCCGGAGGCTTCCAGCGCGCGACCTCCTCCGCCCCCACCGGACGGCAGATCCAGAATCCTTGTGCCAGATCGCATCCGAAGCGCTTCAGCTTGGCGGAGGTGGACTCATCGTCGATGCCCTCGGCGACCACTTCGAAGCCGAGCGTGTGGGCGAGCGCGATGGTCGCACGGACGATCGCCGTGCGGCTCGGATCGGTGCCGAGCCCTGAGATGAGCGACTTGTCGATCTTCAGCTCGTCCGGCGCCAGCCGATCGAGATACGCGAGCGAGGAGTACCCGGTCCCGAAGTCGTCTATCGACACGCGAACGCCCATCGCCCGAAGCTCGCCGAGTGTGCGCGCAGCCCGTTCAGGCTGTGCCATGAGGAGACTTTCGGTGATCTCCAGCTGGAGCCAAGCCGCCTCGGCGTCTGCTCGGCGCAGCGCCTCGCGCACCATCCCCACCAGGTCCTCTCCGCTGACCGTCTGGGCAGAGATGTTCACGGCGACGTCGAGCTTGCGGCCGCCCTGCCGCCAGGCCAGGCACTGCTTCAGGGCGGCCTCCAGGACCCAGACCGTCAGGGGCGTCATCAGCCCGGACCGCTCGGCGAGCGGGATGAACAGGTCCGGCGCGAGCAGGCCGCGCGTGGGATGCGCCCACCGGACCAGCGCCTCGACCCGCTCCATCCGCCGCGATGCCAGGCGGACGATCGGCTGGTAGTGGAGCAGGAGCTCATCGCGTTCGATGGCGCGCCGAAGGTCTCCCAGGAGCTCCATCCGGTCCGAGCTGCCCATCGGCAGATCCGGGGCGTACACGCAGAACCCGCTGCTCGCGCGCTTCGCGGCATACATCGCTGCGTCCGCCAGCCCGATGATCTCCTCCGGTCCCTGCCCATGGTCGGGGAACATCGCGACCCCGAAGCTCCCACGGACCTCGACCATCGCCCGCCCGAGATCGAAGGGCTCCCCGAAGCAGCCCTGGAGCTTGGCTTTGACCGCGGCCAGGCCCTCGGGGCTGGCGTCGAAGGTCGGCATCACGATCGCGAACTCGTCTTCGCCGAGCCGCGCGACGGTGTCGTTGGCTCGGACGGCGGCTCCGAGCCGCGTAGCTACGTGCTGGAGGAGCAGATCACCGGTCGCGTGGCCGAATGCCTCGTTGACCTCCCTGAAGGCATCCAGGTCGACGACGGCGAGCGCGACAGTCTCGCGGCTCCTGGCCGCGACACCTATCGCGTAAGCGAGCCGGTCCATCAGGAGGAGCCGGTTCGGAAGTTCGGTGAGCGGGTCGTGGAGCGTCCGATGCTCGAACGCAGCCTCGATCCGGCGTCGTGCGCCTCGGCCCGTGGCCTCGCGCAGCTCGCGCTCGAGCGCAGCCGGGAGGCGTTTCAGGTTGGACTTGAGCAGATAGTCGTGCGCTCCGGCCTTCATCGCGGCGACCGCCTGCTCCTCCCCGATCGATCCGGAGACGATGATGAACGGGATGTCGATCCGCATACGGCGCAGCAGCTCGAGCGCGGCGGTCGAATTGAAGGCCGGCAACCGATGGTCGGAGATCACCGCGTCCCAGGGGCGCTCCCGGAGTGCTCGCTCCATCGCGTCCGCCGTCTCGACGCGCAGGTATTCGACCGCAAGGCCCGCTCTCCGTAGCTCGCGGATCACGAGCTCTGTGTCGTCGATCGAATCTTCGACGATCAAGACACGCGCGTTCGGTGTGCTCATACCCTCGATCCAGCGCAGGGGTCCCAGCTCGGCCTGCGTGTGCTGCTTCATGGGTGCATACGTTCGTGCTTGGGCCCGCTTGCTCGCATCGGCCTGGCGCACGAACGGCGCTCAGACGTTCGTCGTACCTGATGCGACGCTGGTCGTAGCGGGCGGCCACCCACCGCGCCCACGTCGCTTGTACGCTTGGCGGGGTGTAGAGGCCGTGACATCTCCGTATCGATGGCCCGAACACAGTGCTGACCTCCGTTCAAACGAGCGGTCGATCAGTGGGACTGCACTGCTGGGTCCGGGGCTGAACGACCGCGTCGGTCCGAGCGCCGCGCCTCAGCTCGAACCGGCCCTCGTCCTCGCGTCCTCATAGAGCGAGCGCACCATCGGCGCGGCCCCGTGGAACTCGCCGACCTCCAGGAAGACCTCCCACACCTCGACCGCCTCGGTGAACCTCTCCTCCTGGTAGAGCACCAGTCCCTTCAGGAACAGCGCGTCCGGATCGCGCGGCCGCAGCGACAACACGCGGTCGCTCGCGGCGAGGGCCCCCTCGGGCGAGCCCGAGCGGTAAAGGAGCAGGCCCAGGCCGTTGAGCGCGGGCACGTTCTCGCCGTCCAGCGCCAGGACGGCGCGGTACTGCTCCGCGGCGTCGCCGGCCCGCTGTGCGTCCACGTACGCCTCCGCGAGCGCGAGCCGCGTCGGTATGTCCCCCGGCCGCTCGCGCACGCTCGCCTCCAGCTCGCCGAGGCTCTGCCCGATCTGCGGCACGCTGCCGGTGATCGTCGAGCCGGGGGCGCGGTCGCCCGCCGCGCCCGGAAGGAACGTCACGACCAGGACCGCAAGTAGGGCCGCCACGACCGCGGCGACGGCGAAGGTCCCGAC
>JBOGTE010000238.1:0-2781 GCA_050692015.1 Candidatus Limnocylindria bacterium
AGGCAAGATCAGCGGCTCCTACGTCAACACGGCCCTGGCCGTGGACGAGGCCAACGAGCGCGACGCCGACGAGGCGATCTTCCTCACGGCATCGGGCCACGTGTCGGAGGGCGGAAGCTCCAACCTGTTCATGCTCCGGGACGGGATCCTGGTGACGCCCCCGGTCACCGCGGACATCCTCGAGGGCATCACGCGGGAGAGCGTGATGACGCTGGCGCGCGAGGAGCTCGGGCTGACGGTCGTCGAGCGGGACATCGACCGGACGGAGCTCTACATCGCCGAAGAGGTCTTCTTCACCGGCACCGGCGCGCAGGTGGCGCCTTGCGTCCGCATCGACGGGCGCAGCGTGGGCGATGGGTCGATCGGCCCGGTCGCCCGGCGCCTCGCGGAGTCGTACTTCGCCATCGCGCGCGGCGCGGACCGCCGGCACCCGGAGTGGCGAACGCCGGTCTTCCGCTAGAGGTACGCGTGCTGTCCGCGAGGGTGGGCCGCCGACTACCCCGCTATGCGGGACGAGGCCGCTGGCTACCCCGCGATGCGCGAGGTGACGCGGCCCGCTTCGTCCACCGCGACCGCGGTCGGGACGTAGGCGATCCCGTAGCGGCGCGCGAGGTCGGGCCGGCGCGAGACGTCCACCGTCACGACCCGGCGGCCGGCCAAGCGCAGCTCCCGCTCGAGCTCGCGGCAGTCCGTGCAGAGCGGGTGCGTGAACTCGACCACCGTTTCGCCCGTGGCCTCCGCCGCGCCGATCTCGGCCAGGTCCACGCGGTCGAAGGGCCGCCGAGCGATCCCGCGGAGACGGGCGCCGAGCTTGTACATCTCGCAGCCCACGCAGATGCCGGTCGCTGCCGCCAGCAGCGCCAGCGCCGCGACGATCAGCCCCAGCGCCGCACCCACGGTCAGGGCGCCCGCGGCGTACGCGACGGTGGCCGCGCCGAGGAACACGACGCCGACGATGTTGGCGAAGCGGGGCGGGCGCGAGTCCTCGATAGGACCCTCGCCGATGCGCGGCTGCACGACCTCGAAGTAGAAGAGGCAGGGCAGGCAGTAGCGGCGCCCGAAGGTCAGCCCGATCGCCAGCTGCGCGGCCAGGAGCCAGAGGAGCGGCCACCAGCCCGTGGCCACCGCGAGGAGCGAGACGAGGCCGACCACCGTCTGGTTCGCCCGGGGCGCGTAGGCGTCGATGACGTCGGTGTCGCGGTACGGGTCGGCGGTCCGGCTACGGCGGCGCGGGAGCGTGGCGGTGGTCACTCGGCTGGTTCTCCCCTCAGTCTGCTAATTCCGACTCTAGCGATCGGAATTGGCGAATGGAAGCCCTGCGCAGCGCTCTGTGCACGCTGCACCGCCGGCGCGAGGATGCCACCGGCGGGACCGTCTTTTCACCGCCGTCTCAGAAACCACCTGGAACGACAGCTAGGAGACGGGCATCTCCCGGCCGTCTTGGGGCACCTCGGCCGGCTCGGGGCCGACCTCGGGCTCGGTCGGCGCGACCAGGAAGATCCAGATGTCCCAGAGCGAGTGGCTCACCACGAGCGCGCCCATGGGGACTCGGAGGGCCGACAGCGCACCCCAGTAGAGGCCGGCGACGCTGGCGGCGCCGATGAGCGTCTTGTTGCCGGTCACCAGGTGCGCGCCGCCGTAGGCGGCGGCGGCCGCCAGCCACCCGCCGAAGCCGCCCAGGCCGGCCGCGAGGCGCCGCTGGAGCCAGCCGCGCCAGAAGAGCTCCTCGGCCGGGCCGATCACCGTCGCCAGGCGCGCCGCGATCTCCTCCCGGGGCGCGATCTCGCGCAGGGCGTAGATCTCCCGGATCTCCTCGTCGCCGCGGGGCATGTTCGCCCGCGCGAAGCGGTCGCCGGCCTGGAAGAGGGCGAAGAGCCCGGCGGCGACGCCGATGCCCAGTGGCAGGTCGCGCCAGCGCGGGCGCACGCGCTCGTCGCCCGCGAGGGCCAGCGCGCCGAGGGTCAGGCCGGTCTCGGTCATGCGCTCCCAGAAGCGCTCGCGCGGTCCGCGGAACGTCCGGGCGAAGTGCCAGTACGCGAGCGCCAGCGCCGCGAGCGTGCCTAACTCAGCCCCCGTTGTCGGCGATGATGCGCTCGGCGACGCGGATAACGGTCGCTGAGGGGATGGCGAAGCCGAGGTTGGCGTCGCCGCGCACCAGGAGCGTCATCAGCCCGACCACCTCCTGAGTATCGACCAGGACGAGGGGCCCGCCCGACATCCCGGGGCCGATCGAGGCGTCCGTCTGGATGAGGTCCTCGAGCACGACGTCGCTCAGGTCGATGCGCGGTATGCGCCGCCCGGTGGCGCTGACGATGCCGCTGGTCACCGTGTTGGCGAGGGGGTTGGTCGTCGAGGTGGCGCCGGGCGTCCCGATGGCGATGACCGCCGCGCCGATGGGCAGGAACGCCTCCTTCGAGAGGACGGCCTCGGCGGGCAGCGGGCCCTCGACCTGGATCACGGCGACATCGGCGACCGGGTCGTTCCCCAGGACCGTCGCCGCCAGGGTGCGCCCGCTCGCCAGTACCACCGTGATGTCGGAGCTGGCGCGCGTGGACCTCGACCGCTCGACCACGTGGCTGTTCGTGGCGATGTACCCCCTCGCCCGGTCGATGACCACGCCCGACCCGGTGCCGAAGCTCCCGCCGCTGCGGTTCATGACCGTCACGACCGCCGGCACCACGGCGTCCGCGGCCGCGACCAGCGAGGCCGAGGCGCGGCTCAGGACCACGCCGCCCGGCGAGGGGCTCGGCTCGGGCGCGGGCTGCGCGGCCTGGTGGAGGG
>JBOGTE010000239.1:0-2771 GCA_050692015.1 Candidatus Limnocylindria bacterium
CCAGCTCGGCGCCGCAGTCGGGGCAGGCGACGATCTCACCTTTGACGGCGTCGGTGCCGACGGACACGTCGGCATCGCACTCGGGACACTTCGGCATGGATCCCTTCCCTCTACCCGGTGAGCCAGCAGGGATTCGAACCCTGGACCGAAGGATTAAGAGTCCTTTGCTCTACCGCTGAGCTACTGGCCCACCAGCAAGTCTACCGATGGGATCAGAAGAGGGGAAGGTCGCTACTGCCTCGCGTGTGACCCAAGCCCGCTCTTCGGCTGGCTGATCTCCTTCAGGGTCTCGCCTGTCTGCTGCTCGTCGGGCTCGCGGCGCGCGATCTGTCCGATGACGAGGATCCCGGCGAGCTTCCCGTCCTCCACCACGGGGAGCCGGCGGACCTGGCGCTCGGCCATGACCGCGGCGGCCTCGTCCACGTCCGTGTCGGGGCTGATGACGACCGGGTCGGCGCTCATCACCTCGGAGACGCTGGTCGTCCGGGGGTCTTTCCCGGCGGCTACTGCGCGGATGACGATGTCCCTGTCTGTGACGATCCCGACCAGGCGCGTGCCCTCGACGATGGGGATGGACCCGCAGTCCTCCTGGCGCATCAGGGTGGCCGCCTCGCCCAGGGTCGCCTGGGGGCCGAGCGTGGCCACCTCCTTGGTCATGACGTCCTTGGCCTTCATGAGCTCACCTCCGCCGTCGGGCGGAGCACGCCAGGGGCCAGCGGAGAGCGCCGGGGGCCAGCGGAGAGCGCCGGGGGCCAGCTAGGAGGGTGTCTCCTCGGCTGGCGGCGCGGCCGCGGCGGCCTCGGGGGCGCCGATCTTGAAGATGCGCGTGCCGCACACGGGGCAGGTCCCCTGGGTGGCGGGGCGGCCGTTCTTCATGGTGATCTGCTTCGGGTCCCGGATCTCGCGCGAGGCCTTGCACTTGACGCAGTAGCCGGTAGCCACGGGTCACCTCCAGGGGGCGGCCTATCGTACGTCAGGCCCCCACCGCCGCCGGGAACCACGAGGCCCCGCCGTTTTATTGGGCGGGGCCTGTGGTGAGGAAGGGAAGGGTTGGGAGTTCTGTCTTTCGGAGGCCCGGTGGTGCAAGCGCCGTGCCGATCTCGCTTCGTCCCTAGCCGGGCGGCCGGGCGGGACATCGCTCGTGCGCGCTGAGCTTCTCTCCATCGGCACGGAGCTCCTGCTGGGCCAGATCGTCGATACCAACTCCGCCTGGCTCTCGGGCCGCCTGGCCGCTCTCGGCATCGACTGTCACTGGATGAGCACGGTCGGCGACAACCTGGGGCGCGCGACCGAGGCGGTGCGCCGGGCCTGGGAGCGCAGCGAGCTGGTCGTGTGCACGGGCGGCCTCGGGCCGACCGAGGACGACCTCACGCGCGAGGCCGTCGCCGCCGCGCTGGGCGAGACGGTGGCGGTCGATCCCGCCCTCGAGGCGGACCTCCGCCGCTGGTTCGCCGCCCGCGGTGTCGCCATGCCCGAGCGCAACCGGAAGCAGGCCTGGCTGATCCCGTCCAGCCGTGCGCTCGCGAACCCGCTGGGAACCGCGCCCGGGTGGCTGGTGGAGCGCGACGGCCGGACGCTCGTCGCCATGCCCGGCGTGCCGCGCGAGATGACCCGCATGTGGGAGCACGAGGTCGAGCCGGTGCTGGTCGCCGGGACGTCCATCCGATCGCGCACGCTGAAGCTCCTGGGCATCGGCGAATCCACGCTCGAGGAGACCATCGGCGATCTCGTCCGCTCCACGGCGCCGACGGTCGCCACGTACGCGAAGTCCGACGGCGTGCACGTGCGCATCACGGACCGCGACGCGGACGCGGCCGCGCGCGACGCGCGCATCGCGCAGATGGAGTCCCGGATCCGCGAATTGATCGACCGCTACGTGTGGGGCGTGGACGGGGACACGCTCGGTGGTGCCGTGGGGCGCGCTCTCGGGGAGCGCTCCTGGCGCCTGGCGACCGCCGAGGGCTTGACCGGCGGCGAGTTGGCGCGCGCCATCACCGAAGCGCAGCCGGAGGGCTGGTACGCCGGCGGGGTCGTGCGTCCGGGCGCGGCGGGACCCGTCCTGGCCGCGGCGGTCGCCGGCCTAGGAGCGGAGGTACAGGCCTTCACCGAGGCGGCCGGGACCGGCGAGGCGGCGGTGCGCGTGCGCACGCCGCTGGTGGAGCGCTCGTCCGTGGTCAGATACGGAGGCGCGGGCGAGGGCCGGCGTCGCGCGGTGCTGGCTGCGCTGGACCTGGTGCGGCGTGCCGTCGCCGGCGAGGGGTCCGACCCGGCCTAGTCGTCGTCCTCACGGTCGTCGCCGTCGTCCCGGTCGTCGTCGCCGTCCTGTCCGCCACGGGGACGCTCGTCCTTGTCGCGGGTGTCGCGGCCGTCACGACCGCGGTCGTCACCGTCGGAGCGCACGCTCCGCTGCCCCGCCGGCGCTGGCGTCTTCTGCCCGCGCTCCTTGGCCTTCTTCTTTGCCTCATGGGCTTCCTTGAGGTTCTTGCGGATCTGCTCGAGCGCGCGCTGGAACTCCCGTGAGACCTTTGCCAGCTCCTCGCGGAGCTGGGATCCCGGCTTGCCGGCCCTCTCGCCGTCCGGCCCTCGTCCCCCGTCCTCGCGGTCCTGGCGGGCCTCGCGGGCGTCGCGGTCCTCCCGCTCCTCGGCGCGCGTCTCGCCGCCCGGCCCCCTGACGGCCTCTCGCACCGCCTCCCCGCTGGACGCCGGCGTGGCCGTCGGATCAGGCAGGGCCACGTTCCCCACGGCCTGCGGCGCGGCGGCCGGAGCGGCAC
>JBOGTE010000240.1:0-2753 GCA_050692015.1 Candidatus Limnocylindria bacterium
TGAAGAGCGCGACCATGGCCATGACGTCCTCGACGCGGTCGGGCCGCAGGTCCTTCACGTAGCGCCGCATCCCCGCAGACTCCAGCTGGAACAGGCCCGTCGTCTCGCCGGAGGCGAGCAGCTCGAAGGTCTTCCGGTCGTCCAGCGGGATGTCCTCGCGTCGCAGCTCGACGCCGCGCTTCTCGCGTATCAGCGCCAGCCCCCGGTCGAGGATCGTCAGGTTGCCGAGGCCCAGGAAGTCGAACTTGAGGAGGCCCAGCGCCTCCAGCTGCTTGTCCTCGTACTGGGTCTGGATCGCGTCGGCCTTGCCCTTGGAGCGCTCCAGAGGCACGAGGTCGATCAGCGGGTCGCGGGTGATGAGCACGCCCGCGGCGTGCGTCCCGGTGGAGCGCACCAGGCCCTCGACCTTCTCGGCCAGGTCGAGCAGGCGGCCCACGTTTGGGTCGGACTCGAGCTGCTTGATCTCCGTGACCATCTCGCGCGCGTCGCTCAGGACGGTCCCGAAGGGGATGGCCTTGGCCACGCGGTCGGCCTCGCCGTACGCCATCCCCAGGACGCGCGCGACGTCGCGGACCGCCGCGCGCGCGAGCATGGTGTTGAACGTCCCGATCTGCGCGACGCGGTCGGCGCCGTACTTCTGCGCGACGTACGCGATCACCTCGTCACGGCGGTTGTCCATGAAGTCCACGTCGATGTCCGGCTGGGTGAAGCGCTCGAGGTTGAGGAAGCGGTCGAACATGAGGTCGTACCGCAGCGGGTCGATGTCGGTGAGGTCGATCGCGTAGTTGACCAGCGACCCGCCGGCGGAGCCGCGGACGGCCGTCAGGATCCCGCGCTCGCGCGCGAAGCGGATGAAGTCCTGGACGATGAGGATGTAACCCGCGTAGCCGGTCTTGGAGATCACCCCGAGCTCCCGGTCCACGCGCGCGCGGATCTCGGGCGTGACCTCCGGGTACTTGGCGCGGACGCCCGCCTCGGCCATGGCCCGCAGCTGCTCGTCCGGGGTCCGTCCCTCGGAAACGGTGAAGGCCGGGAGGCGGAGCTGTCCCATGGGCAGCTTGATGTCGACCATCTCGGCGATGCGCAGCGTGTTGTCGAGCGCCTCGCCATCTCTTGGGAAGAGAACGGCCATGTCGTCGCCGCTCTTCATCCAGATCTCGGGGTGGTCGATCATCCGCAGGCGGTCCGGCGTGTCGATGGTCTTGCCGCTCTGGATGCAGACCATCACGTCCTGGGCCTCGGCGTCCTCGGCGCGGACGTAGTGGAGGTCGTTGGTCACCGCCAGAGGTATCCCGGTGCGCTTCGCGACCTCGCGGAGGCCCTCCAGGACGCGCTTCTGCTCCGGGATACCGTGGTCCATGAGCTCGAGGAAGTAGTTGCCCTCCCCGAACAGCTCGCGGTGCTCCTTCGCCGCGGTGCACGCGGCCTCGATGCCGTCCTCGAGCAGGGCGCGCGAGACCTCGCCCTGGAGGCAGGCCGACAGCGCCACCAGGTGACCGGCGTTCTCGCGGATCAGCTCCCGGTCGATCCGCGGGCGGTAGTAGTAGCCCTCTAAGTGCGCCGCCGTGACCATGCGCACCAGGGCCTGGTAGCCCTCGAAGTCCTTTGCCAGCAGCACGAGGTGGAAGGGCCGCCCGTGGCCCTCGATCCGGGCGTCGCGGTCGAAGCGGCTGCCCCGCGCGACGTAGGTCTCGACGCCGATGATGGGCTTGATCCCCGCGGCCGTGGCCCGCGTGTACAGGTCGATGGCCCCGTAGAGGGCGCCGTGGTCGGTGAGGGCCAGGGCCGGCATCCCGAGCTCGCCCGCGTGCGCAACGAGGTCGCCGATGCGCGAGAGGCCGTCCAGGAGGCTGTACTCGCTGTGCGTGTGCAGGTGCACGAAAGGACGGGGGATGGCGACCTCCTCCATGCGCTCGGCGGGCACCGTTCGGCGCCGCCTTTCGTGGGCTCTCGCCGAGGAGGAAGCGCCGCGGCGTGAGGTAAGTCTAGGGCGCTGTCAGGTCTGGGCTCAGGGCGCCCTGGCGATGTTCACCACGACAGGACGATGGTCCGATGCGGTGGAGACCGCGGTATGCACCTGCGAGCCCACCACGCCGATCCCCCACACGTAGTCGATCCGCTCGGTCGGCTCTCGTGCCGGGAACGTCGGCTGGTCCGCTCCCGCGGCGGCGGCGAGATCGGTGAACCCGGCGTCGGAGAGCATCCGCATCTCGGGGCTGTCGGGGGCCGCGTTAAGGTCGCCCGCCACGATCGCCGGCCGCGCGCCGGCCCAGGCGTCGAGGATCGCGCGGACCTGACCCTGCCGTACGTCGCTGGCGCCGGCGATGTGGTCGAGATGCGTGGCCACGACCAGCACGTCCGCCACGCGGAAGAGCACCGCGCCGCGCGGGGCGTGGCGCAGCAAGGGCTGCCTCGCGAATGAGATGTAGCGCACGTCGCTCACCGGCAGGCGCGACAGGACGGCGTTGCCCCACTGCTCTCCGATCGTCGGCCCGAACACGTACTGCATCCCGAGGCGCTCCGCAAGAACGGTGAGCACGTCGTGCTGCTGCGCGATCATCCAACCGCGGGCGACCTCCTGCAGGACGACCACGTCGGGGGCTTCGGCGGAGATAGTGGCGACGAGCCCGTCGAGGCTCGGCGCGTTGGCCTCGTCGAAGCCCTGGTGGACGTTGTAGGTCATGAGCCGCAGCGTCGAGCGCGCCTCGACGGGCGCCGACGGCGTGGTCACCAGGGCCACGACCGGCACGAGC
>JBOGTE010000241.1:0-2749 GCA_050692015.1 Candidatus Limnocylindria bacterium
CGCGGGCTTCTCCCGGTCCAGGCGAAGTCGTACCTGCGCCGGATCGAGGAGACCGTCGGAGCGCCGGTGCGCATGGTGGGCATCGGCCCCGAGAGGACCGCGACGCTCCTCTAGTGCGGGCGTGGGCCCGGTGTGGTGAACCTCCCGGCCACGTGTAGGAGATCGTCCAGGCCGAACGGCTTCGCGACGGAGGCATCGGCTCCGAGCGTGCGGGCCCAGTGCTCGGCGCTCGGGCCCGCGGTCATGATCACCACCGGCAGCCGGATGCCGCGCGAGCGGAGCGCGCGCACGAACCCTTCACCGTCGAGGACCGGCATGTGGACGTCGAGAAGGATGAGGGCCGGAAGGTCCAGCTGGACCGCGCGCAGCGCCTCCTCGCCGTTCGCCGCCGTCTGGACGCTGTAGCCCTCCATGGTCAGGAGCTCGCTCACGAGAGCGAGGATCGCCGGCTCGTCGTCGACCACGAGGACCGAGCGGCGAGCACTGGCCTCGGCTCCGCCATCTCGCGTCGGTGCGAGCCTCGGCGCCCGATCCTCCCACCCGACGAGCCACGGAAGGATCTGAGCGGCAGGCATGGGCTCGGAGATGAGGTAGCCCTGCGCGCTGTCGCAGCCCAGCGCCCGGAGGACCTCCCATGTGGCCTCGTCCTCGACCCCCTCGGCGACGACCTCGAACCCGAGCTCGTGGCACAGACCGACGACCGCCCGGACGATCGTCTCGCTCTTGCGCTCGTGGAAGATGCCCGCGACGAACTGCCGGTCGATCTTGACGGAGTCCACCGGCAGGAGCTGCAGGTAGCGGAGGGACGAGAAGCCCGTGCCGAAGTCGTCGATCTCCACCCGGACGCCGAGCTTCCGAAGCTCCTCGAGGTTGTCCCGCGTCCGGTCCGCGTGAGCGACGAGGACGCTCTCGGTGATCTCGACGGAGAGGTGGTCCGGCGACGCGCCCAGCTTCTGGAGCGTCCGGTCGATCTCGCCGGCGAGATGCGGCTGGGCGAGGACGTCCGCGGAAAGATTCATCGCGCAGCGCAGGCCGGGGGACCGCTCTCTCCACGGTGCCATGTCCCGCATCGCGTGCTCCAGCACGCGCCACCCGAGGTCCCGGATGAGGCCCCCGCGCTCCGCGACCGGGATGAACTCCGTCGGCGCGATCGGACCCAGGTCCTTATGGGTCCACCTCGCGAGCGCTTCTAGACGAACTACGCGCCCGTCGTGCATGTCCACGATCGGCTGGTAGTGGGCCTTGATGCCGCCACCCTGGGCCACGGCGAGCCGAAGCTCGTCGCGGAGCGCCCGTGTGCGCTTGCGGCGGGAACTCTGGGCCGGTCGTACCGGTCGTTCGGCCAGGCTGCCGCCGCCCGGGCGTTGTTCGGTCACCGTGCCTCTCTCAGGCGGGGATGGTCGAGCGGCCTCGCCTGTGTGTCTAGTACCAGACTAGTCACAGTAGTCTGCTGCCGACTGTTTCGCCTGCTGAGACGGGCGGCAAGTCGGGAGGCAACCCATGTTCCGCGCCTACCGCGTCCTGGTGGTGGTTCCGGCGGTCCTCGCGATGCTCAACCTGGCCCTGGCGATGGTCGCGCTGGCGAACGGTCCGTGCCTGCCACAGGACGCTGGCGGCTGCTAGCGGGCGGCAGGGATGAGGGGTGGGCCCACGCACGGGCGCGGGCCCACTCTCTCTTACCTCGGTCAGATAGGCTCCCTAGTGTTGGTGACCACGACTAGACCAGGGAGAGGTGTCCTCATGCCGGTAGCCACGAGAGCAAAGCGGATCGTGCGCCAGAAAGCGAAAGGCCCGGTCGATCCCGGTGTGGGCCTGAAGATCCGCGAGCTGCGGACGTCGCGCGGAATGACGCAAGCTGAGCTCGCCGGCGCCGACTTCAGCAAGGGCTTCATCAGCCTCCTCGAGACAGGACGTACTCGGATCTCGCTCCGCGCGGCGCACATCTTCGCGACCCGGCTGGGCGTGGAGGTCACGGATCTCTTGGCGGCCCCGACGACGGACCGTCAGGACATCGAGTTCATGCTCCTGCGTGCCGAGCAGGAGGTCCGCGCTGGACATCACAAGGTCGCCGCCGACATCGCTTCCACCTGGACGAAGAAGGCGACGGGCGTATTGAGAGCGCGCTTCCAACGTCTGCAGGCCCGGGCCATGATCGAGAGCACGCCTTCGCAAGAAGCCGTCAAGCTCTTGGACGATGCGCTGAGATCCTTCCGATCTCTCGGCGCAAAGGACTTTGTTGCGCGCACGCTCTTTGACCTCGCTCGCGCTCACGGTCGTCTGCGCTCCACCGGAGAAGCCGTGAACTTCGCCCTGCGAGCGGAGCACGCGATCGAACGCGGAGATGTGATCGACCGCACTCTGGAGCTTGAGATCCATCAGCTCCTGGCGGCGATGTACCACGGCCTCGGGGATGACGCTTCCGCGGAGATTCGCGCGGAGCGCGCTCGTGCCCTTGCCGAAGACACCGCAGATCCTGCTGCTATCGCCAGGCTGTACCAATCACTTTCTCTCACTCGTTACGAGCAGGGCGACAAGGAGGCAGCACTGGCATACGCCCGTAAGGCCCTCGATCTCTTCGAGACGGTCGGTCAGCGCGCCGCGGTTGCCGACACTTGGGTAACGCTCGGATGGATCTTCGTCCAGCGCGAGCAGTACGGTAAAGGAGCCGAAGCGCTCGATCGAGCCGAGCAGCTGGCGGAAGAACTGGATCTCCCTCGAGTCAGGGGATTCGTGATCTTGAATCGTGGCG
>JBOGTE010000242.1:0-2730 GCA_050692015.1 Candidatus Limnocylindria bacterium
ATCGGCCTCGGCCTGACGAGGTCCACCCGGCGCCGCCGCGTGCACTTCCCGACCCGAGCCGAGGCCGTGGCCATGTTCGAGCGGGCCGGCTTCCGCGTGGACGTGGTCGAGCAGGAGGCGCGGCCCTACACCGACGTCCTCTACCTGGCGCGGCGGTCCCCCCAGTGACGGGCACAATGGCCCCCGCGTGGACGTGCTCGCCGCCATCGCCGCCGAGATACAGGCCTGCCGGGCCTGTCCTCTCTGGAAGGGCACGCGCCAGGCGGTCCCGGGGGAGGGGAGCGGCGAGAGCGGCATCTTCTTCCTGGGCGAGGCGCCCGGCCGCAGCGAGGACGAGCAGGGCCGCCCCTTCGTGGGCGCCGCGGGCCAGCTCCTGGACGAGATGCTCCGGGGTATCGGCCTCGACCGGACCAAGGTGTTCATCACGAACGTCGTGCGGCACCGCCCGCCGGGCAACCGCGACCCGCTCCCGGAGGAGGTCGCGGCCTGCGACGTCTGGCTGCGCCGGCACCTGGAGGCCCTGGGGCCGCGCGTGCTGGTCACGCTGGGCCGCCACGCGATGGGCAAGTTCTTCCCCGGCGAGTCGATCTCGCGGATCCACGGGAGGCCGCGCGTGGCCGGCGGCGTGACGGTCTTTCCGATGTTCCACCCGGCGGCCGCGCTGCGGGACGCGAGGTTGCGACCCGTCGTGGCGGCCGACTTCGCCTCGCTGGCCATCTTCCTCGCGACCGCACCCGCGGCCGATCCAGAGCCGGCCCGCCCGGCCGACCAGATGACGCTGTTCGGGAAGGCCACCGGTGGCTGAGGCCCTGCGGATCATCCCCCTCGGCGGCGTAGGCGAGGTGGGGAAGAACATGATGGCCCTCGAGCTGGGCGAGGACATCGTCGTCATCGACACCGGCCTCATGTTCCCGGACGAGGAGATGCTCGGGATCGACCTCGTGATCCCCGACATCACCTACCTGCGCGAGCGGCGCGCCAAGGTGCGCGGGATCGTGATGACCCACGGGCACGAGGACCACGTCGGCGCGCTTCCCTACGTGATGCGCGACCTGCCGGACGTCCCCGTCCACGGCACCAAGCTCACGCTCGGGCTGATCCGCACCAAGCTGAAGGAGCACCGGCTGGCCGACCGGGCCAAGCTGCACGAGATCGTGCCGGGCACACCGTTCTCGGTAGGCCCCTTCGGATGCAACGCCTACAACGTCTGTCACAGCATCCCCGACGCGGTGGGGCTGGCCATCGACACGCCCTACGGCACGATCGTGCACTCCGGAGACTGGAAGTTCGACCACACGCCGGTGGATGGCCGGCAGACCGACTTCGCCCGCCTGTCCGCGATCGCCGCCAAGGGCGTCCTGCTGCTCCTCTCCGACTCGACGCGCGCCGAGACCGCCGGCTACACGCCCTCGGAGCGCCATGTCGGCGAGATCCTCGAGGGGATCATGGCCCGCACGACCGGCCGCTTCATCACCACGACCTTCGCCTCGAACATCTCGCGGATCAAGCAGATCGTGGACATCGCCTCGGCCTGGGGCCGGAAGACGGCGATCATCGGCCGCTCCATGGAGAACTACACGCGCACCGCGCGCGAGCTCGGCTACCTCGACGTGCCGCCCGGCGCGCTCGTCCATCCCGGCGACCTCCCCAAGCTGCCGGACGACCAGATCTGCATCATCACGACCGGCAGCCAGGGCGAGCCCACCAGCGCGCTCTCGCGCATGGCCCTGGGCGACCACCGCCACGTGGCGGTGAAGGAGGGCGACACCGTCGTGATGTCCTCCAGCCCCATCCCCGGGAACGAGGAACTGGTGACCCGTACCGTGGACAACCTCTTCAAGCTGGGGGCCGAGGTGGTCTACGAGCCGCACACGCGGCCGCACGTGTCCGGGCACGCCAGCCAGGAGGAGCTGAAGCTGCTTCTGAACATCCTCCGCCCCATGCACTTCGTTCCCATCCACGGCGAGTACCGGATGCTCGTCCGCCACGCGCGCATCGCCATCGACCTCGGCGTCGCCCCGGAGAAGGCGTTCGTGATGACGAACGGCGACGTGCTCCGCTTCGACGAGCGTGGCGCTCGCCTCGACGGCCGGGTCCACTCGGGCCAGGTCTACGTGGACGGCATCGGGGTGGGGGACGTGACCCAGAGCGTGATGCGCGACCGCTGGTCGATCGGCAGCGACGGGATCTTCCTGATCGTCCTGTCCATCGACAGGCAGACAGGCCGCGTCGTGGCCGGGCCCGACATCGTCACGAAGGGCTTCGTGCCCGAGGAGGACGCGGCCGAGATCATCGAGGGGTCCAAGCAGCGGATCGCGCAGGGCCTGGCGCAGGCGCAGACCGGCGACCACCTCGCCGAGGTCTCGGCGCTGCGGGACGAGATCCACTCGAGCGTCAGCGCCTACCTCTACGAGCGGACCAAGCGCCGGCCGATGGTCATACCTGTACTGATGCAACTCTGAGCCTCGTCCGGTCGCGCACTACTAGTTAGGCTTTCGCTACATGAGGAACGGAAAGCGCTCGACCCGCCGTGGCGCGGTGCCCGCGACGGCCCCGCCCGAGCGCCGGCTGGGCGGCGAGGTCGCGGCCATCGCGATACTCACATTCGCGCTGCTCTCGCTACTGGCCATCGTGACCGGCCAGGGGACGCTGCTCGGACCCTGGCGCGGCGCGCTCGTTGGCCTGCTGGGAGCCGGCGCGGCGCTCGTGCCGCTCCTGCTGGGCCTCTTC
>JBOGTE010000243.1:0-2717 GCA_050692015.1 Candidatus Limnocylindria bacterium
CCACCGCGTCGCGTGCCCGTGCGTCCAGACGGCGGCGGAGCCGGACGGCCGCCTGCCGCGTGGCGCTCGCGTCCGGGACCACCAGCTCCGCGGCCACCGACGGCGTCGGCGCGCGCACGTCAGCGACGAGGTCCACCAGCGTCACGTCCGTCTCGTGGCCCACGCCGCTGCAGACCGGCCAGGGGCTGCGGGCGACCGCGCGCACCAGCGCCTCGTCGTTGAACGGCCAGAGGTCCTCGCTCGCCCCGCCGCCTCTCGCCACGATGACCGCGTCGAGGCCGCGCAGCTGCGCCAGCCCGTCCAGCGCCCCGATCATCGAGACGACCGCCTCGGTCCCCTGGACCAGCGCGGCGGCGAGCACCAGCTCCACGCCCGGGTCGCGCCGCGCTACCACCGTCTGGATGTCCCGCCAGGCCGCGCCGACCTGGCTCGTCACCACGCCCACCCGGCGGGGATGCGGCGGGAGCGCGCGCTTGCGCTCGACCTTGAACAGACCCTCGGCGTCGAGTCGCCGCTTGAGCGCTTCGAGACGCAGGTGCGCCTCGCCCGCGCCCGCCGGCAGCAGGTCATCGCAGCGCAGCTGATAGCGGCCGTCGCGCGGGTACACCTCCACGTAGCCGTGGGCGATGAGGCGCGCCCCGTTCTGGGGCGTGAGCGGGATGTTGGTGGCGTTCGAGGCGAAGAGCACGCAGCGGATCTGGCCGGCGGGATCGCGAAGGGTGAAGTACACGTGGCCGGCGACCGAGATGGTCCGCTCGCTGACCTCGCCCTCGACCCAGAGGTCCTTGAACTCGTCCGTCGACTGGAGCCGGGCGGCGATCTTCACCGTCAGGCTGCCGACCGTGATCACACGGTCGGGCCTGACCACGGGTGCGGCCACTACTGCGCGCGCTCCACGTACTCGCCGGTCCGGGTGTCCACGCGCACCTTGTCCCCCTCGTTCACGAAGAGCGGCACGCTCACCACCAGGCCCGACTCCAGCGTCGCGCGCTTCATGGCGCCGGTCGCGGTGTCGCCCTTCACCCCGAACTCCACGCTCGCCACGCGCAGCACCACGTTCGCCGGGATCTCGACGCCGATGGCCTCTCCCTGGTACTCGTTCAGCTGCACGACCATGCTGTCCGTCAGATAGCTGGCCACGTCCCCGAGCTGGTCCGAGTCGAGGATCAGCTGCTCGTACGTGGTCGTGTCCATGAAGTGGTAGTGGTCCTCCTCCCGGTACAGGTACTGGACGTCGCGGTGGTCGAGGCGCGCCCGGGTGAAGCGCTCCCCGGCCTGCACGGTGCGCTCGATCGTGTCGCCCTTGCGTATGTTCCGCAGCTTCATGCGGACCTGCGCCGATCCGCGGCCCATCTTGATGTGCTGGAACTCCTGGATCTGGTAGAGGTTCCCGTCCACCTCGATGGTCATGCCGCGCTTGATCTCACCGGTCGAGATCACGAAGGCGTCTCCCTGATGCGCTCCAGCAGCCACCCGAGCGCGGTCTCGTACCCCGCGACCCCCTGGCCGATCACCTGGTGCGCCGTGACCTCCGTCAGGTAGCTGTGGCGGCGGAACGGCTCACGCGACGTGATGTCGCTGATGTGCACCTCGACCACGGGGAACGCGCAGGCCGCGACGGCGTCGCGCAGGACCACGGAAGTGTGCGCGAGGCCGCCGGGGTTGATGATCGCACCTTTGGCATCGGCGTGCAGTTGAAGGAAGTCGATGAGCGCGCCCTCGTGGTTCGAGCTCATCGACAGGAGCGATGCGCCCGCGGCCCAGGCCATCTCCCGGCAGCGCGTCTCGACCTCTTCCAGCGTCCTGGTCCCGTATATCTCCGGCTGTCGCGCGCCGAGGGTGTTCAGGTTGGGGCCGTTGACCAGCAGGATCTTCGCCTGGGTCATGCCGCGCGACCCTCGACGACCCGCGCCGCACGCCGGAGGTCTTGCAGACCGACGCCGGTCACCTCGCTGAACCGCCCGATGCGCCGCGGGAGGATCCAGCGCACGCTGCCGCGGCGCGCCTTCTTGTCGAGGACCAGGAGCGGCCACGCTCGCGCCGGGATGCGCGCCCGCACCGGAAGCCCGGCCGACCGGAGGACCTCCTCGAGCCCCGAGCGGAAGCTCGCCGGCGCGAGCCCCAGCGTCTCGGCCAGCGCGCTCGCGAAGACCATGCCCACCGCCACGGCCTCGCCGTGCGTCACCTCGTAGGCGCGGGCGGCCTCGTAGGCGTGCCCGAAGGTGTGCCCGAAGTTCAGGATCTCGCGCAGGCCCGCCTCGCGCTCGTCGGCGCTGACGACCGCGGCCTTCATCTCGGCCGACATCGACACCAGCAGGGTGAGCGGCGCGAGATCCCGGCGGAGCGCGCCCTCGATGGAGCGGGCGGTCTGAAGCACGCTCTCGCGGTCCGCCAGGTACGCGGTCTTGACCACCTCCGCCAGGCCCGACGACACCTGGCGCGCGGGCAAGGTCGCCAACACGGCCGGGTCCGCGAGCACCGCGGCCGGCGGGTGGAAGGCGCCCACCAGGTTCTTTCCTTCGGGAAGGTCCACGGCGGTCTTCCCGCCGATGGCCGAGTCCACCATCGCCAGGAGCGTCGTGGGCACGTGGGCGACCGCCACGCCTCGCGCATAGGTGGCCGCGGCGAAGCCGGCGAGGTCGCCCGTCGCCCCGCCGCCGAGGGCGACGATGCCGCCGTCGCGGCCCAGGCCCGCCCGCGCCAGGTCGCGCCAGAGG
>JBOGTE010000244.1:0-2717 GCA_050692015.1 Candidatus Limnocylindria bacterium
TGTAGGTGGGGTTGCGGACCATGTCTCCGAGCTTGCCGTTCTTGATCTCCCAGCCGATCTGCGTCCCGAACTGGAAGTTGAGGCGCCTGTCGTCGATGGACCAGGAGCGGTTGTTGTCTACGAAGAGGCCATCGTCGGTGTCGGCGATGAGCTCGTCCAGGGTGCCGAACGTGCCGGGCGCCAGCGAGACGTTGGTCATCCGGATGAGCGGCAGGCGCGCCCACCCGTCGGCGCGCATCGTGCCGTTGGAGCGCGTGCCCAGCGCCGCCGCAGTCTCGCGGCTCATGAGGTAGCCCACGAAGATGCCGTCCTTCACCGCGAGGCCCTCGGTGGCAGCGACGCCCTCGTCGTCCCAGCCGAACGTGCCCAGGCCGCCCGGCGAGGTGGAGTCGATGCGCATGTTCACGAGGTCGCTGCCGTAGCGGAAGCTGCCGAGCCTGTCGGTGGTCAGGAAGGAGGTGCCGGCGAAGGCGGCCTCCGTGCCGAGGGCGCGGTCCAGCTCGATGGGGTGCCCGCAGCTCTCGTGCACCTGGAGCATGAGCTGCGCGCTGCCGACGACGAGCGTCGTGCGCACGTCCTGCGGGCACTGCTTGGCGGTGAGGAGCGCCACCGCCTGCTCGGCGATGCGCGGCGCGTTCCCCGTGAGGTCCCAGCGCCGCACCCACTCCCAGCCCGCGGCGTTCTGGCTGCGCCCGCCCGCCGCGGGGTGCGAGCGGATCTGCAGCTCCCCGTCGCCGACCGCCTCGGCGCTGATCCCGCAGCCGGTCTCCGTCAGGGTCTGCTCGACGTCGGCGCCCTCGCTCGAGAGGAACAGCTTCTCCTCGCGCCAGATCTCGTAGTTCGCGCGCGTGGTGCGCAGTCCCTTGACGGTGCGCAGCGCCGCCTCCGCGGCCAGGAGCTCGCCCACGCGGTCCTCGAACGAGAGCGACCACGGGTCGATCGCGACCGGCGTGCTGTAGGTGCCCTTGCCGGGCGGCGTCTCCGCGAGGCGCGCGTCGGCCGACTTCGTGAGGGCGGAGGCCCGCGCGATCTCGACGGCGAGCGCAGCGACCCGGTCCACCTCCGCGGCAGTGGTCACGTGCGAGGCCGCGAAGCCCCACGCGCCGTCCGCGATGACGCGGACCCCGAAGCCGAAGGTGTCGGTGCGGTCCACGTTGTCGAGGCCGCCGTTCTTGATGAACACGTCCTCGACGTTCCGGCGGACGAACCGAGTGTCGGCATAGGTCGCCCCCCTCGTCCTCGCTGTGTCGATCGCGCGGAGGGCGAGGTCGCGCTCGGCCGCGAACGGCATCAGGCCCGGATCCGGTAGTTGGGCGGCTCTGTGGTGATCCGGACGTCGTGCGGGTGTGACTCCCGGAGTCCGGCGCCGGAGATGCGGACGAACCTCGCGGAGGTGCGCAGATCGTCGATCGACGCCGCGCCCGCGTACTTCATGCCCGCGCGCAGTCCGCCGATGAGCTGATGGACGAACGAGGCGAGGGGCCCGACCGACGGGACGTGTCCTTCCACGCCCTCGGGCACGACTTTGGAGAAGTCGCCGACCTCCCCCTGGCCGTAGCGGTCGCGCGAGCGGCGCCCTTCCATGGCGCCCATCGAGCCCATCCCGCGATATGACTTGAAGCGTCCTTCGGATGTCTGAACGAGCTCGCCCGGCGACTCATCGACGCCCGCGAGCAGCCCGCCGAGCATGACCGTGGAAGCGCCCGCGCCGATGGCCTTCGCGATGTCGCCCGAGTGCTGGATCCCGCCGTCGGCGCAGACGGGGATGTTGTGCCGGGCGGCGGCCTCCGCGCAGTCGAAGATGGCGGTGACCTGCGGCATACCGGCGCCCGCCACCACGCGCGTGGTGCAGATCGCCCCCGGCCCCACCCCGATCTTGACGCAGTCCGCGCCGGCGGCGATGAGGTCCTCGGCGCCCTCCGCGGTGACGACGTTGCCGGCCACCACCTGCACTCGATGGCGGGCCTTGATCTTCTCGACCATGCGGATGACGCCGGCGGAGTGGCCGTGCGCGATGTCCACGACGATGAGGTCGCAGCCCGCGGCCACCAGCGCGGCCACGCGCTCGTCGGCGTCACCCGAGACACCGACCGCCGCGCCCACCCGAACGCTGGCCGCTTTGACCTTCTGCACTTCGGCCGCCTGCGCCTCGACCGGCAGGTTGCGGTGGATGACGCCGAGCCCGCCGAGCTTGCCGAGCGCGATGGCCATCGGCGCTTCGGTCACGGTGTCCATGGCGGCCGAGACGATCGGGATGTCGAGCTCGATGGCGCGCGTGAGGACGGTCTTCGTCGAGACCTGCGTGGGCAGGATGTCGCTGCGGCTGGGGATCAGGAGGACGTCGTCGAAGGCCAAACCTTCCTTGCCGAACCGCTCCTCCCGCGTCACCCAGCCCAGTCTATCGGCGCGCGCTGGCGCCGAGGTGGCCGCCAGGTCGCCGTCACCGCGTTGCGACCGTGCGTAGGTGCTGCCTCGCTAGATCTTGGGCCCGACGAGCTCCAAGGCCTTCCGCGCCTGGGCGAAAGCGTCCTTGTCCTGGCTCCGAGCGGCGAGCGCGTCGGCGTAGGTCTGATGTGCCCGTGCCCGCTCGCGCGGGTTCTCGTCCTTGTGGGCCTCGATGGCCTCGTCGAACGCGCGGCGGATCTGCGTGACCGGCGCGTCGCTCGCGGCGATCGCCTTGGCGCGGAGCAGGAGCGCGCGCGCCTTGAGCCGGGGGC
>JBOGTE010000245.1:0-2639 GCA_050692015.1 Candidatus Limnocylindria bacterium
CCTCCACGGCGCCCAGGGCGGCGCGGCGCACCGCGCGGCCGCCGGGCGCGCCCGGCTCCGCGACCACCCGGTTCACGACCAGCCTGTCCTGCTCGCGGTCCATCCGGGGGTCCACCGTGCCGACGATCCGGTCGCCGTGCAGGATCGGCATGGCCCAGTACCCGCGCCTCCGCAGCTCGGGCGGCACGTAGATCTCCATGCGGTAGAAGAAGTCGAAGAGCAGGTCGGCGCGGTCGCGGTCGATGACCAGGTTGTCGAAGGGCGAGAGCAGCGTGGTCCGTCCCTCCCAGCCCTCCCGCACCTCGCGGAGGCGGCGCTGGATGTCCCCGGTCGAGTAGAAGATCGCGTCCGCGCGCTTCGGCGCGGCCACCGGCCGCTTTCGCATCGGCGCGATGCGGACGCGCTCGGCGCCCTCCGCTCCGTCGTCGTCGATGACGACGCGGACGAGGCGGCCCTCGCGTTCGAGTGCCGTGATCGCCCGGACGGTCACGTACCGCGCGAAGGCGTAGTGCCACTTGAGGTTCCGGATCGTCGCGACGCCGAGTGAGCGGATGGCGCGCTCCGTGGCGCGCTTCTCGATCTCCAGCGGCGAGAGCCGCTCGGGCACCGGTAGCCAGCCGTCGGCGAGACCCCAGAGCTTGTGGCCGCGGCGGCGCCCCGCTACCACCACCTCACCGCGCCGCATGAGGATGGCCAGCATCATCGTGACGTTCCGCTCGTCGTTCCAGCCGCCGGACGTCCAGCTCTGGGTGGACCGGTCCTCGAAGGCCGTGAGCGGCAGCGGGCCCTCGCGCTTCAGGCGCGTGAGGACGTAGCGGCGCAGCTGCGGGTTGGCGTGGAGGAACTTCGCGGCGCGGGTAGGCCAGGTCCCACCGCCCGCGCCGGCGCCGTAAGAGAAGTACCCGCCCGCCATCTTCACCGGGCGTGGCCCGAGGTCCGTCGCGCGGCGGTAGGCGCGCATCGCGCCGTGATGGAGCGCGAGGTCGCTCGTGGGCAGGATCAGCGACACCGTTTCGAAGAGCTCTCGGTGCTTCACGAGAAGGTCCTCGAGGATCGTGACGTCGTAGGAGCCGAGCCGGCTCCAGACGATCTGCTGCGGGTTGCGCGCGACGACGTTGGTGGGGTCGAGCTGGAGGTAGCCGATGCTTCGGACGACCTCCATGGCGCCGGCGCGGGTCGGCTTCGGACGCCCGCCGGCGAGCCGCTGGCCGCTGACCGCGAGCCGCCGCGCGTCCTGGAGCGAGATGCGGAGGGTGGGTGGCTTCATCCCGGGGCGGACGGCTCAGCTCGCCGGTGTCGCCGGTGCGTCGGGCGGTACCGATGCGATGCGCGCGGTCTTCGCCAGCGCTCCGACGTACACCCCGAGCCCGACCACCGCGACGCCCAGGAAGAACACCGGCCCGAAGACCTCGCCCGCCAGCAGCGTCGCCAGGACGATGGCCACGACCGGGGAGAGGACCGTGCCGTACGAGCTCGCCGAGGGGGTCCAGCGCAGGACCACGAAGGTCAGGAGCGAGAAGCCGATCGTCGAGCTCGTGACTAGATACGCCAGGGCCAGCCAGGTATCGGTCATGGAGGGCAGCGCCCTGGGCTCGCCCACGATCAGCGAGGTGATCAGCAGGAAGACCGCGCCGGTGCCCATGGCTATCGAGGTGGTCGCCACCGGGTGAGTGCGCGGGAACGACTTCACCACGACCGTGGCGATGGCCGAGACCAGGCCGCCCAGGAGGATGGCGGCCAGCCGGATCACCTCGATGTCGGCGGTGATCTGGGCGCCGAAGATGATGGCCAGCCCAGTGATCGCGATGAGCGCGCCCAGGATGGCCTGCCGGGTGATGCGCTCGAACCCCGCGGCGACGGAGACGAAGAGCGTGATGAGCGGCAGCGTCGCGAAGACCACCGAGGTCATGCCCGCCGGCACCGCGACCAGCGCCCAGTAGAGGAGGGCGAAGCTGGCCCCGAAGATGAGCGTGCCGATGAGGACGGCGCCGGCCAGGGCGCGGCCGCGCGGGAGCGCGATCCCGCGCAGCGCGACCACGGCGAAGAGGACGGCCGAGGCCGCGGTGAAGCGGATGCCCGCGCCCCAGAAGGGTGGGAGCTCGCGGTTGGAGAAGCGCACTCCGACCCAATTGGCGCCGAGGATGACCGTGGCGACGAGGAAAGCGAGCAGGGTGACGCGATCGACCGAGCGGGGGAGCATGCGTCAGAGCGTAGCGGCCGGGCAGGCGGTCGCGTGTCGCGCCCGTCACACTCGCCGTCGGCCCTCACACTCGAAGGATGAGCACCCGCTTCGGCGCGCTCGCACTGTTCCTCTCATTGGCCGCGTGCGCCGGCGCGCCCTCTGGTTTGGCGCAGGAGAGCGCGACGCCGGGGGCCGCGGCCTCGACCGAAGCAGCCGCATCGACGGTGCCGCCGTCGCCGGAGCCGACCGGGCCACCGGCGCTGAAGGGCGACGCCGGCCGGGGTCCGACCGGCTCGGCCCTGCCCCCGCCCGCGGGCCTCGACTTCCAGGTCGGCCCCGCCGTCTCCGAGGAGGACCTTGCCGCGGTCCGGGAGGGCACCGCCGTCGTCTCGCGGTACCTCGCGGCCACGCTCGGCGGGGACCGCACCGGTCCCGCCGTCGCGCGCATCCGAGTCGG
>JBOGTE010000246.1:0-2626 GCA_050692015.1 Candidatus Limnocylindria bacterium
GCGCCGCCGCGAGCGCCTTCTTGGGCAGCTTCTGCGCGAGCTCGAGCGACGGGGCGAGCAGGTCGCCCACGACCGCGAGGCGGTCGCGCATGTTGGCGATGGTGAAGGCGTCCGGCCGGCCCAGGGCCGCGATCTCGTCCCAGCGCAGCGGCGCCGACACCGGCGCGCGCGGCTTGGGCCGGACGCTGTACGGCCCCGCGGTGGACTTCCCGCGCATGTTCTGCAGGTAGTCGATGTAGATGCCGCGCCGGCGCGCCTTCGAGAACTCGAGGGTCACGAGCTTGGGCTGGCGCTCCCGGGCGGCCTTGCCGACCGCCTCCGCGAATCCTCGCGTCTCCTCGAAGGAGTACTTCCGCGCGACGGGTACGAGCACGTGGATCCCGCGCGAGCCGGTCGTCTTGGGGAAGCCCTGGAGGCCCATCTCATCGAGGACGTCGTGCACGATGCCGGCGACCTCCTTCACCTGATCCCACGTGCTCCCCTCCGCCGGGTCGAGGTCCACCATCACATAGTCGGGGTGATCCGGGTCGTCGATGCGCGCGAGGCGCGGGTGGATCTCGAGTGCGGTGTAGTTCGCGAGCCAGACCAGGGTCGCCAGGTCGTTGCAGAGGACGTAGTCGTTGTCGGGCTCCTCGGGGTCGACCCAGCTCGAGATCCACTTCGGGGTGAAGCTCGGCTTGTCCTTCTGGTAGAAGGTCGTGCCGTAGATGCCGTCGGGGAACGGCTTCATCGTGAGCGGCCGGTCCCGCACCCACGGGACCAGGTACGGACCGACGTCCACGTAGTACCGGATGAGGTCCGCCTTGGTGTAGCCGTCCTCGGGCCAGAGCACCTTCTCGAGGTTGGTGAGCTTGATCTCGCGGCCCTCGACCTGGAGGACGGCCGGCACCTTCTTCGCCGCGGCCGCCTTCGCCTTCGGCGCCTTCGACTCGCGCTCGGCCTCGCGCTGCGCCCGCAGGGCGCTGGCCGTGCGCTCCTCGCCCGTGGCCTCCTTCGGGTCGATGTCCGCGCGCAGCCCCAGGTACGCCGGGTGCCTGAGGATGCCCTCGCTGGTGATCTGGGAGTAGCGGACCTCGCACACCAGCTCCGGCAGGCACCAGCGGGCCGGCTGGTTGACCTTCGGCGCCTTGGCGAAGGGGGACGTGGGGCTCTCGCGCTCGCGCAGGAGCGCCAGGAGGTCCTTGAGGGTCCGCTCGTCGAAGCCCGTGCCGACATGGCCGACCGGTATGAGCTTCCCGTCGCGGTACACGCCGACGAGAAGCGCGCCGAGGGTGTTCGAGCGCCCGCCGAGACCGGCGGTCCACCCGCCGATGACGCACTCCATGGAGCGCTGCGCCTTGACCTTGATCCAGGCCGCGGAGCGCCCCTCGACGTACGGCGAGTCCAGCCGCTTGGCGACGATGCCCTCGAGGCCCTGCTCCCGCGCGGCCTCGAACAGGGCCTTCCCCTCGCCCTCGAACGGCTCGTGCCGGCGGACCGCGCCCATCGGCGTTACGGCCGCGACCAGCCGCTTCTGCCGCTCCCGCAGCGGAGCGCGCGTCAGGTCGTCGCCGTCGGCCCAGAGGATGTCGAAGACCTCATAGACGACCGGCGTGGAACGGCGCAGCTTCCGGACCTTGCCCTCGTCCTGGACGTGCATGCGGGCCTGCAGCCTCTGGAACGAGGGCACGCCCTTCTCGTCGAGCGCGACGACCTCGCCGTCCACGATCGCCTGGTACGCGCCGGTCAGCGCCTCGGAGATCCCGTGCGCCTCCGGGTACTGCGCCGTGCAGTCCAGGAGGTTGCGTGTCTGGAGGCGCACCACGCCGCCGTCCACGAACGCGATCGTGCGCACGCCGTCCCACTTCGGCTCGAACGAGAAGTCTCTGGAGTCGAAGGGCTCGTCCGCCGACGTGGCGAGCATCGGCTGCACCTTCCGGTCAAGCGGGTGATCCTTCGGGGCGGACCCGTGAAGGATCATGAGCCAGTCGCGGCCCTCGTTCTGCTTCGTCTTGACCAGGACGTACTCGCCGGTGAGCCGCTTGCCGTGGAAGCGGACCTTGTACTCGTTCTCATTCCCAGACCTGTCGCGTCGCTCCTCGACGATCTCGTACTCGCCGGTGTCCCAGATCGTCATCGTCCCGGCGCCGTACCCGTCGGGGATGACCCCGTGGAAGGTCAGGTACTCGATGGGGTGGTCCTCGGTGTGGACCGCGAGCCGTCTCTTGCCCGCCTCGAGCGGCGGACCCTGCGGCACGGCCCACGACGCGAGGATGCCGCGCATCTCGAGCCGTACGTCCCAGTGCAGCCGCGTGGCGTGATGCCGGTGCACCACGTAGCGAAGCTTCGGCGTGGGCTCCGGCTTGCCGCCCTTCGGCTCCGGGGTCTTCTTGAAGTCGCGCTTGCGCTGGTATTCGGTGAGGCTCACCCTGGCGCCATTCTCCGCGCTGTCTGAGGGAGCCGTCGTCGCGCGTCCGTGAGACAGGTCGGCATGGTCTACATGAGCAGCAGCCGGCGGCACGAGACGACACTGACAATGAGTTGCGAGGGACGAAGGAAGGTACAGAGCGATGAAGTGGATCACGCGCGAGCACCCCCGCGTGGACCGGGTCGCATGCCCGTGGCTCATCCAGAAGTTCGTCGACAA
>JBOGTE010000247.1:0-2601 GCA_050692015.1 Candidatus Limnocylindria bacterium
GAGCTGGAAGAAGCGCTCCTCCCCCGGCTTCGAGGTGCCGAAGAAGAGCTGCCGGCGACTGTGGGAGCGTCTCTCCGGCTTCTTGACGAAGAGAAGCCGCGCGTCGCCGAGCGTGCGCAGCTGGCGGTGCAGGTGCGCCTTCAGCTCGGGCGAGAGGAGGCTCCCGCCGAGCACGTCGCGGTCCCAGAGCCCGCGGTACTCGACGAGGATCCAGTGGTCGATGCGACTGGCGGTGGCCGCCTGGGACTCCGCGCTCTCGTAGGAGGCGTTGGCGCAAAGAGCGCGCTTGGCCACGCCGGCCATGTCCTCGATGCTGACCGCCACGGCTCTAAGCGTACCCGATTTGTAAGGCACGCCTTACACCCCCAGCACGTTCCCTCCGCGTGCGCGAGGTGCGCGAATGCAAGACCTGACCCCGATCGAGAGGCGCTCAGTCGCCGTCGGCGCTGGCTTCGCACGCCTGGGCGACCACGCAGATGACCTGGCCGGTCTTGACCGCCTCCCCGGCCGCGACCGAGAGCCCCGTCACCTGCCCGTGCCGGTGCGCGGTGATCTCGTTC
This sequence comes from Candidatus Limnocylindria bacterium, assembly GCA_050692015.1. GTDB lineage: Bacteria > Chloroflexota > Limnocylindria > P2-11E > P2-11E > GWC2-70-10. The sequence continues at coordinate 561 of JBOGTE010000247.1, forward strand.
TCCATCTTCATCGCCTCGACGACGCAGATGACCTGGCCCTCGCTGACCTCGTCGCCCTCGGCCACCTCGACCGCGAGGACGGTGCCCTGCATGGGACTCACGACCGCCTCCTTCGCCGCCGCGTGGTGCGCGCCGCCGCCCACCCGCTCGCGCCGCCTCCGCGCCAGCTCGGCGTGCGGCGGCTCGGCGCGGAGGATCTTGACCTCGTAGCGGCGGCCGTCCAGCTCGATGCCGACGCTCTTGTCCGTCATGCGCGCCGCGCTCATCGGAGCCGCAGGCTTCCTCACAGCGAAGGCTTGGGCTCGCTTCGCGACGCCGGCGCTCTCGACGATCCCGTGACAGGTCGAGCCCTCGACGAAGCAGGGATGCTCGAGAAGCGCCCGGTGGAAGCCCACGAGCGTCGTCACCCCCTCGATCGCGTACTCCTCGAGCGCGCGCAGCATCCGGCGGCGCGCGCGCTCGCGGCTCGTGTCCCAGACGCAGAGCTTGGCGATCAAGGGGTCGTAGAGCCCCACGACCTCCGAGCCCTCGACGATGCCCGAGTCCACGCGGATCCCGGGGCCCGCCGGCTCGCGGTAGCCGGTCACCACGCCCGGCGCGGGCAGGAAGCCGTTGGCGACGTCCTCCGCGTTGATCCGGCACTCGATCGCGTGGCCGGAGAAGCGGACGTCCTCCTGTCCGAACGAGAGCCTCTCGCCCGCGGCGATCAGCACCTGCTCGCGCACCAGATCGATCCCCGTGACGAGCTCGGTGACGGTGTGCTCCACCTGGATGCGCGTGTTCATCTCGAGGAAGAAGTAGTCGCCCAGGCGGTCGAGGAGCCCCTCGATCGTCCCCGCGCCCCGGTAGCCCACGGCGCGCGCGGCGTCGACCGCGATCGCGCCGATGCGCTCGCGCAGCTCGGGCGTCACGGCCGGCGAGGGCGTCTCCTCGACGAGCTTCTGGTGGCGCCGCTGGATGGTGCAGTCGCGCTCGCCGAGATGGACGACGTTCCCGTGGGCGTCGGCGAGCACCTGCACCTCGACGTGGCGGGGATCCTCGAGAAACTTCTCCACGTAGACGGTCGCGTCCGCGAAGTACGACTCCCCCTCGCGCTTCGCCGAGGCGAGCGCGCGCGCGGCCTCCTCGGCCGAGCCGACGACCTTCAGGCCCTTGCCCCCGCCGCCCGCCGACGCCTTGATCGCCAGCGGCCAGCCGTGCTCCTCGCCGAGCCTGAGGATCTCCTCGACGGACTCGATCGCCTCGGTCGTCCCCGGGATGATGGGGACGCCCGCTTCGCGCATGAGCTCACGCGCGGTCACCTTGGAGCCCATCGCCTCGATCGCCTCCGGGGGCGGGCCGATCCAGGCGAGCCCGGCCGCGTCGACCGCGCGCGCGAAACCCGCGTTCTCCGCGAGGAAGCCGTAGCCGGGATGGACCGCGTCGGCACCCGCCCGCCTCGCGGCGTCGAGGATCCGCCCGTGGTGGAGGTAGCTCTCCCCGGGGGCCCCCGGGCCGACGAGGTACGCCTCGTCCGCGACCGCGGCATGGAGGGACGCGCGGTCGGCCTCCGAGTAGACGGCCACCGTGCCGATGCCGAGCTCCCGCAGGGTGCGGAAGACGCGGACGGCGATCTCGCCACGGTTGGCGACGAGGACTTTCCCGAAAAGCGCCACGACCGGCCTATTGTGGCCGGTCAGGCGCGCCGCACGGGCCAGCCCGCATCTGCCGGCACTGCGTGAACGAGCAAAAATCGTGAACCAGCGCGCGCCGCCGTGCGGCGTTCCCATCGTCACCACGTCCTCGACGAGCAGGTACGGCCGGAGGCGCCCGTGGTCTCGCTGGGCCTGGGCGAGCGCGTAGCGGATGATGAGCCCGCCCATGTAAATCGCCGCACCAACCCTGGGCGTATGCTCCGGGGCATGCCGTTCGCCGACCAGCTCACGGTCGCACGCGCGGCCGCGGTGCCGGCCGTCGTGATCCTCTTCGCCTGGGACTTTCCCAACCACGACTACTGGGCGACCGCCCTCTTCGCCGTGGCGATGTCGACGGACTTGGTGGA
>JBOGTE010000248.1:0-2597 GCA_050692015.1 Candidatus Limnocylindria bacterium
GTCGGGTCGGCGCCGTCGCTCACCACCGTGCGCCGCTCGCCGGTCGCGAGGTCCACCCGCTCGATGGTGTCCTCGTTGCCCACGTACGCGCCGTCCCTGATGACCGCCGCGCGCCGGTGCACGTACAACGCGTCGGCCGCGGGGTCGTAGCGGGGGCTGGCGTAGAAGACGTTCTCGGCCTCGTGCTCGAGCAGCGTCCGGAGGCCCGTCCCGTCGAGCCGCACCTCGACGATGTCCGTCCCGAAGCCCGTCGTCTCCGACTGGCGCGTGACGGCGAACGCCAGGCGTGACCCGTCCGGATGGAGGGCCGGCGTGCTGGGCGCCTCCTCGGGCGCCAGCTCGACCACCCGCCCGATGGGCCGGCAGTCCGCGTCGAGGGCGACGAGCCCCGCGGCGTTGGCGATCACGAAGGTGGCACGGACGCCGGCCGCCGTCGCGTCCGGCTGGGCCGCGGGCGGGGCGGCACAGGCCGCGAAGACGAGCGCGGCTGCCATCCCTAGCGATAGCGCAGGTCGCATCCGTCCGATCGTGCCACGGATCCGATCCCGCTACCGTCCCGCGGATGGACGCGTTCGTGCGCATCCTCGCCCGCCTGGCGTCGCTCTCCGACGCCGACCTCGGCGCGCCGGCGCGCTGGCGCGGCCGCGAGGGGGCCGACGTCCGCTACGCGCTGCTCCACTGGACCCTCGAGCAGGAGCAGGACGCGGTGGTCCGCGCGCGCACCGACTACACGGGGACCGAAGCCCAGCGGATCCTGGGCCTGGCGCAGGTCGCGTACGGCGATCTTCGCGGTCTCCTGGCGGGCGTAGGGTCAGAGGCTCTGGACCGCGCGCCACGCGAGGGCGAGTGGTCGGCGCGCGAGACGCTGGTCCACACCGTAGCCGTCGAGCGCTCCTACCGCGCGAACACCGCGCACGCCCTGGCGAGGTCCGCGAGCGATCCGCTGACGCTCTCCGCGGAGCAGCGGCCCGAGCCGGATCCGGCCGACACGGCGGGCGACGGGAGCGCCATCGCGCTCCGCCTCGGAGCCCGGCGCGCGGAGACCGACGCGGAGCTCGGGGGCATCGCGCCGGAGCAGATGACGCTGCCCACGCAGTGGTCGGAGAACGACGTCGATGTGCGCTTCCGCCTCCATCGCTTCGCCTCGCACCTCGTCGAGCACACCGTGCAGTGCGAGCGGGCGCTCGAGGCCGCGGGCCTGCCGTTCGGCGACGCTCGGCGCGTGGTCCGGCGTATCTCGGTCGCCCGCGCCATGCACGAGCGGATCACCTCCCCCGACGACCTGGCCCGCCTCGACAGCGCGCACCAGGAGGCCCTGGCCGCGGCCTCCGAGGCGTGGCGCGCCGGCTGCAGGACGCTGACGCAAAGGAGGTCGGCCATGGCCACTGCGAGGATCAGCGGCAAGCTGGGCGGGGAGAAGCTCGAACACCTGGAAGCGGCGCTGGCGCGTGTGGATGGCGTGCGCGCGGTCCGCGAGCGGGATGGCGCGGTGGAGGTGGACTACGACGAGACGCTGGTCGGGGAGAACAAGCTGCGGGAGACCGCCCGGGCAAGCGACGACGTGAGCGAGCCGGGCACGACCGGACCACCGATGGGCCCCATCAGATAGGCGACGAGCCCGTGAACGTGGCTCGCTCGACGGCGATGGGCGGGCAGAGGCAGACGACCGAGCCCATCCCGTTCGAGGTCCACCAGTCGCGCGCCAGGCGCTGCGGTCCCAGCAGCCTGATGCCGCCGAAGAGGTCGAGCGCGCTCATCGTGTAGCGCACGTTCGCCAGCGCCGCGGTGATGCGCCCGTCCTCGATGAGGAACGTCCCGTCGCGAGACGTACCGGTCATCGTCGCGCGGCGGGGGTCCGGGATGTTGGTGTAGTGGAAGCGCGTGATCAGCACCCCGCGACCCACGGACGCGATGATCTCGTCGCGCGTCGCGGTGCCGCCTTCCATGGCCAGGTTGCCGGCGTGGCCGCCGCGCTGATAGCGCGCGGGGTCCGCGGCGTGGCCGGTCGAGCGCGCGCCCAGGAGCTTCGCCCCCGTCCGGTCGTACACGGGCGACCGCGCGACACCGCGCTCGACCAGCGTGACCCTCCGCTTGGGCGTGCCCTCGACGTCGAAGGGGATGCCCAGCGTTCGCGCGTCCAGAGCGTCATCGTGCAGCGTGAAGGCCGGACCCGTGACCTGCTCGCCGATCCTCCCGCTCATGAAGGAGCGGCCTTCGCGCACCGACTGCGCGCCCAGTCCGGTGAGCGACAGGACCCGCAGGATCTCGGCGACCGCCAGCTCCTCGAAGACCGCCTCGTAGTCGCCGGGCGGAAGGGCCCGCCGATCGCGGTCGAGGCGGCACTTGGCTATGGCGCGCCCCGCCACGGCGGCTGGGTCGAGGGCGTCCACGCGGCTGGCGAGGTCCTCCGCGAAGCCGCTCCCGGAGTCGCTCTGCACCAGCGCGCGCAGGTAGGCCATGGTCGCGGGCGCGTGCAGGGCGGTGCCACGGGAGCTGGCGACCGCGTCCTCGGTGAGCTCGATCTGGTGGGTCCCGGCCGCCCGCAGGCCGGCGGCCCGGGCCCCGTCGCAGACGGTCGCGATCGCCCGCGCCTGCGC
>JBOGTE010000249.1:0-2575 GCA_050692015.1 Candidatus Limnocylindria bacterium
GAGGGCCAGCCCTCGCAGCGGCTCGCGCTGATCGAGGACGGCCTGGCGCGCGCGGTCGTGTACGACTCGCAGACCGCGGCGCGCACCGGCAACGCCAACACCGGTCACGCGCTCCCGCAGAACCCCTTCGTCTCCTGCGCGCCGCTGCACCTTCGCGTGGAGCCCGGCACCGCGACGCGCGAGGAGCTCATAAGGGGAGTGAAGCGCGGGGTCCTCGTCACGCGCTTCCACTACACGCGCTGGGTGCACCAGCTCAAGACGGTCGTGACCGGCATGACCCGCGACGGCACGTTCGCCATCGAGGACGGCGAGGTGGCGCACCCGGTCAAGAACTTCCGCTTCACGCAGTCCTACCACGACGCGCTGGGCGGGACGCTCGCCATCGGGAGGGACCTGCACCTGTTCGCGGCGGCCGACTTCGGGATCGGCGCCGCGCGGCGGATCCCGGCGATGCGGCTCGCGGCCTTCGCCTTCACCGGGGCGACGCAGTACTGATGAGCGTGAGCACGGAGAGGCCCTCGCCGCGGCCGGAGACCGTCACGCGGCCGACCATCGCCATCCTCGACTACGGCTCCCAGTACACGCAGCTCATCGCGCGGCGCGTGCGCGAGTCGCGCGTGTACTGCGAGATCTTCCCGCACGACGTCACGCCCGAGCAGCTCGCGGCGAAGGGCGTCGTGGGCGTGATCCTCTCCGGCGGCCCCTCCAGCGTGTACGAGCCGAACGCGCCCGGCGTCGATCCGCAGGTCATCGACGGGCGCCTCCCGGTCCTCGGCATCTGCTACGGCATGCACCTGATGGCGCGCGCTCTCGGCGGCGAGGTCGGGCCCGAGGGGACGCGCGAGTACGGCCCGGCGATGCTCGAGATCGGCGAGCACGGCGGCATCTTCGAGGGGCTGGCGCCCAGCGAGCGCGCCTGGATGAGCCACGGTGACTCGGTGCGCCGCATGCCGGCCGGGTTCCACGGCATCGCGCGGACGGAGCGCGTCCCGGTCGCGGCCATGACCGACGGGCGCGCGCGCTTCGGCGTCCAGTTCCACCCCGAGGTGATGCACACGCCCCGCGGAGCGGAGGTGCTGCGCAACTTCCTCTACCGAGTGTGCGGGGCGACCGGTGACTGGACCCCCGCCGCGTTCGTGGAGGAGGCCGTGGCGGAGCTGCGCCGCGACATCGGCGACCGCCACGCCATCTGCGCGCTCTCGGGCGGCGTGGACTCCGCCGTCGCGGCGACGCTCGTGGCGCGCGCGATCGGCGACCGGCTCACCTGCGTCTTCGTTGACACGGGGCTCCTGCGCGAGAGCGAGGCCGAGCAGGTCGTGGCGACGTTCGGCCCGCGGCTCCGGCTGGTCGCGGTGGACGCCGTGGACCGCTTCCTGGTGCGCCTCGCCGGCGTGAGCGACCCCGAGCAGAAGCGCGCCGTCATCGGCGAGGAGTTCGTGCGCTGCTTCGAGGAGGAGGCCCGCCTGCGGCTCCCCGCCGAGACGGTCGATGGGCGCAAGCCGGTGCTGGTGCAGGGCACGATCTACCCCGACGTCATCGAGTCGCGGTCGCGCGAGTCGAAGACCTCGGCGCGCATCAAGACGCACCACAACGTGGGCGGCCTGCCCGAGGTGATGGCACTCGACGTGGTCGAGCCTTTGCGGAGGCTCTTCAAGGACGAGGTCCGCCGCGTCGGCGCCGAGCTCGGCATCCTCGAGGACATCCTGTGGCGCCATCCCTCGCCCGGCCCCGGCCTCGCGGTGCGCGTGGTCGGCGATATCGACCGCGAGAAGCTGGAGATCCTCCGCCGGGCCGACGCGATCTACCTGGAGGAGCTGCGCGCCACCGACTGGTACCGCAGGGTCGCGCAAGCGTTCGCGGTCCTGACGCCGGTGCGCAGCGTCGGCGTGCAGGGCGACTTCCGCACCTACGGCTACCTGGTCGCACTGCGCGCCGTGACCACCGAGGATTTCATGACCGCGGACTGGGCGCGCCTGCCGTACGAGCTGCTCGAGCGGGTCTCCTCGCGGATCGTGAACGAGGTCCCCAGCGTGAACCGCGTCGTCTACGACATCTCGTCCAAGCCGCCCGCCACCATTGAATGGGAGTGAGCGGGGAGCGGCTCCGCTCATGAAGATCATCCCCGGCGACAAGGTCTTCGACATCATTCGCAAGCAGCGGCTCGAGCGCAGCCCCGGCCGGGCGCCGGGCGCGCCGGGGATCAACGCTCTCGTCCTCGGCGGCGGCGGGCGCGAGTACGCCATCGCGTGGCGGCTGGCGCGCTGCGACAGCGTCGCGACGATCGACGTCATGCCGGGCAACGCCGGCCTGGCCTTCTTCAGCCGCCTGGTGGACATCCCGCCCACCGACTCGCACCGCGTGCAGCAGCACATCGCCGCTTCGCACATCGACCTCGCCATCGTCGGGCCCGACGAGCTCATCGCCGCGGGCGTCGGCGACACGCTCCGCCGCTCCAGCATCGCGGTCGTCGGTCCGTCGAAGGAGGCCGGGCGCATCGAGTGGAGCAAGGCCTTCGCCAAGGAGCTGATGGACGAGGCCGGCGTGCAGACGGCGTCGTGGCAGCGGTATCCCGACG
>JBOGTE010000250.1:0-2572 GCA_050692015.1 Candidatus Limnocylindria bacterium
GCTGCGCCCTGCGCGCGGGCGCCGCGCGCGGTCCGCGGTGGCACGGGGTGCACGATCCGTGGGGCGCTCCGCCCGGGCGATGCGGTCGGCCTGCGTGTCGTCGGCGCGGAGCCCGGTCCGCGTCCAGCGGGCCTCGGGGATGAGGTCCTCGAGCAGGAAGACGTCATCCCGCAGGTACGGCGACTCGCGGAGCTCGTTCGCGAGCGACTGGTCTCCGGCGACCAGGTACACGTGCTTGTCCTCGTCCTTGAGCGCCTTGCAGAGGGCGTTCAGGTCGCGGTCGCCCGAGACGATGAACCACGTGTCGATGTCCGGGCGGTCCTTGTAGAGGAGCTTCATCGCCCTGGTGATGAGGACGGCGTCGGAGCGGCCCTTGAGGAGCCGCCCGCTCATGCGCTGGGCTACCGCGATGGGCTCGATCCCCGTGAACTCGAGCGCCATGAGGAGGGTGTCGTCCTGCGACGAGACCTCCTGACCGAAGATCGCGAGCTTCACCCGCACGGGGCCGAAGCTGGCAGCCTTCGTGAGGATCGCCTGCAGGATCGAGAGCGTCGACGGCAGCGGGCCTTGGGTGTGCTGCCGCATGGTGTAGTAGACGTTCTCCCAGTCAATTAGGAGAGCGACGTCGGGCACGATGGGTCCTTTCTATCGAGGGCGCCCGTACTGCTCGAACGCGGCCGTGCGCACCTACGTCACAGCGCGCGTGCCGCCCGACCCATCGAGCGCGCGTCTAGCTCTCCTGATCCATCCCGGCGGAGCGCTGCTCCGACGAGCGGGTCCTCGCGCGGTGACGAATGCGTTCGGTCGCCGCGCGCGCTGTGCTGTGCTCAGTGTATCGGTACGGCGTTTGCCGACGCGTCCGCGCGCCTCGATGCTGTGCGCGTGGTGAGGGAAGTGGAGCTCGCGGACCTGGTCGAAGCCGCGGCGCGCCGCGGTGCCGCGTACGCCGACGCGCGCCGGGTCGAGCGCAGGCAGGAGGCCGTCAACGTCAAGGACGGGGCGGTCGAGGGGATTGACCGCGCCTCCGACCGCGGCATCGGCCTGCGCGTGCTCCACCGCGGGTCCTGGGGCTTCGCGGCGACGGACCGCACCGGCGAGGCCGCCGCCAGCGCACTGGTGGACCTGGCCCTGGAGCGGGCCGAGGCCTCGGCGCTGGCGCAGCGGCGCCCGGTCCGCCTCGCGCCGGCGACGCCGCAGAAGGGGACCTACCGCACGCCGGTGCGGACGGATCCCTTCGGAGTGCCGCTGGCCGAGCGCGTGGCGCTGGTTCGCGAGGCGGACGCGGCGCTCCGCGGCCCGAACGCGCGCACGACGCGCGCCGGGGTCACGGCGTACCTCACGCGCAAGCGGCTGGTCACGAGCGAGGGAACCGACGTGGAGCAGGAGATCGTCGAGACCTCCACGACCCTAAGCGTCCTGGCGGTCAAGGCGGGCGCCAAGCCCGCCCAGCGCTACGACATGCGGAACGCGCGCCAGGCCGGCTGGGAGTTCGTGGAGGGCGAGCGCATGGTCGAGAAGGCGGCGCGCTACCGCGAGGACGCCGAGGCCATCCTCGATGCGCCCCTGGCACGGCCCGGGCCGGCGACGGTGATCCTGGACCAGCCCTTCCTCGCGCTCCTGGTACACGAGTCCTGCGGCCACCCCACCGAGTCGGACCGCGTCCTCGAGCACGAGGTCGCGTTCGCCGGCACGACCTTCATGTGGCCCGAGGACCGCGGGCTGCTGCGGTACGGCTCGGAGCACGTGTCGATCACGGCCGACGCGACGGTGCCGGGCGGCATGGGCACCTTCGGCTGGGACGACGACGGCGTTCCGGCCACGAGGACCCCGCTCATAGAGCGGGGCACGTTCGTCGGCTACCTCACGTCGCGCGAGACCGCCGGCGCGCTGGACCTGCCCGCGAGCGGAGGGTCGGCGCGGGCCGAGGGGTGGCAGCACTTCCCGATCGTGCGCATGGTCAACGTGAGCCTGGAGCCGGGCGACCGCCGCTACGAGGACCTCGTGCGCGAGACCCGTGACGGCCTGCTGCTCGAGTCGCCGGCCTCGTACTCGCTGGACGAGCGGCGCCAGAACTTCCACTTCAGCGCGCAGGTCGCGCGCGTCATGCGCGGGGGCGAGGTCCAGGAGCACGTGCGCGGCGTCGCGTTCCAGTCGCTGACGCCGGACTTCTGGGGACGCTGCGACGGCGTGGCCGACGACTGGGAGCTGCACGGCTTCCTCTCCTGCGCCAAGGGCGAGCCGCTGCAGATCATGCGCGTGGCGCACGGCGCGGCGCACGCGCGCTTTCGCGACCTGCCCCTGGAGGTGATCCCGTGATCGGCAGCCGGCGCTACAACGCTGAGGAGCCGTGCGTGGGCGCTCGCGCACACAGCACGGCGACGATGGGGCGTACGAAGTACGCGTCCGGCGGCCGAGAAGACGCGCTCCTCGCGGCGAAGCCGCTCGTCGCGTGAACTCGCTACTCGGGCCCGACGGGCTGCTCGCGCCTCTCCGCGAAGCGCTCCGGGACGCTCCCGCGGACGAGGCCGAGCTCTGGGCCCACCGCCGCAGGAGCGCCATCACGCGCTACTCC
>JBOGTE010000251.1:0-2536 GCA_050692015.1 Candidatus Limnocylindria bacterium
GCCCAAGATGGCGCTCGCGGAGGCGCGGTTACCGCCGAGGCTGCCGGCGGGTCCGCGCCCCTGCGCGGCTCGGCGGTCGTGGTCCCCGGCTACCGCGGGAGCGAGGGGCAGCGGATCGTCCAGGCGCTCGTGAAGCGCCTCGAGGCCGCGGGCATCGTCGCGCGCGCGGCGACCGTCATGGCAGGCCCGCGGCCCAGCCGCGAGTACCAGGGCGAGGTGGCCGCCCTGCGCACCGCTCGCGACGAGCTCCGCGCCGCGCACGCGGGCCCCGTCGCGCTCGTGGGCCGCTCCTTCGGCGGGCGCATCTGCGCATTCCTCGCCGCGGAAGAGCCTCCCGACGCGCTCGTGGTCCTCGGCCACCCCATCTCGCCTCCCGGGAGGCCGCGGCCCCGCGACGAGGGGGCTCTGGCCTCGGTGCGCTGCCCGACGCTGATCGTGCAGGGCCAGCGCGACGAGCTGGGCCCGCTCGCGGTCCTCGAGCGCATCGCCGCGGCGAACCCGCTCATCGACATCGTCGTGATCCCGGAGGCCGGGCACGAGCTCACCTCGGCGCAGGAGCGTGAGGCGGTGGAGCACGCGGGTCGCTGGCTGGAGGCGCGCCTGCTGCTCTAGGGCGCCATCCCTGTCTTCTCGACTTCCTCCATCTGGGCCTTCTGGAGGCGTCCGGAGTAGTCGATGTAGATCGCCTTCCACTCCGAGTACACATCCAGCGCCGCGCGGCCGGCCTCGCGGTGGCCGTTGCCGGTGGCCTTCATGCCCCCGAACGGGAGCTGGATCTCCGCGCCGATGGTGCCGGCGTTCACGTACACGATCCCGCACTCCGCGTCGCGCATGAACTGGAACGCGTTGTTGACGTTCTGCGTGTACACGGAGCAGGACAGCCCGTACTTGGTCGAGTTCAGGATCTTGATCGCCTCGTCGATGCTGGAGGTCTCGATCACCGCCGTGACCGGGCCGAAGATCTCCTCCTGGGCCACGCGCATGTTCGGCTTCACATCGACCAGCACCGTCGGCTCGTGGAAGAAGCCCTTGGCCAGCGCGCCATCTCGGGGTATACGACCGCCGGCCGCCACGGTGGCGCCCTCCTTCTCGGCGACGCTCATGTACGAGTGCACCCGGTCCAGCTGCGTCTGCGATACGACCGGCCCCACGTCGGTCGTCTCCTCGAGGCCGTGCCCCAGGCGCAGCTTCTTCGCGCGCGCCACCAGCTTGTCGATGAGCTCGTTCGCGATGCCGCGGTGGCCGATGACACGCGACGCCGCGGTGCACCGCTGGCCCGACGTCCCGAAAGCGCTCCACACGATCCCGTCGAGGGCCAGGTCCACGTTGGCGTCGTCGAGGACGACGATCGCGTTCTTGCCTCCGAGCTCGCACGAGACCCGTTTCAGCAGGCGGCCGGCGATCTCGCTGATGTGCGCGCCCGTCTCGGACGAGCCGGTGAAGGAGATGAGGTCCACGGCCGGATGCGTGACCAGGTGGTCGCCGAGCTCGCTGCCGGATCCGAGAACGAGGTTCATCACGCCCTTCGGCAGTCCCGCCTCCTCCAGGATCTCGACAAGGCGCACCGCGAGGAGCGGCGTGTACGACGCGGGCTTGAAGACGACGGTGTTGCCCAGGATGAGGGCGGGCATGATCTTCCAGGTCGGGATGGCGAACGGGAAGTTCCAGGGGGTGATCGCGGCGACGACGCCGTGCGGGTGCCGCATGCTCATGGCCCACTTGTCGGGCAGCTCCGCCGGCACGACGTCCCCGAACTGGCGCCGCCCCTCGCCGGCGATGTAGTAGGTCATGTCGATGCCCTCTTGGACGTCGCCGCGGGCCTCCGCCACGACCTTGCCCATCTCGCGCGTCATCTCGCGCGCGAGCTCGTCCTTGCGCCGGAGCATGATCTCGCCGGCGCGGTACAGGATCTCGCCGCGCTTGGGTGCCGGGAGGAGCCGCCACCCTTCGTAGGCCCGCCTGGCCGCCTCGACCGCCCGGTCCACGTCCGCGGTCGTGGACTTCGCGACCGCGGCGATGAGCTCGCCGTTCGCGGGGTCGGTGTTGTCGAACGTCTCACCGCCGGCCGCGTCCACCCAGCGGCCGTCGATGTGGTTCTGGAGCTTCACTAGGGCTGCGTTCCGTAGAACAGCCAGATGGTGAGCGCGCCGACGGCCACGATCCCGAGCACGATGAGCGCGAACGCGATGTTGGCCCGGCTCTCCGGGTCGTCCTGACTGAACATCGGCACCACTTTAGCGAGGAAGTCCGGTACCCTTTGACGAGGGCGTCAGGGCCTGTATCGCTTCGCTCACAGGCCCGTCGTCGCGACACTCGGCGAGCGAGCTCGCCTGTGTCGCTCCTAGGGCCTGTAGCTCAGCGGGAGAGCACTTGAATCGCACTCAAGGGGTCGGGGGTTCGAATCCCCCCAGGTCCACCGTCTAGACCCAAACCCTCGGCAGGCAGGCGCACCGTGGATGACGCGGCGAATGCGGATGCGCGCACGCGACAGCGGTGAGGGGTGGGACCGCATCTGGCACGCGCGACAGCGCGTGCC
>JBOGTE010000252.1:0-2531 GCA_050692015.1 Candidatus Limnocylindria bacterium
TCCGGGTGACCGTCGCCCGCGGCTCCGCTCACCACCAATCAGGTCGGGGCGATCCCGCCCCGGCAACAACCAACACTTGACAGCGAGCCCTCCTTCAAAGAGAACGCTTTGTCGCTCCGCAAGCAGCGCAACGATCGCCAAGCTGAGAACGATCCAAAGCGGACCTTCCAGTGAAGAAGCCCCTGCTAGCAGCGCGGTCGCCAGAGAAGCGGCAGCGACAGCTAGGCAGGCCGCATACCACTCCAGCCTGTTCCGAGGAGCTCGAACCCGCAGGGGCCTGTCTACGAGGCTCCCAAACGTCAAGAAATATCCTTGAGTCTCCCCCAGAAGGGGTATAAGCTCATTTCTGCCGTCATCCCCCGTTGAGAGGTGAGGAACCTTTGTTGCATTGGGAACGCCGCATGATGAGTCTGCTGGCTCTCGCGCTGGGCGCGGGTGTCCGGTCGGGTAAGAGCTGGTAAAGCTCCCGAAGTCTGGGTTTTTCCACAGCTAGTCACATCCCTCGCCTGAGGGATTTGTCAACAGGCTGTGGAAGGTGTGAACGGCCCGGCCTCCCGGAGGGGTCGGGCCTTGCTCTGCACGCTTAGGAGATCAGGCTGCGGCGGAAGCCGATGGCGACCGCGTGGGCGCGGCTGCGCGCCTGGAGCTTGGCCAGCAGGTGACGGACGTGGGACTTGACCGTCTCCTCCGAGAGGAAGAGGCGCTGGCCGATCTCGCGGTTGACGAGACCGTCGGAAATGAGCTGCAAGACCTCGATTTCGCGCATGGTCGGCTCCTGCTCGAGCTCCCGGAGCGGGGGCTGGAGCGGGATGACCTCGGCGCTCTGCTCCCGGCCGTTGCGACGCGCGGCGACCTCGTCGAAACGGCGGGAGTGATCCAGATACCGGCTCAGGATGTTCTTGCGCTCGGCAGCGTCCATCGCGGCAAGCATCGGCACCCGCCCGGCGCCGCATTACCCCAAATCGAGGGAGCGAACATGCCCTATTTGCGGCGAAAACGCCGTGCCGAGCGGCGCTCGGCGGCCAGCTTGGCCGGCTCGGGCTCCTCGACGACCGTCTCCAGGCCCTTCCGGCCGCTCGCGTGCAGGATCCGCCCCTCCCCCACCCAGAAGGCGACGTGGGCCGGGTAGCAGAGGACGTCGCCGGGCTCGAGCTTGCCCTCCGGCACGGGCTCGCCGGCCTCCTCCTGCTGCCAGGAGTCCCTGGGGACAACGATCCCCACCCGGCGGAAGGCCATGTGGACAAGTCCGGAGCAGTCGATCCCCCGCTCGCTCATCCCGCCCCACTCGTAGGGCGCGCCGAGGTAGGCGCGCGCCTCGGCGAGGACGTCGTCGCCGGTCGCGGCCGGCCAGGGTTCCTCGACCGGCGGGCCGAGCAGCGCGTCCGCCCGGGCCCAGCCCGGGTAGCCGTACGCCGTCTCGACCCGCCTCCAGCGGTCCCGCTCCTCCAGCACCGAGACCGGCTCGCCGGCGAGGAGCTGCGTCACCTGCTCGGCGTCCGCGCGCGGCTCTGCGCGCACGGGCGCCAGCTCCGCGGAGCAGCTACACCGGCGGCGGCTCATAGGCCGGCACGCGCTCAGGCGCGACGAACACCGTCTCCACCCCGTGCGGCTCGATCTTGCCCGCCTTGATCTCCTCCGCCCAGTGGCAGGCAGCCCAGTGCCCGTCCGCGAGCTTGCGCAGCGGCGGCTCCTCCTGGCGGCAGCGGGTCTCCTGCACGTAGGGGCAGCGCGTGTGGAAGCGGCAGGCCGGGGGCGGGTTCGCGGGGCTCGGGAGGTCGCCGGGGAGGAGGATCGTCTCGCGCTCGCGCTCGACCTGCGGATCGGGGATCGGCACCGCCGAGAGGAGCGAGATCGTGTACGGGTGCAGCGGGTCGTCGTAGAGCTCGGCCGCCGGCGAGACCTCCACGATCTTGCCCAGGTACATGACCGCGATCCGGTCGGAGATGTGACGGACGACCGCCAGATCGTGCGCGATGAAGAGGTAGGTGAGGTCGAAGTCCTTCTGGAGCGCCTCGAGCAGGTTGACGATCTGAGCCTGGATGGAGACGTCCAGGGCGGAGACCGGCTCGTCGCAGACGACGAAGTCCGGGTTCAGCGCGAGCGAGCGCGCGAGGCCGACGCGCTGGCGCTGGCCGCCGGAGAACTCATGCGGGTAGCGCGAGGCTGCGTCGGCCGGGAGCCCCACGATCTCGAGGAGCTCGCGGACGCGCTGACCCGCCTCCCTGCGCCCCGCGAGCTTGTGCACGCGCATCGGCTCGCCGACGATGCGCCCGACCGAGTGGCGCGGGTTGAGGGAGGCGAAGGGATCCTGGAAGACCATCTGCATGCGCCGACGAAGCGGGCGCAGCTGGGACTCGCTCAGGTGAGTGATGTCCTGGCCGTCGAAGATGACTTTCCCGGCCGTCGGCTCGTAGAGGCGCAGGATGGCGCGCCCGATCGTCGATTTTCCACAGCCGGACTCGCCGACGAGCCCGAGCGTCTCACCGCGCTCGATCTCGAGCGAGACATCGTCGACCGCCTTGATATCGCCG
>JBOGTE010000253.1:0-2531 GCA_050692015.1 Candidatus Limnocylindria bacterium
CCGCGCCGGTCGTGGTGACGCAGCCCGCGACGCGCCCCGTCGCGTACCAGTGCCCCTGCGGCATGAAGCCGGCGACGTACTCCCCCATCGTCAGCATGCGGGGCACCCCGTCGCCGGACTGCTCGAGCCCGTCGAACGGCTCCAGGTGCTTGTTCACGTGGATGAGGCCGCCGCCGTTGACGCCGGCGTAGAAGGTCACGCCCCAGCGCCGCAGCGTGTCGATGAGCGCCTCGTTCCCGCTCCGCTGCGGGCGCGGGCGGATCCCGATGCTGATCTGGCGCTCTAGCGCTGTGGCCATCTGGTCGGACCTCCTGTAACAACGAAGAAACCCTCCGGCTTTGCCGGAGGGCTTTGCGTGCTGTGGAAGAACGCGGGGTCTAGCCTCCCGGCGCGATACGCGACCTCCCGATAAGGAGGACGTCAATAAGCGGGAGAGCTACGAGCACGCGCTGCACGGGCGGACCGTATGCGCGACGCGTATCGCGGGTCAAGGTGTGGAGCCCAAGTGTGTGCGACCTGCACTCCGGTCTCGATCCCGGGCGCCGGCTGGTCCTGGGGCGCGTTGGTGCTTCAGATCGTGGTAGGTTCTTCTCCTCATGGCAATGGCGCACCTCATTCACGTCTCGATCCTTCCGCTCCTTGTAGGGAGCCGGATCGACGTGGGAGGCGCCACCTAGCCCAGCACACACAGAAGCAGGATCGGAAAGGCCCCCCACGTAGTGGGGGGCCTTTCTCTTTCCGGGAAGACGGGGATCGAAGTGGACCAGGACGTAGGCCTAGCCATAGCCGCCGACGACGGGAGGATGGCCGTCCCGCTGCGTTTCGCCGTGAGGGACGCGGCCGCGCTGGGCGCGTTCTGCGCTCGGGCCCTCGGGCCCCTGGCCGACGAGAAGCACTCGGACCTCCGTCGCACCCTCGAGGAGTACATCCGCTCTCACGGAAGCCAGAGCTCCGTCTCGCGCAGCCTCTACCTCCACCGCAACACCGTCCGCCAGCGCCTGCGCCGCATCGAGGAGCTGACCGGAGCGGACCTCGACGACCCGGAAGAGCGCCTGATGCTGCAGCTCGCGCTCCTGGGGCACGCGGAGCTACAGCGTGCGGCGAAGATGGCGTGACCGGCGTCAGCGAGCGCCTCGACGACACACCCGCGCTGGGCGGCGAGATCGCGGAGGAGGGCTGGGCCTACCTCGACGGCGAGTTCGTGCCTCTGGCGGGCGCCAAGGTGAGCATCGCCACGCACGCCCTGCAGTACGGGACCGCGGTCTTCGAGGGCATCCGGGCCTACTGGAGCGCGGCCGACGAGCAGCTCTACCTCTTCCGCCTCCTCGACCACTACCGGCGGATGGAGCGCAGCGCCCGGCTGCTGCGGATCCATCTCCCCGGCACGCCGGAGGAGCTCTCGAGGCTGACCGTGGAGCTCCTGCGCCGCAACGGCCTTCGGACCGACGTCTACGTCCGGCCCTTCGCCTTCAAGGCCGCGCGCTCCGTCAAGGTCACGCTCCACGGCCTGCGGGACGGGTTCGCGATGTACAGCTTCCCCATCGGCGCCTACCTTCCGGTGGACGGGGCGGTCGCGGCCACGTCGAGCTGGGAGCGCGTATCGGACGCCGCCATCCCCGCCCGAGGCAAGATCAGCGGCTCCTACGTCAACACGGCCCTCGCCGTGGACGAGGCGAACGAGCGCGACGCCGACGAGGCGATCTTCCTCACGGCCTCGGGCCACGTGTCGGAGGGCGGCAGCTCCAACCTGTTCATGCTCCGGGACGGGATCCTGGTGACGCCCCCGGTCACCGCGGACATCCTCGAGGGCATCACGCGGGAGAGCGTGATGACGCTGGCGCGCGAAGAGCTCGGGCTGACGGTCGTCGAGCGGGACATCGACCGGACGGAGCTCTACATCGCCGAAGAGGTGTTCTTCACCGGCACCGGCGCGCAGGTGGCGCCGTGCGTTCGCATCGACGGGCGCAGCGTGGGCGAGGGGTCGATCGGCCCGGTGGCACGGCGCCTCGCGGAGTCGTACTTCGCGATCGCGCGCGGCGCGGACCGCCGGCATCCGGAGTGGCGAACGCCGGTCTTCCGCTAGAGGGCGCCCGGCCTTCCGCGAGGCCTGGGCCGCCGACTACCCCGCCATGCGGAACGAGGCCGCTGGCTACCCAGCGATGC
Source organism: Candidatus Limnocylindria bacterium (assembly GCA_050692015.1). Classification (GTDB taxonomy): domain Bacteria; phylum Chloroflexota; class Limnocylindria; order P2-11E; family P2-11E; genus GWC2-70-10. The sequence continues at coordinate 2,164 of JBOGTE010000253.1, forward strand.
GCGAGGTGACGCGGCCCGCTTCGTCCACCGCGACCGCGGTCGGGACGTACGCGATCCCGTAGCGGCGAGCGAGGTCGGGCCGGCGTGAGACGTCCACCGTCACGACCCGGCGGCCGGCGGAGCGCAGCTCCCGCTCGAGCTCGCGGCAGTCGGTGCACAGCGGGTGCGTGAACTCGACCACCGTTTCGCCCGCCACCTGCGCCGCGCCAATCTCGGCCAGGTCCACCCGGTCGAAGGGCCGCCGAGCGATCCCGCGGAGACGGGCGCCGAGCTTGTACATCTCGCACCCGACGCACAGGCCGGTGGCGGCGGCCAGCAGCGCCAGAGCGGCGACGATCAGCCCCAGCGCCGCACCCACGGTCAGGGCG
>JBOGTE010000254.1:0-2507 GCA_050692015.1 Candidatus Limnocylindria bacterium
ACGCCGCCTCGCCCCGGCCGCGACCCGACCGGAGGGCGTCCTGCTGCTCGACTCGGGCTCCCCGCTCGGCCTCGAGGCAACCTACGTCCAAGCGCTCGAGCTGTTCCTCCGTCGCGCCGGGCTACGTGTGCTGCTGCTCTCGGTCGACCTCGGCGAGGGCCGGTTCCGCAACGCGCTGCGCGCACTGCGGCCGGACGCGGCGGTGATCTGCGGCGACGCCGCACGGCTCGACGTCCTCGCCGAGCCGTTGCGACGCCTGCGAAGCGAGAACGGCCCGGCGCGGCTCTACGGCTACCGCGCCGCCCAGCTGGTCTCGGGCAGGGAGGGCATCCCGGCGCTCGGCGACGACCCGGCCGAGGCGACCGCGGCCCTGCTCGCCGAGCTCGGCTGAGACGCATACCTGCGCACTTGCTGCAGGTTCGTGCGCGCGAACCTGCGCATCTCCCGGCATACCGGAAAGCAACTAGTTGTTGCCGGTACCCACTCCGGTTACACAAGCACACGTCCAGTGCAGTTTTGCCCGCTTCACGGCGGGCTTGCCAACTCGGAGGGGAAAGTGGAAGCAAGTCAGAAGCTCTTCAACGTAAGCGAGGCCGCTGCCCACATCGGGGTCAGCGCCGCCTCACTTCGCAAGTGGTCGGACCAGGGCCTGGTGCCCGTCTATCGCACCCCCGGCGGCCAGCGCCGCTACTCGCCCGAGGACCTGGAGGAATTCATCTCCTCGATGCGCCAGCCGGCGACCCGGCCGCCGGTTCCCCGCTACGGACGAAACGCCGGCTCGACCACCGGTTAGACCGCCGACCACCGACGACTAGGAGGGACGAGGACGATGACGCGCCGTCCCACGCGCGTGATGATCGCCGTACAGCTGGCGGCGATCGGCGTAGCCGTAGCCGTTGCCGTGTGGCGCGCGCCGCTCGCGAGTTGGGACCTCCCACTGCTGGCGCTGCTGCTTGCGCTGTCGATTGCGACGGACCTGCTCAAGGTGGAGGTCCCAGCGCACAGGGTCGTCATCACGGCGAGCTTCTTGTCGATCGTCCTCGCCGCAGTCTTCCTGGGCGGCGCGCCTGCAGCGCTCGTCGGAATCGCAACCGTGCTCGCGTTGTGGCTCAAGGAACGGTACCGACTCGACTACCTGCTGATCAACGCCGTCACCTTTGCGTGGTTCCCACTGATCGCAGGGATCGGGTTCCACGAGGCGGTGGACGGAGCCGACATCGCCGACACCGATCCGGTCTTCTATCTGCTCGTCTTCGCGGTCTTCGTCTTCGCGCTGATCGTCAACTTCAGCATAATCGCCGGCTACACATGCTGGGAGGAGGGAAGCCGCTTCGCGACGAAGGCCCGCCGGGCGCTCGTGCCGATTCTCCCGTCCGAGCTGGCCTCGGCACTGCTCACGGTCGTGATCGCGATCGCGTATGTGCAACTCGGACTCGGAGCCCTGGCGATGTTCGCGGTCGTCGTGCTCGTCTTCCAGTACCTGGTCCGTGCACTGCTCGTTTCCCAGCAGCGCGCTGACGAGCTCGAGCTGCGCGCGAAGCAACTCGCCGGCTTCCAAGTTGCGCTCCTGAGTGCACTGCTGCGGACGCTCGACCTGCGCGACCGGATGACCGCCCGTCACAGCGCGGCCGTCGCCCGCTACTCGCGCGAGATCGCAGCGCGCGCGGGCCTGTCCCGCGAGGAGCAGGACCTCGTCCACACCGCCGGGCTGCTGCACGACATCGGCAAGTTCGTGCTTCCCGACTCGATCCTGAAGGCGACCCGGCGGAAGCTGACCGAGGACGAGTGGGGCGAGATCCGCAAGCACCCGTACGAGGGCGCGCGCATCGTCTCCCAGATCGACGGCTACCAGCCGATCGGCGAGCTGATCCTCGCCCATCATGAACGCCTCGACGGCGCCGGCTACCCGCGCCGCCTCCGCGGCGAGGAGATCCCGCTCCTCTCCCGGGTGATCGCGGTCGCCGACGCCTACGACGTGATGACCGCCCGCGACAGCTACCGCGAGCCGATCAGCTCCTACGAGGCGGTGCTCGAGCTGCGCCGGGTGGCCGGCAGCCAGCTCGATCCGCGCTTCGTCGAGGCGTTCGCCGAGGTGCTGGAGGGCAAGGACCTCGCCTACAAGCACGGCGAGGACGCCGACTTCGAGGCCGAGCTGGCTCTCGACAAGCGGATCACGGATTACGTCGCGGCCGGAGGGCCGGCCGCGCCGGCGCCAACGTCCGAAGCCTGACCGGCGCGCTCAGACACAGCAAAACGCCGCGCTCACCGTGCCCGGTGGTCGCGGCGTCCGATTTTCCTCTAGCTCTGGTTAGTGCTTGCGATAACCCATGAATGCCCCCCCTCTCGGGTGGAAGAAGCTGCCAGAAGCTTACACAACTTGCGCGAACTTGCAAGTCAGGCGCGGAAGTTGCATGAATCGGTCCTGTCGTTGAGTACGGTCGCGCCCCGATGGCCGCGCTGAGACCGCTCCGCCTGCCGGGCTTTCCCAGCCTCGGCACGGCCTACTT
>JBOGTE010000255.1:0-2507 GCA_050692015.1 Candidatus Limnocylindria bacterium
CCTCAAGGGTCGCATCGAGCAGGACCCGGCCGTGTCGTCCGTCGTGTACGTGAGCAAGGACGAGGCGCTGGCCCGCCTCCGGGAGCTGAGCGAGCAGCGCGCCGACCTCGGACCGGTCGAGGACATCGGAGTCAACCCGCTCCCGGCGTCGCTCGAGGTCAAGCTGGCCAGCGCGCAGGAGAGCCGCCGGGTCGCTGAGGAGCTGCGCGCCGAGATCGGCAGCGGCGTCGTCACCGACGTGGTCGACAACCCCCAGGTGGTGGACAAGCTGCTGACCATCACGCGCATCCTGTCGTTCGGCGGCTTCGCCGTCCTCGGGATGATGCTGCTGGTCGCGCTCTTCGTGATCGTCAACACCATCCGCATCGCGGTGCACGCGCGCCGAGACGAGATCGAGATCATGAAGCTGGTCGGCGCGACCGACTGGTTCGTCCGCTGGCCCTTCATCCTCGAGGGGATGCTGGTCGGCGCCTTCGGCGCCGGCGTGGCGCTCCTGGGCCTGACCGCGGCGGCCGGGCCCGTGACGAACGCCCTGATCGGCTTCCTGGACATCCTGCCGGTCTCGCTGGGACCCAACTTCATCGGCCAGCTGGCCGCCGGCGTCCTCGGCTTCGCGCTCCTCGTGGGGGCCGGCGGCGCGACCATCTCCGTCCGGACCCACCTGGCCAAGTGAGCAAGCCCCTGGCCTCCGATGACCGTCAGTCAGGCCGCCGCTTGACCGCGACCGAGTTCGGGTGCGACCATGCGCCGGCTATGGGAACTCCCCGGAACGTCCGGGGAGGTGGGGGCCGCCGCTGGCGGACGCTGGCCGTCGCGCTTGCGGCTGTGTCGCTTTTCGTCGTTCAGGTCGCCCCGGCTTCGGCCGACCCCGACGAGGACCGCCTGACGCAGCTCGCCCGCGAGAAGCAGGAGCTGGAGCGCGCCATCCAGATCTCGCGCCAGAACGCCGAGCGCTACAAGCAGGAGGCGGGCCGGTTCCAGGCCGCGGTGAACGCGGCGAACTCCCGGATCGGCACGCTGGCCGCGCAGCAGGCGACCGCCCAGAGCGAAGCGGACTCCCTCAGGATCGAGATCGAGATCGCCGAGGAGCAGCTCGCGCTGGTGGGCTTCCAGATCTCCGAGACCAGCACGCTGATCGACTCGCTGAGGGCCGAGGCCGCCGCGAACGACCGGCAGCTGGCGCGGCGCCACGACCTCTACGCCGCGCACCTGCGGACGACGTACCTCCAGGCCCAGATCAGCCCCCTCGAGATGCTGCTCTCGTCCGGCTCGATCACCCAGTTCGCCGACCGGGTCCAGGCCATGGTGCTGATCAACCGCCAGGACCAGCAGCTCGTCAAGGACATCCGGGCGCTCAAGGCCTCGACGGCCCTGAAGCAAGAGACCGTCGCCCAGAAGGAGCAGCAGATCGTCGGGCTCCAGGAGCAGATCACCAGGCAGAAGGCTTCGCTCGCCACCAAGAAGGCCGACTACGAGCGGATCGTCGCCGAGATGAAGGCCTCCATCAGCACGCAGGCCGGCCTGCGCTACGAGGCCCAGGTCAACAAGAACGCCGCGGTCGGGGCCCAGCAGCAGGCGAGCTCCGAGGCGGCCAAGCTCAACCGGCAGCTCGAGCAGACCGAGGCCGCGTACGCCGCCCTGGCCGCGGAGCTCGCCGCACGGAGCGGTCTCGGGGCGTTCAACGGCCGCATGGCCATCTGGCCGGTGAACGGCACCGTGTCCTCGCGGTTCGGTCCGCGCTGGGGCGGGTTCCACAACGGGCTCGATGTCGCGGCCCCGATGTACACGCCTCTCCGCGCGGCCGGGGCGGGGACGGTCGTCACCGTGGGCAAGCCGTATCTCGCCTACGGCGACACGGCGACGGTCGTGATCATCGCCCACGGCTCGAACTTCTCGTCGCTCTACGGCCACATGGCCGACAACCCCGGGCCGACCGTCCGCGTCGGCCAGCAGATCACCGCCGGCACGGTGATCGGCTACATCGGGATGACGGGTTGGACCACCGGGCCGCACGTGCACTTCATGACGATCGTGAACGGGCGGGCCGTGGACCCGCTGCCGTACCTGCCGTGAGCGGGCGCCTCTCGACCGGCCTCCTGGCAGCGCTGGTGCTGGCGCTCAGCGTGGCGTTCGCCGCGCTCACGATCGCCGACGCCGCCGAGCACGCGCCGACGGCCAGCGGCTTCACGCTCACGCCCTGATCTTCGCGCGGTCGGCGGGGGCCTCGGCTAGCGCCTTCGGCCTCCGCTGCGCCGCGCACGCTCCGCTGCTGTGGACTCGCTCGGCCCGGCAAAGCCGGATCCTCGCTCGATCTGTCGTCTCATCCTCATTGACGCTGCCCCGGGCCCGTGGGAGGATGCCTTCCGTAAGGAAGGAGGTGATGTGAAGTGCCGGATGCCAGTGGGAATCCAATGACCCAAGGCGACGCACTTCAGGACTCCTTGTCAACTGAGGTGAACGCGACCTAACCGGGTCATTGGTGACCCCTGTGGAAGAGCGGCGCAGAG
>JBOGTE010000256.1:0-2487 GCA_050692015.1 Candidatus Limnocylindria bacterium
GATACGCGACCTGACCCATCTTGCCGGCGACCCAGCCCAGCGACCCCGAGTTGTAGTAGGCGACCGTCGCGATGGAACGCTCGCCGGGGCAGAGGGTCGGGTAGCCGCTCTGGCCGTACCACGCGGCGTGGAATCCGGGCAGGCCCGACGGCACCGTCGCCGGCGGCGGGATGCCCGGGCCGACGCTGTTCGTGCTCGTGCAGGCCACCGTGCCTGCCTCGCTCGTGCTGGCGACGCGGCCGGGCTCGACCACGGCGCCGTAGGTCTTCCCTGCGGCCGTGACGGTGTACGTCCCCGGCGCGAGATCGACGAAGCCGAACCAGCTCGACCCGTCGGTCAGGCCGCTGCGCACCAGCGCTCCGCCCGAGTTCCGCACCTGGACCGGCGCGTACGGAGCGGGAGCGGTACCGCGTAGCAGGCCCGTCGTGGGCGTCTCCTTCCACGGCATCGCGGGGACGCTCGCGGGCTCCGCGAAGACCGGCGCGCGGCCGGGGTCGTAGTGGCTCCACTCGGTCAGCGCGCGGTCGAGCTCCGCCCGGCCCAGCGCCCCCGACCGCGCCGACGCCGCAGCGAGGTCGTCGGGGTTGCGCCACGCGTACCCGACCCAGCCCGCGCTGGCCCGGTCGCCGCCCGGCGCTACCGATGTCCGCACCTGCCGCACGCTGCCGGCGATGTCGTTGAGGTACAGGGCCGTGCCGATGGCGGCCGCTCGGCCGTACTGCTGCTCCTTCGCGTAGTCGCTCCACTCCTGGAACATGCGCCGCTGATCGGCGCTCGAGTCGCGCTTGTAGTTCATGGGCACGTTCAGGTCGACGATGCCCTCGCGCATCCAGCCGACCCAGTCCTGCAGCAGCTCGCGGTAGGTCCGCGTGTTCGTCCAGCCTCCGGTCGACTGCGGCCCGTAGCCGTAGACGATCGTGTCCACGCTGATGCGCACGCTCGGCCGGATGCGGTAGGTCTCGACGTAGATCCGCCGGACGATGTCCGTGACCCTGTCGCGCCGCCACTGCGTCCACTCGGGGTCGGTGGGCGCCGGCACGTCACCGCGTCCGGTCGCCGCCTGGAAGCGGGCGACTGCGGTCGGGTTGTAGCCCCATGACGGCGCACCGCCGATGTTCCCGTCGGGGTAGCGGATGCGGTCGAGGTTGATGCCATCGACGTCGTAGGCCTCCACGATGCTGGTGGCCATGCGGACGACGTAGTCGGCCGCGTCGGGGTGGCCGGGGTCGAGGTGGTACTCCGTCTCCAGGCGGTCGGCGCCGTCGGACCGCTTCGTCAGCCAGTAGTCGGATCCGCTCGCGGCGGTGCCGTGGGCGTTGAACGCGTGGCTCGCGTCACGCGGCGGCGTCGTCCCGCGCCAGAGGCCGGTCGCGATGATCCAGGCGTGGACCTCGATGCCCTGGGCGTGCGCCTTCGCGATGAGGCTCCGGAGAGGGTCGAACGGCCGAGCCGCGACGCCCGCCTCCGTTCGGGGCAGGCTGGAGTCGTTACAGAAGCAATCGCCGCGGCGGACGACCTGGGCGACGATCGCGTTCAGGTTGGCGGACTTGACGTCGGCGATCAGCTGGTCGATCTGCGCCTCGTTGTAGAAGCCCTCTCCGAAGGCGTCCACCCAGTAGGCGCGCAGCTGCTGCGGCCCAAGGGCGGCGGCGGCCTGCGCGCGCGGCTCGGGTTCCGCACGTCCCGCGGCCGTCGCATCGGCTCCCAGCGCCCCTGCCGGCTCCAGAAGCGGGTCCGACGCCTCTGCGCCCGGGGCACGGCCGAGCGAGGGCGATAGAACGAGTACCAGGGCCAGGAGCACGATCTTCCTCACGCATGGTCATCGCGGGTGAAAGGCGCGCGTTGCGGCCAGCAGGGGCACGAGGGCCCGTTACGAGACCTCTCTGCGCCGCCTCTTGGCCGCGTACATCTCGGAGTCGGCGGCGGCCAGGAGCTCGCCCGTCGAGCGACCGGGCTCCCAGGTGGCCGCGCCCACGCTGATGGTCACGTCCCCCAGCTCCGGCCGTTCGGCCAGCAGCTGCGCGAAGCGCTGCTGGATCCGCTCCGCCGTCCGGTGCGCCGACTCGCCGCTGGTGTCCTGCAACACCACGACGAACTCGTCGCCGCCGAACCGCGCCACCAGGTCGTAGGCGCGGACCGCGTCGGCCGCCGCCCGGCCGAGGAGGCGCAGGACCTCGTCGCCCGCCGTGTGGCCGGCACGGTCGTTCAGGGCCTTCAGGTGGTCCACGTCGATCAGGAGCAGCGCGTAGGGCCGGGAGTCGCGCTCGGCGCGGCTGGACGCCGACGCCAGCGCTTGCTCGAGCGACCGCCGGTTGTGGACGCCGGTCAGCGGGTCCGTCAGGGCCTGCTGCTCGGTCGTCGCCAGAGCCTCGCGGAGCTCGGCCTCCCGCGCCAGGAGCGCGGCTCGCTGGCGGCGCATGGCGCGGGCGGCGAGGAGCGCCATCACGGCGACGGCGGCGAGCTCGACGAGGCGCAGGAGCGCGAGAT
>JBOGTE010000257.1:0-2477 GCA_050692015.1 Candidatus Limnocylindria bacterium
CCCGCGCGACGCGCTCGCGCGCATCGCCGCGGCCGCCTGCCGCGGCGTGAGGCGCGGCGGGCGCCTCGTGATCCTGCAGGACCGCGGCGTGCTCGCCGAGGGGCGCGCCTGGATCGACCCCATCCTCGTCACGGCCGCCGTGCACCGCGCTCTGGTCGAGCAGCCTTCGGGGTCGGGCTCGCTGCGGCGCGACTGCGCCCTGGTCGTGTCCGCGGGCAGCCTGCGGAACCTGCACGACATCGTGGTCGCCCTGGGTGGCGGCGCGGACGCCGTCCATCCCTACCTCCTCCTCGAGCACGCCATCTCCATGGAGGACCCCGACGCGCTGCCGCGCCTAGTGGAGGGCCTCCGCAAGGGCATCGAGAAGGTGATCTCCACGCTCGGCATCCACGAGCTGCGCGGCTACGGGCGGCTGGTCTCCGCGGTGGGACTGGCACCGGAGCTGGCGGGCCTCCTCGGCATCCGCACCTTCTGCGCGCGCGACGGCGCAGGCCTGGGCTGGGAGCGCATCGCGGAGGAGGGCCTCGTGCGGGCGGCGATGCTGCGCGAGCGCACGCCCTCGCGGCTCGAGCCGGCCTTCCGCATCTACCTGCGCGTCTGGAAGTCCGCGCTCGCCGTGGCCAACGGGGAGGCGCCCTACGCGGCGTATGCCGAGAAGCTCGGGGAGTACGAGCGCGAGCATCCGGTCTCGCTGCGGCACCTGCTCGACCTCAGGATCGCGCCGGACGAGCACGAGCCGGCGGTGCGGCCCGCCGCCGACACGACCGCGGGCGAGCACGCCATGCCGTTCTACATCTCGTCGATGTCGTTCGGCTCGCAGGGCGAGACCGCCTACCGCGCGTATGCCGAGGCCGCCGCGCAGGTGAACATGATCTGCGTCAACGGCGAGGGCGGCGAGCTGCCGGACCTGCTGGGCCGCTACCCGCGCAACCGCGGGCAGCAGATCGCCTCGGGCCGCTTCGGGGTCTCGGCACTCCTGGCGAACTCGAGCGACTACCTCGAGATCAAGATCGGCCAGGGCGCCAAGCCGGGCGAGGGCGGGCACCTGCCGGCGAGGAAGGTGTCGGCGAAGGTGGCCCTGGCGCGCAACGCGCGCCCCGGCGTGGACCTCATCTCGCCGTCCAACAACCACGACATCTACTCGATCGAGGACCTGGCACAGGTCGTCAGCGAGCTCAAGACCGTGAACCCGCGCGCGCGCGTCTCGGTGAAGATCCCGGTGACGCCCGACGTGGGCATCATCGCGGTCGGCATCGCGAAGTCCGGGGCGGACGTGGTGACGCTGTCCGGGTACGACGGGGGCACGGGGGCCGCGCGCATGCACGCGCTCCGGCGGGCCGGACTGCCGGTCGAGATCGGTGTGGCCGAGGCGCACCGCGCGCTCGTCGACGCCGGCCTGCGCGACCGGGTCGAGATCTGGTGCGACGGCGGGGTCAAGAGCGCGGCCGACGTCGCGAAGCTGATGTGCCTGGGTGCGGACCGCTGCGGCTTCGGGACGTTCGCGATGGTCGCGATCGGCTGCACCATCTGCCGCGGCTGCCAGCTGGACACCTGCCACGTCGGCATCGCGACGCAGATCGAGACGGTGGCCGAGGCGACGGAGCGCGGCCTCAAGCGCTTCGAGCCGCAGGAGCTGGACCGCGCGGTCGCGAACTTGAAGCGCGCCTTCGGCGCGATGCGCGAGGAGCTCGCGGAGGTCGCGGCGCGCCTGGGCGTGGACCGCACGGCGGACCTGGTCGGCCGGCGCGACCTGCTGGTGCAGGCGCGCGGCCTGGATCGTGTGGACCTCGGTGACCTGCTGGAGCCCGTAGCCGCGCCATCCGTTGTTGCCGTCGCCGCGGAGACCGCGGGTCCTGCCGCGGCTCGGTGGCGGCGCGCTCCCGGGTTGGCCTCCCCGCCACCACCACCGGTCGTGGCCACGTTGGGCGGGCGGGGGCCCTCCACTCCCGCTCGCGCGCCATCCCCGCTCGCCGCGTCACCCGCGGTCTCCGCTCCTAGCCCGCTCGCCGCGTCACCCGCAGCCTCCGCGGAATGGCCTTCTGATCCTCCTTCCTTGTCGTACCCCGACGCGTCAGGAGGTAGAGGACTCACCTCGATAGACCGGTTCGTCGGTACCGGCGGGTCGGGGGAGCTCGCGCGTGCGCGGATCTTCGGGGGCGAGCGGAGCGACGTGCTCCTGTCGTACGAAGGGTCGGTGGCCGGGAACGGTGCGGCGGCCTACTCGGCCGAGGGGATGACGCTCACGCTTGGTGGCGGCGCGCAGGACGGCGCCGCGAAGACCGCGCTGGGCGGCTCGCTCGCGGTCGTGAAGGGCCGCAACGCCGAGGGCGCCTTCCTGGACGGATCGGTGGGGAAGGGCTTCGCGTACGGCGCGCAGCGCGGCCGGTTCCTGGTGCAGGGCAGCGCCGACGCGCGCGCCGGGATCCGGCTCTCGGGTGCGGACGTCGTGATCGGCGGCGACGTCAAGGGCTTCGCCT
>JBOGTE010000258.1:0-2451 GCA_050692015.1 Candidatus Limnocylindria bacterium
TCACATCGCTCGCGCTTGGCGCGCTCGCCCGATGGATGGAAACCGACAGCAGCAATTGGTGGCAGCGAGAAGAGGTCGCGTACCGGGAAGAAGTCGCGAACTGGAACGCTTTGGAGGACGAGCCGGCTGTCGGCGTTCACGCATATGACCCGGGCCCCGGTCACCGATATGACCCACCCGACGTCGTCGACTCGCGATCTTAGGTCCTCTTCGTCTTCACCGCCTTCCCTCCGAGTGTTGTGGTACTTGCCCGCTCCGTCGCGGGCGTCCTGGGGCTTCGTAGAGCCTCGTTCTCGGCGACATCGCCGCCGAGCGTCCCTTCCGAGCGCTCTTTCGCATCCGGACGCTGCCGCGGCCGATAGCTGCGGCCCTCCAGGGTGACGTGGTGCGAGGCGTTGATGAGCCGGTCGAGCGCGCCCTCGGCGAGCACGGCGTTGGGGAAGAGCGCGTACCACTCGGCGGGCGGACGGTTCGAGGTCACGATGGTCGACCCGCGCCGCACGCGCTCGCTGACGAGCTCGTACAGGTCCTCGCCCTGGCGCTCGCTGAAGGCGCGCAGCCCCAGGTCGTCCAGGATCACAAGGTCGGGAGCGAGATAGCGGCGCAGCCGTCGCTCCCAGGTCGCATCGAGGTGTCCCGCGCCGAGGTCGCTGAGCACGCGCGCGGTCTTGTCGAAGAGGACCGATCGGCCTTGGCGGCAGGCGGCATGTCCGATGGCCTGGGCGATGTGCGTTTTGCCGACGCCGACCGGGCCGACCAGGAGCACCGACTCCTTGCGCTCGATGAAGCCGCAGGTGGCGAGGTCGCGAATCTGGGATGCGGGGATCTTGGGGTTGAAGGCGAAGTCGAAGTCAGTGAGGGTCTGGGCCTCCTCGAACCGCGCGCGCTGGATGCGTCGGGCGAGGGCCTTGTTGGCGCGGCGCTGGATCTCGTCCTCGAGCATGAGCTCCAGGAACTCGAGGTGCCCGAGCTTCTCCTGGTGCGCCTGATCGAGCCGCAGCTCGAGCGTCTGGAGCATGCCGCCGAGCTTGAGCCGCTTGAGCCGGGGCTGCAGCTGCAGCGTGTTCACCTGCCGCCCTCCCCGACGATCGCCTCCGCGCCGTGGAGGAACGCGCCGGCCGACGTCGCCGGCAGCAGCTCGAGCTGTGCGCGGTCGAGGTCCGCCTCGAGGATGTTGCGCACCGTCTTCATGCGCCCGTCAGCGGTGAGCGCGATGGCGCACGATGCCTCGAGGCGCGCCGCGTCGTACTTGTCGGCAAGCCGCAGCAGCGCCTGGACCTCGCGCAGGCGCGTCAGGCCGCCCTGCTCGAGCAGACCGTCGACGAGACCCGCGGTCGCCGTCCCGACCTCGGCCGCGCAGCGGCGGCACCAGGCCGGCGTGCGCATGAGGAACGCCACCTTGTCGGGCGGCAGGTCGGCGTCGTCCGTGACGCGCCGGCGGCCGTCCTTGACGTGCGTCTTCACCAGGGTGTCGCCGTCATAGAGCTCGACCAGCGATGCCGAGACCTTGGCCTGGAGGGTCTTGCCGACGTGCTGCCAGGGCACCGAGTACAAGACGCGGTCGATGGCCACGTGGCAATCGGGGTGGACCTTCGCGTCCCGCCACTCGACGAGCGCGAAGGCTCGCTCGGGCAGCGGGATCAGCGCGGGACGCTCACGCGTCTCGAAGAGCTCGCGCACGCTGACCCCGTGGATACGGTGGCGGCGGCGCGGCGCGGTGTCGCGCGACCAGACCACGGCCTCGCGCACGATCTCCTCGAAGCTGGTGAAGCTGCGCCCCGACCAGAAGCTATCGCGTGCATAGGGCACGGCCCGTTCGATCCTCGGTTTGTCCTTCGGGTGCGCCGCCCTGGCCGGGTCGACGATGGCGCCGTAATGCTCGGCCAGCTCGCGGTACACGCGGTTGAGCTTGGGGTCGTACAGGTCCGGCGTGAGCACCCCGGCCCTCAGGTTGTCTGGGATCCAGAAGCGGGCGCAGCCACCGAAGAAGCGCAGCGCCTCGATGTGGCAGGTGATCCAGGTCGCGCGGTCCATCCGAAGGACCGGGCGAACGAAGTGCATGCCGCTGGCGCGCAGCGTCGCCACGAAGGCCCAGACCGCACGCCGCCGTCCGCCGATCGGGTCGGCCCACATGCCGAGACGCCCGTAGTCGATCTCCATGCCCTCGCCGAAGGCGGGGTCCGGCAGGAGCACCGTGAGCCGCGCCGGATCCGTGGCGCGGATCCGCTCGGCGACGTAGCGGCGGAAGGTCGGGAAGCTCACCGACGTGCGGCCGGCGTCGTGCAGGCGCTGCCAGACCGTCGTCATCGTGCTGGCCTCGAGCGCTTTCGCGACCTCGTCGTGCAGCGGCTCGAGGGTCATGCGCGCGGGGAAGCGCTGCTCGGTGTCGCCGCGCTCGGCGGCCGCGGCGGCGAGGGCCGCGCGCCACTCGGCGGCACTCCAGGCGGGACC
>JBOGTE010000259.1:0-2435 GCA_050692015.1 Candidatus Limnocylindria bacterium
GACCTCGAGCGCGAGGTCCGCGACGACGCGGTCATAGCCTCCAACACCTCCGCGCTTCCGATCGCCGAGATCGCGCGCGACGCGCGCGTGCCGGAGCGCATCGTGGGCATGCACTTCTTCTCGCCGGTCCACCGGATGCAGCTCATCGAGATCGTCCGCCCGCCGCGCGCTGACCCGGACGCCGTCGCGACAGCGGTCGGCGCGGCGCTCCGCATGGGCAAGACGCCCATCGTCGTGGGCGACGGTCCGGGCTTCTACACGACGCGGGTCCTCGGGACGATGCTGGGCGAGGCCTTCCGGATGCTCGAGGGCGGCACGGCCATCGACGAGATCGACCGCGCGATGACCGCCTTCGGCTGGCCGGTAGGGCCCCTGGCGTTGGTCGATGAGGTCGGCCTCGAGGTGGCGGTGCACGTCGCGGAGACGGTCTCCGGCCTGCGGGGCGAGGCGGGACCGCGCATCGTCGCGGCGCTCGTCGCCGAGGGTAAGAAGGGCAAGAGTCGCGGAGGCGGGTTCTACCGGTACGAGGGGAAGCGCCGGACGCCGGAGCCCCGCGTGTACGAGATCCTACGTGTTGCGCCGATGCCGGCGCCGGCGGACGTCGCGGAGCGGCTGACGCTGACCTTCGTCCGCGAGTGCCTTAGCTGCCTAGAGGAAGGGGTCCTCCGGTCACCTGAGGAGGGCGATCTGGGTGCCGTGCTGGGTCTCGGCTTCCCGGCTTACCTGGGCGGGCCCTTCGCCTACGCGAAGGAGCGCGGGATCCGGTGAGCGCCAACTTCTTCAGCGGCAACGCGGACCTCATCGAGGTCTTCGACCGCGTCATCCCCTGGTCGCGCGTCGTGCGCGCCGTCTCGGGCCGGCCCGCCGACACGCCGCCGGATCAGGCGTCCGACGCCGAGAGCGCGGAGACCGTCTCGACCTGGCGCGAGGTCCTCGAGGCCGCCGGCCGCTACATCGGCAGCGAGATCGCCCCCAGAGCTGGGAAGGTGGATGAGATCGGAGTCATCCGCGACAACGGGCACATCCGGATGAACGAGGCGATGACCGAGAGCCTGAGGGGCCTCGCGGCCATGGGTCTCGCTTCGCCCGCGGCCCCCACTGAGCTCGGGGGCGGCGGGCTGCCGTTCACGGTGAACATGATCCTGGCCGAGATGCTCGCGCGCGCGGACCTCGCGACGCAGGTCCAGCACGGCATCGGGTGGAACTCCCCGGCCGCGCTCATCGTGCGGTTCGGTACCGAGGAGCAGCAGCGGAAGTACGTCCCGCGCCTCGCGCGCGGCGAGATCATGGGCGCTGTCGCGATGACGGAGCCGCAGGCCGGCTCGGACGTCGGCCGGTTGACCACGACCGCGACGCCCGAGGCCGCTGGAGGCTGGACGCTCCATGGGCGCAAGCAGTTCATCTCCGCGGGCCAGGGCGAGATGGTCGTCGTGCTCGCGCGGTGCGTACCGGGCACCAGCGGGCTGGACGGGCTCGGCATGTTCGTGGCCGAGCGCGAGGGGGACAACTACACCGTCGAGCGCGCCGAGCACAAGTTCGTGATCCGCGGCTCGCCCACCTGCGCGCTCGTCTTCGAGGGCACGCGGGCCGAGATCCTCGGCCGGCCCGGCGACGGCTGGAAGCAGATCCTCACCTTCATGAACGAGTCGCGGCTCGGCGTCGGCATTCAGGGCATCGGCGTCGCGCAGGCGGCGTACGAGCGCGCGATGGCCTATGCCTCCGAGCGCTCGCAGATGGGGAAGCCCATCCGCGAGCACCCGATGGTCGCCGAGATGCTCTTGGATATGGTGACGATCGTCAGCGGCGCGCGCACCCTCGCGTACGAGGCCGCCGTGCTCCAGGACCTGGCCCGGTTCGGCAAGGACGAGCGGGCCGCGCGCGATCTCCGCGAGCTGACGCCGCTGGTGAAGTGGTACTGCAGCGAGGGCGCGGTCCGCGTGTGCCGCCTGGCCCTGCAGATCCACGGCGGCGTCGGGGTGGTCGACGAGTACGAGGTCGGCCGCTACATGCGCGACTCGCTAATCCTCCCGATCTACGAGGGCACCTCGCAGATCCAGTCGCTCATGGCGGTCAAGGACCTCATGAAGGCGACGCTGCGCGACCCGCGCTCGCTGATCGGGCGCGGCCCCAGCCGGATGCTCGCAACGGCCTCGTTCGACGGCCGGCTCGGGTCCGACTTCGCCGCGGCACGGTCGCACCTCGTGGGCTCGATCCGCCTGCTCCTCGGGCGGCTCGTCAGGCGGAACGGGATCGGTGTGCTGCGCGGCGCAGCGCTGTCCGAGGACCAGCTCGGCCCCATCCTCCTCCACGCCGAGCGGCTCACCGAGTCGCTGGCGCACACGCACGTGGCGCGCGCGCTCGGCGAGCGCGCCAAGCTCGTCCCCGAGAGGCGGCCCCTGGCCGAGCGCACCGCGCGCCTGGTCGCGGAGCGGAAC
>JBOGTE010000260.1:0-2432 GCA_050692015.1 Candidatus Limnocylindria bacterium
CACGAGGGCCGTGGCCTGGCGGACCGCGTCGGGTGACACGTGCCGGGCGCCGCTCACCTCGACCGAGGGGATCGGCTCGAGGTCCGTGAGCGCCAGTGTCGCGATCCCCGCGGCCGCGACCAGCGCCACCAGGCCGGCGGCGACGCGCGCCGGGTCGGCGAGGCGGACCCGCGGCTCTTTCCGCTGGCGCCGGGCTCCGCGCCTAGCTACCGCCGGCCTCCCCCGCGCGGCCGCTCCGTGCCAGGGCGGAGGCGATGAGGCGCTCCAGGAGCCGGTCGAAGGGCAGCCCGGCGACGCGCGCGGCCTTGGGCAGGAGACTGTTCGCGGTCATGCCCGGGATGGTGTTCACCTCGAGCACCGGCATCCGGCCGTCGGCGGTCAGGATCATGTCCGCCCGCGAGAGGTCGCGGCAGCCGAGGGCCCGGTGCGCCCGCGTGGCCAGGTCCTGGGCCCGCCTCGCGACCTCGTCGCTTACGCGGGCGGGGCAGATCTCCTCGGTGAGCTCGGGGTCGTACTTGGCCTTGTAGTCGAAGAACTCGCGCTTGGTCACGACCTCGATGACCGGGAGACCCACGAGGTCGTCGTCTCCGCCGATGACGCCGACCGTCAGCTCGGTGCCAGCCAGGCGCTCCTCCACCAGGACGCGGTCGTCGTAGCGCAGCGACTCGACCAGCGCGGCCGGGAGCTGGTCGGGGCGGTCGAGCATGGAGATGCCGAAGCTCGAGCCCTGGCTCACCGGCTTCACCACGAGCGGGTAGCCGATCTCCTGTGCCGCGCGCGCCGCGGCTTCCGGCTCGCGGGCGTTGTCGCGAGCGGTCACGACGAAGCCACGCGGGACGTCGATGCCGCCGGCGGCGAGCACTCCCTTAGCCACGACCTTGTCCATGGACATGGCGGAAGCGAGATGCCCCGATCCGACGTACGGGATGCCGAGGATGTCGAGGAGCCCCTGCAGCCGCCCGTCCTCGCCCCACGGGCCGTGCAGCGCAACGAACGCCACGTCTATGGGCCGATCGCCGCCGCTCGGCACGATCGCGCGCGTCGCCGGCAGCAGCTTGCTCGAGGCCTCTTCGATCTGCCGCTGCAGCGCCGCGGGCAGCTCGCGGCGGTCCCGCTCCGGCAGCGCCTCCACCCGCCCGGCGCTGGTGTTCAGGTCGCGCGCGTGCGCGCGCTGCTCCTCGCTGAGATGCGGGTTGTTCGCCATGAGGGCCAGCGGGTCGATGAGGACGACCTCGTAGCGGTCCGTCGGCAGGTTGGCCATGATCTGGATCCCGGTGGCGAGCGAGATCTGGCGCTCCGCAGACGCTCCGCCCGCTAGCACCCCCACGCGGATCCGACGGCCCGCAGGGCCGGCGGCTGCTGAGCCTCCACCACCGCTCTTCATGCGCTGGATCCGTCTGGGGGGATCGCGGGGGGCTTGCCCCCCGCGTAGTTTGACCACTCCCCCACCATCTCGACCTCCGGGACGAGGTCCACCCCGAAGCGCTGCTTCACCTCGGCCTGGCAGAGGCGCATCAGCTCGCGCACGTCCGCGGCCGTCGCCTCGCCGGTGTTGACGATGAAGTTCGCGTGCTTCTGGCTCACCATCGCGCCGCGGAGCCGCCGGCCCTTGAGGCCGGCGGCCTCGACGAGCCGGCCGGCGAAGTCGCCCGGCGGGTTGCGGAAGATCGAGCCGGTGTTCGGCTGCGCCAGCGGCTGCTTCGCCGCGCGCTCGTTGGCGATCTCCTTGATCCGGCTGACGGCGGTGGCCCGGTCGCCCGGAGATCCCCGGAAGCGCGCGCGGAGCACGATCGTGGGCGTTCCTTGGAGGGCCGTGGTGCGGTAGGCGAAGCCGAGGTCGGCCGGCGCCGCCGTCCAGGTCCCGCCACCGAGGTCCATGAGCTCGGCCTCCACCAGCACGTCCGCGGTCTCCGAGCCGAACGCGCCGGCGTTCCCGTGCACCGCTCCGCCCACGGTCCCCGGGACCGTCGCCATCCACTCGAGGCCCACGATCCCGCTGCGCGCGGCCACGGCGGCCACGTGGGCCAGCGGAGTGCCCGACGCGGCCGTCACGATCGCCCCCTCGGCGGCGGCCTCGCTCCAGGCGTTGTCGAGGACGACGCCCCGGATCCCACGGTCGGAGACCAGGAGGTTCGTGCCGCCGCCGAGCATGAAGACGGGCAGCTCGTGCTCGCGCGCCACGGCCACCGCGCCGCGCAGGTCCTCCTCGCTGGCGACCCGCAGGAAGAAGTCGGCCGGCCCGCCGATGCGCAGCGAGGTGTGCCGGGCCATCGGCTCGGCGCGCACGCCGAAGGGCGCCGCGGCCGGGCCGGTCATACCGCGGCCCGCGAGCGGAGCAGCTCCAGGAGGCGGACCCCGGCCGCGCGCACGTCCCCCGCGCCGAGGATGAGCGCCAAGTCGCCGGGCGCGGTCCGCTCGGCGAGCTCGTGCGC
>JBOGTE010000261.1:0-2408 GCA_050692015.1 Candidatus Limnocylindria bacterium
CGCCGTCCACCAGCCACACCTCGGTCGCGAGCTTGTCGATGAGGTAGCGGTCGTGGCTGACCAGCACCATCGTGCCTTGATAGCCCAGGAGCACGCTCTCCAGTGCTTCGCGCGCCGCGACGTCCAGGTGGTTGGTGGGCTCGTCGAGGACCAGCAGGTTGGCCTCGCGGGCCGCGAGCCGCGCCAGGGCCAGGCGCGTGCGCTCGCCGCCGGACAGGACGGCCACGTCGCGGAGGACATCCTCGCCGCGGAACAGGAAGCGCGCGAGATGGTCCCGCGCCTGCTGCTCGCCCAGGCCCGTCGCGCTCCGCAGCGACTCGATGACGGTTCCGCTCCCGAGCGTCTGCTGCGCCTGCGCGAGATGGGCAACGCGCGCGGTCGGCGCGCTGGAGACGTAGCCGTCTAGGGCCGGCAGCTCGCCGATGAGCGTTCGCGTGAGCGTGGTCTTCCCCGCCCCGTTCGGGCCGACGACCGCTATCCGCGCGGCGCGCGAGATCCGAAGCGAGGGGGTGCGGACGATGGGCCTGCGCCGGTCGAAGCCGACGGCCAGCTCGGTGGTGGTGAGCACGGCGTCGCTCGGCATGTGCGCCGCTTCGAGGCTCCAGGTGTGGCGGGCCTCGCGGCCGGGCGAATCGATGCGCTCGAGCCGCGCGAGCTGCTTCCCACGCCCGCGGGCCTGCTTGGAGCGCTGCCCCGCGCCGTACTTGCGGATGTACTCCTCGGTACGCGCGATCTCCTCGGCCTGGCGCTCGGCCGCGCGCGCGGTGGCGGCCTCACGGTCCGCGCGCTGCCGCACGTAATGCGAATAAGCGCCGCGGTACTCGACCACGGTGCCGCCTTCGAACGAAAGCGTCCGGGACGTGACTCGGTCCAGGAACCAGCGATCGTGCGAGACGACCAAGATCGTCGCGTCGCGCTCCAGGAGGAAGCGCTCCAGCCACTCGAGCGCCGCGATGTCCAGGTGGTTGGTCGGCTCGTCCAGAAGCAGAAGGTCTGGGTCATCGAGCAGGAGGCGCGCGAGACCGAGCCTTGTGCGCTCCCCGCCGGACAGCGTCGCGACCGTTCGGTGCGACAGCGGGCCGAGCCCCAGCCCGTCGAGGGCGCGCTTCACGGTCGCGTCGAAGTCGTACCCGCCGGCATGCTCGAACTGGTGCTGCGCCTCCGCGTAGCGGTCGAGCACTTCGGCGCCGCCGCTGCCGAGCTGCGGCTCGAGGGCGCGCATAGCGTCCGCGAGCTCCCGGATGTGGGCGGCGGCCCCGCGGGCGTGCTCCTCGACCGTGGCGGCAACGTCGAGCAGCGTCTCCTGCTCCAGGAAGCCGATGCGGGTGCCGCGCGCGAGCGCCACGTTCCCCAGGTCGGGCTCGTCGTCTCCCGACGCGATCCGGAGCAGGGTCGTCTTGCCGGTCCCGTTCGGTCCGACCAGTCCCGCGCGGTCGCCGCGCGCGAGGCGGAACGAGACGTCCTTGAACAGAACCCGGTCGGCGAACCGCTTCGTGACCGCCTGGACCCCGAGGATCGTCATGGCGTGCGCTGCGTGATGGGCGGGATGCCCGGACCCATGACGTGCCAGTGCATGTGTGGCGTCACATCGGGCGTCGCGGCGTTGCTTCGAATGAAGAAGCCGCGGCTCTTCAGGCCCATGATCCGCGCGACCTCCTGCACCGCGCTCATGACCGAGCGCATGAGCTCGGGATCGGTGGCCTCGGGCGCGAGCAACCCGGCGACATGCGCCTTCGGGATGATCACCACGTGGATCGGCGCTTCCGGATCCGGATGGTGGAACGCCATGACGCGGTCGTCCTGGTGGACGACCTCGACGGCCATCTTCCCGCTGAGGACGTCCTCGCAGTACCAGTCCCGCTTGTTGCCCTGCGCGTCGTAGTACTTGTCGAAGCGCGGATCGCGCCGGGGCGGGATGCCCTGCCGACCGAGAGTCGCGATGACCTGGTGACGGACTCTCTCCAGCGAGACGCCGAGCGACTCGAGCACCCCTGTCCCGATGCTTCCACCTTCGCGGACCATACCGAGCAGGAGGTGCTCGGTACCCACGTGCGAGTGACCGCGCTTCTTGGCCTCGTCGATCGCGAGCTCGATGATCTTCTTCGTCCGCGGCGAGAGGGTGATGTCGTTCGGAGGGGTCGGGGAGTCACCGCGCCCGATGACGAACTCGACGGCGGTACGGACCTTCGCCAGCTCGACTCCAAGCGATCGAAGCACCTGGGCGGCAACGCCTTCGCCCTCGCGTATGAGACCCAGCAGCAAGTGCTCGACCCCGATGTAGTTGTGGTTGAAGCGGATGGCCTCGTCCTGCGACAGGGCGAGGACCCGTTTCGCGCGGTCGTTGAACCTGTCGAACGGTCCCATCAGCTCCTCCTGGGGGCGCGCTGGCAGCGGCGGCAGTGGAACGT
>JBOGTE010000262.1:0-2396 GCA_050692015.1 Candidatus Limnocylindria bacterium
GGTGGTGGACGCGCGGCGCCGTCCGCTCGCGCTGCCCCTCCGCGACGCGGAGCGCGTGCGCACGGTCGCGGGCTGGTACGGCGCGGTGGGCGCACTGCCCGGCACGGCCGCGTGAGCTGGCGCTACGGCGTCTGGGCGGTCGAACACCGCCTCCCGGTCGGATCCGCGGCGCGCGCCCCGGTGGGGACGAGCGTTCGCGCTGGTGACGTGATCGGCAGCGGCGGCCTGGTGAGCCAGGTGCATCTCGTCTCCGGAGCGAAGCGGGTGGGCGTCACGCCCGGCGACCTCGAGCGCGTGACGCGCGTGCGGCCCGTGTCCGACGTGCGGCGCGGGACGGTGCTGGCGCGTACCGGGCGCCGCTTCGCGCGCGCCGCCTCGTCGCCCATCGACGGCCGTCTGGTGCACGTGACGGCGGACGGCGACTTCCTCATCGCTCCCGCCGTCGCCGAGTGGTCGGTGCGCGCCGCCATCGACGGCACGGTCGTGCGCTCGGACGCGGCCGCGGTCACGGTCGAGGGCGAGGGCTGGTCCCTCCAGGGCCTCGCGGCGTACGGCCCGGACGCGATCGGCGAGCTGGCCCTCGGAGTGGACGGCGGCGGCGAGGCGCTGGCGCCGACGCGCGTGGACGTCCGGTCCCGCGGCCGGATCCTCGTCGGCGGCGCGCGCATGGCCGCGGAGGCCATCACGCGGGCCCACGCCTGCGGTGTCTCGGGACTGGTCGCGGGCGCGGCCCCGGCCGGCGGCCTCCGCGTCGTGTACGGCGACGACGTCGTGGCCGCTGGAGGAAGCACGTCCACGTCCGAGGACCGGCCCACCGTCCTCTGCCTCCTGGGCTTCGGGTCCGGCCCGCTTCCCGCGGAGGTGTGGGACCCGCTCGCGGCGCTGGCCGGCGAGCGCGCCTCCATCCACACCGCCAGCGCCAGGCTCTTCGTGCTGGCCCCGCGCGAGCGCCTCGCCGCCCCGCCGGCCGCGCCGCCGCTGGTCCTGGGGGACGACCACTCCTCGGTGCGCCCGCAGACACCCGCCGACGAGGGAGCGCTCAACGTCCGACCCTTCGACTCGCCGCGCTAGGGCAGGCAGGATGAGCCTGTGGCTGGACGCAGGCGGCGCCGCGAGCGGCGGCCGCGACACGTAGAGGCGGAGCGGGGCCCGGCGCACGGGAGCAGCGAGCGCGCCGGCGCCAAGGCCGAGTCCCGGCGGCGGGAGGCCTTCGAGCTGCGCATGGCGCGGCTGCGCCGCATACGCACGGTCGTCGGAGCGCTCGGGTTCGTGCCGCTCGTCGCCTCGCTGCTCGCGGCGTCGGGCGTGGAGATCCTGGGCGTCGTCCCGCGCGAGATCTACCTGGGCATCTGGGCGGCCATCTTCGGAACGTTCCTGGGGCTGACCGTCCGCATGTGGCGGGAGCGCCGCGCCTTCAAGCGCGGCGCGTCCTCATGACGGCGCGCACGGAGATGGTGACCCGCTCGCGCGGCGAGACCGAGGCCCTCGGCGAGCGCCTCGGCCGGGCCGCGCGCCCCGGCGACGTGGTCGCGCTCTGGGGCGAGCTCGGCGCCGGCAAGACGGTGATCGCGCGCGGGATCGCGCGCGGTCTGGGCATCGACGAGCACGAGGTGACGAGCCCGACCTTCGTGATCCTCCACGAGCACCTCGCCGGGCGCCTGCCCTTCTTCCACATCGACCTCTACCGCATCGACCCGTCGGAGGCCGAGGGCACCGGCTGGCGCGAGGCGGTCGAGGGCGCCGGCGTCGCGGCCATCGAGTGGCCGGACCGCGTAGGCGCGGAGCTGCCGCCCGACCGGCTCGACGTCCGGATCGAGCACGCCGGCAGCGACGAGCGGCGCATCCGCTTCGAGCCGACGGGGCCGCGCGCGGCGGCGCTGGCCCGGGAGGCCGCGTGACCCTGCTGGCGATCGACACGTCCACCTCGTGGGGCTCGCTCGCGCTCTACGACGGCGAGAGCGTCCTGGCCGAGGAGACGTGGCACCTTCAGCGTGGCCATGACGCGGCCCTCTTCGGCGCCGTGGAGCGGCTCCTCGCCCTGGTGCGCCTGCCCGCTGGGAGCATCGACCGGGTCGCGGTCGCCGTCGGGCCGGGGTCCTTCACCGGCGTCCGCATCGCCATCGCCACCGCCCAGGGGATCGCGCGGGGGTCGGGAGCCGCGACCGTCGCCGTCGGGACCCTCGACGTCGTCGCGCATCCCTGGTCCACCTCCGGGCTCCGCGTCTGCGCGGTCCTGCCCGCCGGCCGCGGCGAGCTCTGCGCGGCCCTCTACCGGCGGCGGGACGGAGCCTGGGGACGCGCCTCCGAGACGCTGGTCGGGACGGCCGCGGACCTGGCACGCTCGCTTCGCGGCGGCGCGCTGTTCGCCGGGGAGATCGACGGCGAGGCCCGCGCGT
>JBOGTE010000263.1:0-2383 GCA_050692015.1 Candidatus Limnocylindria bacterium
CGCTCGAGCTCGGCGTCCGCCCAGGTCTCGCCGCCGTCGGTCGAGACCTCCACGCGCTCGATCCCGCGCGACCCCGCGAACGCGATGCCCGCGACCTGCACCGCGGCGCCCGCTCGCACCGGGCCAGCCGGCGAGTCGATGCGCACGTGGGTGTTGTAGGTCGCGATGTCCGACCACCCGCGCTCCATCCAGTAGCCCAGGAAGTCGCCCGTCACGACGTCGATGCGCGTCAGCCACTTCACGTTCTTCATCCCGTAGATCCCGGGGATCAGGGCGCGCAGCGGGTAGCCGTGCTGCTCCGGGAGGGTCTGGCCGTTCATCAGGTACGCCACCAGGGTGTCGGGGTCCTGCGCCTTCGCGATCCGGACCGAGTCCGTGTAGCCGTCCACCGACGTCATGACCACGTCGAAGGCGCCGGGCAGCGGCGCCGCGCGCGCCAGCAGGTCGGCCATCGGCACGCCCGCCCAGATCGCCGTCGAGGTGAGGTCGCCGCCGATCTCGTTGCTGATGCACTCGAGCGTGTGCGGCCGCTCCACCGCCGGCAGGTCCAGGAGCTCCTCGTAGCCGATCTCGAAGGGCCGCTCCACGTGGCCGCCGACGTGCAGCTTCCACGCGGTGGCGTCCACGCGCGGGTCGATCAGGGCCGTGTCCACGGTGTAGTGGTCGCCGGCCTCGGTGAGGCGGGGCTCCAGGCCGGCGATCGCCTCGAACGCGGCGTCCCCAGGCGCGGGCTCTTCCCGCACCCTGAGGTTGCGGATCCGGAGCGCGACGGGCTCGACCGTCGCGCGGGCCGCCCGCAGCGCGCCTCCGAGCAGCAGCGAGCCGGCCGCGAGCACGCCCGCGACCGCGAGCGCGCCGCCGAGCGCCCGCCGGCGCGACTGCGACACCGGTGAGGCGACACGCTCCGCGGATAGGAGGAAGGAGAGCATCCCGAAGAACGTCGCGGCGCCGACCGCGGCGGCGAACAGGCTGCCCCCGAGGTCCGTGGTCTCGCCGGCGAAGAGCTGCCCCAGGACGGGCGCCGCCGCCCAGGGGAGCGCGCCCGCCGCCACCACCCAGCGGGTGCGGGCGCGCTCGTCCCCCGCGAGCAGCCCCGCTGCGGCTCCGCAGGCCAGGAAGCCGGCGATCACACCAAGGATCAGCAGGCGCTGCGCCCAGAACTGGAGCAGCTCGATGAGGGGGACCGAGATCCATCCGGGCAGCGCCTCGATGACCGCCTGCCCCAGGGTCGCCGGCGCGAAGGGGAACCCGATGACGCTAAGGAGGAAGGCGACCAGGAGCGCACCGGCCATCGCCACGATCCCCGCGGTGAGCGCGGGCCCTCGCTCGCTCATGTATGGCATTGTCAGCGCTCCGTGACCGCATCGCTGCCTCCGCTCACGCCGGAGGACCTCTATTCCTTCCGTTTCGGCGGCGATCCGCAGATCTCGCCCGACGGCGACCGCGTCGCCTTCGTCGTCCGGACGATCGAGCGCGAGTCCGACGAGTACCGCTCGGCCATCTGGGTCGCGCCGTTCGACGGCTCCGCGCCCGCGGCGCGCTTCACCTTCGGGCCGCGCGAGGACACGCAGCCGCGCTGGTCACCGGACGGGCGGTGGCTCGCCTTCACCTCCGACAGGCAGGGTCTGCCGAAGGGGAGCGCGCGCAAGAAGCCCCCAAAGGAGGTCCACGTCATCCCGGCTCAGGGCGGCGACGCGCGGGCGCTCACCCGGCTGGGCGAGGACTGCGCGGACCCCGAGTGGACGCCTTCGGGCGACGGCGTCCTCTTCGTGATGAAGGACCCGCGCGAGGCGGGCGCCAAGGACGACGGGATCCGCGTCTACGACCGCCTCCGTCACAAGTCCGACGAGGGCGGGCTCTCCGACGGGCGCCGCAAGCACGTGTGGCTGGCCTGCCTCGACGGCGCGCCGCCGCGCCGCATCACCGAGGGCGACTGGGACGACCTGCAGCCTGCCGTCTCGCCGGACGGGAGCCGCGTCGCCTTCGTCTCCAACAGGACCGACGAGCGGCACGTGAACACGGTCGCCGACATCTGGACCGTCGCCTTCGACGGCAGCGGCGCCCGGCGCGTGACCGACGGGCTCGGCGCCTACGGCAACCCGTCGTGGTCGCCCGACGGGGCCACGATCACGGCCTACGGCATTCCGCGCGCGATGGGCTCCAACCAGTCCACCAACGTGCACCTCTGGGCCTTTTCTTCGAAGGGCGGACCCGGCAAGGACCTGCTGGACGGCTGGGACAGGACCATCGGCAGCGCCGTGATCAGCGACATGCGCGGCCACGTGCAGACGATCGCGCCCGCCTGGCCGGAGCGGGGTGACCGGATCCACTTCCTGGGCTCGGACGAGGGCACGGCGAACGTCTACTCCTGCGCCGTCGGCGG
>JBOGTE010000264.1:0-2380 GCA_050692015.1 Candidatus Limnocylindria bacterium
GCGCTCAGGACACCGCGTCCTCCGGACACCGGATCGAGGTGGACGCCCCGGAGCGCCTCGAGGGCGAGTGGGATCCCGATCGCCTCGCTCAGGCCGTCGCCAACCTCCTGTCGAACGCCATTCGCTATAGCCCGAACGGTGGGGTCATCCAGGTCGGGGTCGGGCAGGCGGACGGGCAAGTCGTCGTGCGCGTGACCGATGAGGGCCTCGGGTTGACCGCCGAGGAGATCGAGACGATATTCTCCGCCTTCGCGCGGGCCTCAGCAGCGAAAGAGGTGCCGGGTACGGGACTCGGCCTGTACATCACGAGCGGGATCATCCACGCGCACGGCGGACAGATATGGGCCGAGAGCCCAGGCCGGGGTCTCGGCGCCACCTTCCGCTTCTCGCTGCCGACCTGGGGGACGGATCGAGATCCTGCCGTGCGCGATGCTTTCCTTGGTAAGGGTCCGCATCCTTGACAGTAAGTGTCATATTGCGGCATCCGTTTCCGGCAGTACCCGGAGGCGCTCGCCGACGCCGCGCTGGTCCCGGCGCGGGCGGTCAGTGCGGCGAAGATCGCCGAGAACGTCGAGTACGAGACATACAAGGAGCTCGTCGAGCCCTACCTCGACGAGGAGATCGCGGCTCTCTACAGCGCCGAGGACGCGTGGTTCGACATGCGGATCCGCGTCCTCACGCAGCTGCGCGAGCGCGCGAAGGTGTAGCCGTGAGCGCTGCCGCCACGTACGCCCAGCTGCGCCGCGTCGGCACGCGTGTGCTGACGACGGGCGAGGCGTCCGCTGCCCTGCGCACGTCTCAGAGCGCGGCGAGCCGCTCGCTGCGCGACCTCGAGACCAAGGGCCTTGCACGGCGCGTGCGCTTCGGCCTCTGGACCATCGGTGACGAGCCGGTCAACCCGCATGCCCTGGCCGCCGAGCTCACTCGTCCGTTCCCGGCCTACGTCTCGTTCGCCTCGGCGCTCGCTGCGCACGGCGCCATCGACCAGATCCCGCGCGACATCAGGGTCGCCTCGCTCGGCAAGCCGCGCCGGGTCGAGACGAACGTCGGGACGTACGCGGTGCACCGGCTGCCGCCGGAGCTCTTCGCCGGCTTCACGGAGAAGGACGGCGTCGCACTCGCGACGGTCGAGAAGGCGATCTTCGACTACTTCTACGTCGCCTGCGCCAGCGGACACCCGCGCCGCCGGCTGCCGGAGCTCGATCTGCCGGCAGACTTCTCGGAGAACGACCTGCGCGGCTGGATCGGCCGCATCCATTCGCCGCGCCTGCGCACGCTGGTCGAGGCCGCGGTCGCGCGCGCGCTCGAGCATGCCGAGCGGGAGGATGCCCGGCCCTAACGGCTCGGCTCGTACTCCTTGCGGAAGGCGGCCCGGGCCCGCGCGATCCGGCTCCGGACCGCGGTCATGGAGCAGCCCTGGATGTCGGCGATCTCCTTGTAGGAGTAGCCCTCCAGGGCGTGCAGAAGGAGCGCGCCGGCGTTCTCCGGCGGCAGGGTCCGCAGCACCGCTTGGACGTGCGCCTGCTCCGGGACGCGCCCGTGGTCGTCGCTCGCGTGCGGCTCGGACGAGGTGTTCATGACCGACCCAATGCGCAGCCAGGCGAAGCGGCGGCGCCGGCGGATGTTGTCGATGGCCGCGTTGTTGGCGACGCGGTAGAGCCAGGGCAGCACGCGGTGGTCGCTGCTCAGGGTCGGCAAGAGGGCGTACACCTTCACGAACACGTCGTGCGTCAGGTCGTCGGCCAGCTCCGGGTCGGCGACCATGCGCAGCAAGAACGTGTAGAGCCGACCCTTGTAGGACGAATAGAGCATCTCGAGCGCGTCGGCGTGCGACTCGCGCGCGAGTGCGATGAGCTGCGCGTCCGAGAGCGCGCCGCCGTTCTCCGGCGCCCCGGGGACGCTCTGCGGCGCCGGGCCGCGCCCGTCCTCGCGGGCCGCGAAGGACAGCGTGAACGGGCCGGCTGTGCCTGTCGGGAGGGGGCTCACCGCGGAAGTGTAGCCGTCATGTACCGCTCGCTCGTCCTTCGACGGGGCCTCATCCGCGGCGCGGCTGACGCTCTCGGTCACGAGGGCTTGAGGACGACGTTGAACACAGTGGGCCCCTGGGGCTGCATGCGGTAGTACACCGTTCCGTAGCCCTCCTTCTCGAACCGGAGCTCGTACACGATGGTCGGGTTCTGCGGCATGTCGATGTAGTACCGGCCCTGGTCGTCGGTGTGCGGGCCGTGCTGGCGGCAACCCAACGGGCCGATGACCACGCAGACCCGGGCGAGCGGCTCGCCCGCCTCGGTCACGACCCTCCCCTCGAAACGCCAGACCTTCGGATCTGGTGTGGGCCAGGGGGTGGCCGGCGGCGGCGCGGACGGGACGGCCGCGGAGG
>JBOGTE010000265.1:0-2373 GCA_050692015.1 Candidatus Limnocylindria bacterium
AAACGACGCGAGTGATCCAGATACTTGCTCAGGATGTTCTTGCGCTCGGCAGCGTCCATCGCGGCAAGCATCGGCACCCAACCGGGGCGGCATTACCCCAAATCGAGGGAGCGAAGATGCCCTATTTGCGGCGAAAACGCCGTGCCGAGCGCCGTTCGGCGGCCAGCTCGGCCGGCTCGGGCTCCTCGAGGACCCTCGCCACGCCCGCCCGGCCGCTCGCGTGCAGGACGCGTCCATCCCCCACCCAGAAGGCGACGTGGCCGGGGTAGCAGAGGACGTCCGCTGGCTCGAGCTTGCCTTCCGGCACCGGCTCCCCGGCCTCCTCCTGCTGCCAGGAGTCTCTGGGGACAACGATCCCCACCCGGCGGAACGCCATGTGGACAAGTCCGGAGCAGTCGATCCCGCGCTCGCTCATCCCGCCCCACTCGTACGGCGCGCCGAGGTAGGGCGCGCGCCTCGGCGAGGACGTCGTCGCCGGTCGCGGCCGGCCACGCCGCCTCCACCGGCCGGCCGAGCAGCGCGTCCGCCCGGGCCCAGCCCGGGTAGCCGTAGGCCGTCTCGATCCACGCCCAGCCGCCCCGCTCCTCCAGCACCGAGACGGGCTCGCCGCGCAGGAGCTGCGTCACCTGCTCGGCGTCCTCGCGCGGCTCTGCGCGCACGGGCGCGAGCGCCACGGAGCAGCTACACGGGCGGCGGTTCATAGGCCGCCACGGCCGCCGGCGAAATGAAGACCGTTTCCACCTCGTGCGGCTCGATCTTGCCCGCCTTGATGTCCTCCGCCCAGTGGCAGGCGGCCCAGTGGCCGTCCGCGAGCTTGCGCAGCGGCGGCTCGTCGTCGCGGCAGCGCGTCTCCTGCACGTAGGGGCAGCGCGTGTGGAAGCGGCAGGCCGGCGGCGGGTTCGCGGGGCTCGGCAGGTCGCCGGGGAGGAGGATCGTCTCGCGCTCGCGCTCGACCTGCGGGTCGGGAATCGGGACTGCCGAGAGAAGCGAGATCGTGTACGGGTGCAGCGGGTCGTCGTAGAGCTCGGCCGCGGGCGAGATCTCGACGATCTTGCCCAGGTACATGACCGCGATCCGGTCGGAGATGTGACGGATGACCGCGAGATCGTGGGCGATGAAGAGGTAGGTCAGGTCGAAGTCCTTCTGGAGCGCCTCGAGCAGGTTGACGATCTGTGCCTGGATGGAGACGTCCAGGGCGGAGACCGGCTCGTCGCAGACGACGAAGTCGGGGTTGAGCGCGAGCGAGCGCGCGAGGCCGACGCGCTGGCGCTGGCCGCCGGAGAACTCGTGCGGGTAGCGGGACGCCGCGTCGGCCGGGAGCCCCACGATCTCGAGCAGCTCGCGGACGCGCTGGCCCGCCTGCCGGCGCCCCGCAAGGCGGTGCACACGGAGCGGCTCACCGACGATGCGCCCGACCGAGTGGCGGGGATTGAGCGAGGCGAAGGGATCCTGGAAGATCATCTGCATGCGCCGGCGGAGCGGGCGCAGCTGGGACTCGCTCAGGTGAGAGATGTCCTGGCCGTCGAAGATGATCTTCCCGGCCGTCGGCTCGTAGAGGCGCAGGATGGCGCGCCCCATCGTCGACTTTCCGCAGCCGGACTCGCCGACGAGTCCGAGCGTCTCACCCCGCTCGATTGCGAGCGAGACGTCGTCGACCGCCTTGATGTCGCCGACGTGCCGGTCGAGGACGATCCCGCTCTTGATCGGGAACCAGACCTTGAGGTTCTCGACGCGGACGAGTGCGCCGTCGGCGCCTGTGCCGGTTTCGCTCATTTGGCGCACTCCGACACGGAGCTGCGCGGTTTCCAGCGGTATGCTCGAAGTGGGTGGTGGGTCAGGAGATCCCCACCCGGGTGGGGATGTGCGTGGAGGCCGCCGGCCCTCATCCGACCGCGGCCGCCTTCGACCTCTCCCACTCCTCGACCGGGACCGGGTTGAAGCAGGCGACGCGGTGGCCGCGCTCGATCTCGCGCAGCTCCGGTACCTCCTGGCGCGACTGCTCCACCTCGAACCGGCAGCGCGGCTGGAAGGGGCACGCGCTCGGCGGGCTCAGCATGTCGCGCGGCGCCCCTTCGATCGGCCGGAGCGCCTCCTTGCGCGTCGCGTCGAGACGCGGGATCGACTGGAGGAGACCGAGCGTGTACGGGTGACGCGGCTGGCTGAAGAGCTGCTGCGCGGAGCCCGTTTCGGCGAACATCCCCGCGTACATCACGTTCACGCGCTCGCACATGCCCGCGATGACTCCCAGGTCGTGCGTGATGAGGATGAGCGCCGTGTCGCGCCCGGCCACGAGCTTTCGCAGGAGGTCGAGGATCTGCGCCTGGATCGTGACGTCGAGAGCCGTCGTCGGCTCGTCCGCGATCAGGAGCTTGG
>JBOGTE010000266.1:0-2350 GCA_050692015.1 Candidatus Limnocylindria bacterium
CTCGCGCTCCGCACGAACCACCCGGCGGCGAAGGACTTTCGCGAGCTCCGGCCGCAGGACGTCGTCAACCGCGCCGAGGCGGCCTTCTCCTTCGCGCACGTCCTCGAGCTCGGCGACTGGCAGCGGGGCTACGTCAGGGACTTCGCCTCCTCCTTCTCCCTCCCCGCACTCACGACCTGGAAGAAGCGGGTGCTCACCCGCGCCGTGCGCTTCGTGGGGTATCCGTACATCTGGGGCGGCACGTACGAGGGAGAGCAGACTCTCTTCGGGGTCACCTCGCGCGGAGGCTTCGACTGCTCCGGCTTCGTCTGGCGCGTGTACAAGCTCCAGCCGTTCGCGGGCGCACCAGGCCTCCAGTCCGTCCTGCGCGGCCGGACGACGTACGACATGAGCGCGGAGTTCCCGAAGAGGAGGCGCATCGCCCGCAAGCGCCTGCGCCCGGCCGACCTCGTCTTCTTCGGCGGGCGCGGGCCACGCTCCGCCCCGTCGGAGGTCGACCACATGGGCATCTACCTCGGGCGCGGCTGGATGATCCACTCCTCGGGGCAGGGAGTGACGCTGGTCCCCATGACCGACTGGTACGCCGACCGCTTCGCCTGGGGCCGCCGGGTCCTCCGCGAGGCCGGCCTGGCCTAGCGGCTTTTCGGCCAGGAGCAGGAAGAACGCTAAATCCCTCGTACGGGGGATGACGGTGCAGTGGCTGCGGCTGATACTTCCGCTCGTCAGGCGTCCGAACGGGAGAGAACAAGATGCTGCATTGGAAGGCCAAGCTCACGTACCTGCTCGTCGTCGCGGCCCTTCTCGCCTCCTTCCTTGGCGAGGCCGAGGGCTGGCACTGGTAACGCGCGGGAAGTCGTGAAGCTCATTCCGATCCGCTCGGCTGAGAGCGCATCGGGTCAGGCAAAGCCGGGAGCCCTCGTGTCGAGAGAGACTGCCCGGCTTTTGCCGCTTCTCGGGCCGGTTTCGCTCTCAGGCGTCGCGACGCTTGCCGTTGCGGCGGTCGCGTTCGCTGTCTCCATCCCCGCGGCTGCGGTGCTGGGGGGGCTCCTCGCGCTCTGCGTCGCGGCGACGTTCGTCGAGGCGCACCCGGTTCCGATCGAGGGCGTCGCCTCGGGCGGCGTCTCGCTCGCGGCCGTCTTCATCGTGGGCGCCGCCGTCATCTACGGCTGGGCGCCCGCGGTCATCATCGGCTTCCTCGCCCGGGCGATCATCGAGCTGGTCGAGCGCAGGCCGGCGATCCGCCTCGTCTACAACAGCGCCGTCTACGCTCTCGCGGCCGCCGCGGCCGGGGGGGCTGCCTCCGTCGGCGACGCGGGCGACGGGGTCGCCACGATGCTCCTCCAGGTCGTGATGGCGTCGGCGGCCTTCTATTGCGTGAACATCTCCCTGACCGCCGCGATCGTCTCGCGCTGGTCACGCGAGCCGCTCCTCCCTCTCCTCCGCCACTGCATGTACTGGACGGCGGTGCCGTTCTCGATCATGGCCTCCGTGAGCCTGATGCTGGCGGTGCTCTGGGAGCGCTCGCCGCTTCTCGCCACGGCGCTCGTCGGCCCGCTCGTCGCCATCGCCCTCTACCAGCGCTCGGTCTACAGCGCGCTCAAGGCGATGCGGCTCGCGCTCACCGACCCACTCACGGGTCTCGGCAACCACCGCCACTTCCACGAGCGGCTGCAGCGCGACCTGGACAAGGCGCAGGTCGAGGGGTTCGCGCTCACGCTCTGCCTGCTCGACATCGACAACTTCAAGCACATCAACGACCGCTTCGGCCATCCGGTCGGAGATCGCGTCCTGGCGCAGGTGGCGGCCCGCCTGCGCCAGGGTGGCGAAGCCTTCCGGCTCGGCGGGGACGAGTTCGCGCTCCTCCTCCCGCGTCGGGACGAGCACGAAGGGCTCTCGATCGCCAAGTCCATCCTCGAGCGTGTAGCGGAGGCTGACTGCGACCACGGCGGGCGGCTCAGCATGTCCGCGGGGATCGCTACGTATCCCCAGCACGGCGTCGAGCGGAGCGAGCTCGTCCGCGTGGCCGACAGCGCGCTCTACCTCGCCAAGGAGCACGGCAAGAACACGGTGCGCGTCTACCGCCCCGACCTGATCGAGCTGGCGGAGCTCCGCCGGCTCGCCGAGGGACCCGACCGCGCGGCCCGCCTGCGCGCGGCCGCAAGCCTCGCGCACGCGGTCGACGCCCGCGATGCGTATACGGGCAGCCACTCGTACATGGTCGGGGAGCTCGCGGCGCGCGTCGCCACGCGCATGGGCCTCGACTCGGAGGCGATCGAGCTCACTCGCCTCGCGGGCAGCCTCCACGACCTGGGCAAGCTGGCCATCCCAGAGGAGATCCTGCGCAAGCCGG
>JBOGTE010000267.1:0-2348 GCA_050692015.1 Candidatus Limnocylindria bacterium
CGCACCCGCTGAGAGCGAAGGCCGCGAGGAGCAGGGCGCCCGCGAGCACCCCCGGCCGCTTCCGTCCGATCCACATTGCCGTCCTTGCGCCGTGCAGAAGCCGGGCCGCCCCGAGCGCTTCGAAGCTCAAGGAGCCGGGCGGCGCGGCATGGCAGAGGTGAAAAGTGCGAGTCCCGTTAGCGGCAAGACGAGCAGGAAATAGAAGAAACCGATGCTCATGGCGCCGACGACCGACGACAGCTCGACCACGAACGCGATCGACGCGAGCGTGACCGCGAGCTTTTGGGGGCCGAAGCTGCCGGCGAGGGCGAGCGCGGGAGCGAGCGACCAGACCGCGAGGAACGCGAGCGCCCGACCGCTCTGGCCACCGCCTGCGAGGCTCGTGCTCTGGCACTCCATCGCCGCCGGCGTCGATGTCACGACCACGTCGCCGCGGACCGTCGCGGTGCCCGTCACCCTGCACGACATTCCCGTCGGCCCATAGAACGTATAGAGGCCGACCCCAATGCCGGCGACGAGCGCGGCCAGCGCAGTAAGCCGCGCGAGCCGATGCCACACGCCCCGACACTATCGCCGGACAGCGGCCGCGCGACCGCGGCGCGGCGAGGGCTGTCGTCAACGGTCCAAGATCCACGTGCGGTGGGGACCGCCCGCGCGCCGACCCTTGGATACGTGGCAAGCGCCCGCATGCTCTAGCCTCACGCCCGCATGGCCAAGCGGCGCTTCTCGATCACGGTCCAGCTGCCGGCGTACGCGCGGCCGCGGAACGAGTGGCGGCGCAAGGTGCACACCGCGGTCCTCGAGGCGCAGACGCGGAGAGGCGTCGGCTACCAGGACGCGGACCGCCTCGAGCTGCGGATCTCGCTGGCGCTGGGCGAGCGAACGCTGGACATCCACGAGGTGGACGAGCGCATCAAGGACGTGGTCGATGCCCTGGAGGGGCGCATCGCCGGCCCCCGCAGCCGGCGGCGCATCGCCCCTATCGTGACGGACGAGCAGATCAGGCGGATCGTGCTGGAGCACGCGCCGCGCGCCCGCCGCGGCCGTACTCTCGGTGAGCTCGCGATCGGCCGCTACCGGCAGAGGAGGAAGAGCTGATGGCCAGGATCTCGTACAAGGAAGGGCCAACGTCGTTCCGCAAGCTCCTGAACCACTCGCCCGGGGTGTCCAAGGCCTACTGGGGCCTCCGCGACGCGCTCAACGCGGGCACCGTCTCGCCGAAGCTGCGGATGCTCAGCTTCCTGGCCAGCGACATCACCAACCGTTGCCGCTACTGAACGAAGGCCCACACCGCCTCGGGCCGTGCGCTCGGGATCACGCAGGAGATGGTCGCCGCGATCCCCGATCACTTCGAATCGAGCCAGCTCTTCACCGACGAGGAGAAGGCGGTCGTCGCCGCCTCCGTCGAGCTGAGCAAGAAGGCGGAGCTGTCGAACGAGGGCTTCGACCGCATCGCCCGCCACCTCGACGAGCGCCAGATCGTGGAGCTGGTCGTGAACATCGGCGTCGCCAACCTGAACAATCGCTTCACCGACTCGCTTTGGGCCGACATAGAAGAGAAAGAGTGAGGCCCGGCGGCTAGCGGGCAGACTGCGCGGATGGGCCTCGTCGATCCCGCACGCGCCATCGTCGATGCGGCGGTCGGCAGGCTCTGCACCGCTTCGGTCGTGCTCGTCGAGAGCAAAGGCGAGCGCGACGTCTACGCCGCCGGCACTCTCTGCCCCGACCCGTCCGCGGGGACCGACGCGCCGTGCAAGCCCGACAGCGTCTTCGATCTGGCCTCGCTGACGAAGCTGGCCACCACCGCGCTCTGCCTGTCCCTGGTGCGGGACCGTGTCGTCGAGCTCGAGATGCCGCTCCGCGAGATCGTCCCCGACTTCCAGGGACCCGGGAAGGGGACCGTCACCGTCGCGCACGTCCTGACCCATACCGGAGGGCTCCTCTGGTGGAAGCCGCTCTACGAAGAGGCCAGCAGCGCCGAGGAGGCGGTGTGGCTGGCGGCGCAGGCGCCGCTGGCGCAGGACGTCGGCACCTTCACCTACAGCGACCTCGGGTACGTGATGCTGACGAGCGGCCTCGAGCGCGCCGGCGGCGCGCCGTTCGCGGACCTCGTCCGCGAGCGCGTCCTCGGGCCGGTCGAGGCCCGGACGTGCGACTTCGGCCCCCGTAGGGCAGTGGATTGCGCCGCCACCGAGACCGATGCCAAGTGGCGCGGGCGGCGCCTGCGGGGCGAGGTGCACGACGAGAACAGCGCGGCGATGGGCGGCGTGGCCGGCCACGCCGGCCTCTTCGGCACCGCGGCGGACGTCGCGGCGCTCGCGCGCGTGTTCCGTGACGGCGCGGTGATC
>JBOGTE010000268.1:0-2289 GCA_050692015.1 Candidatus Limnocylindria bacterium
GCGTCCGGATCAGGTACTCGACCAGGACCGGCCGGAGCGTCTCGATGTCCAGGGTCAACGGCGGCAGGATAGGCGGAGCCCGCCGCCCGGCCCTCGGCACTTGACACTGAGAACATCCGTTCGGTATTATCCCAGGCCATGACGAAGCAAGACCAGCACCGCGCCGACAGGATCCTCGAGCACATCCGCCAGACCGTCTCCGAGCGGGGCTACCCGCCCAGCGTTCGCGAGATCGCGGAGGCCGTGGGCCTGGCCTCGACCTCGGCCGTGCACCACCACCTGACCAAGCTGGAGCGCGAGGGAAAGCTCCAGAAGGCGGCCACCCGCTCGCGGGCGCTCACCGTCCCGGACTCACTGGTCGGCCGCTCCGTGCGCGCGCCGATCGTCGGAGAGATCGCGGCCGGCTCCCCCATCTACGCCTACCCCGACCAGAGCGAGACGCTGAACGTGCCGGCCGAGCTCGCCGGCAAGAGCGGCCGGAACACCTTCGTCCTGCGCGTCCGGGGCAGGTCGATGATCGAGGACCACATCGAGGACGGGGACTACGTCGTGGTGCAGGAGCAGACGACCGCGCGCGACGGCGACATCGTCGTTGCGCTTCTCGAGGACAGCACCGCGACGCTAAAGCGCTTCTACCGCGAGCGCGACCGGATCCGCCTGCAGCCCGCCAACAGCGAGATGCAGCCGATCTACGCCCGCGACGTGCAGATCCAGGGCAAAGTGATCGGCCTGATCCGCCGGCTCTCGTGATCGCCTAGCCTGACGTCCGTGCCCGGCGCGCGCCGTGTCCCGAGCGACCTTCCGCCGATCGCGCTCCGAGAGCTGAACCGCGCCCTCCTCGCCCGCCAGATGCTGCTGCGGCGAGAGCGCGTCCCGGTCGCCGCCGCCGTCGAGCGGCTCGGCGCGCTCCAGGCTCAGTTCTCCCCCGCGCCGTACGTGGCGCTCTGGTCACGCCTCGAGCGCTTCGCCATCGCCGACCTGGAGAAGGCGCTCGCAGCGAAGAAGGTCGTGAAGGCCACCCTCATGCGCGGGACACTCCACATCTGCAGCTCCCCCGACCACAAGTACTACGCGCTCGCGGCGCGAGAGGCGCGCAAGCGCGTCTGGGGCACCGTCGAGAAGACGCTGCTCCGCTACTTCGCGAAGGACCTGCCCGCGGGCCGCACGGGCGGGATGGGCGACCCGGAGCGGATCCACGCCGCGGTCCTCCGGTTCGCGGCCCGGACGCCCCGCTCACGCGAGGACCTCATCGCGTTCCTGGCGGAGCGGACGGACCTGCCGACCACGATCACCCAGCACCTGGTGTGGTCGTTCATCGCGACCTACGGCGGCCTTGTGCATGCGCCACCGAGCGGGACCTGGGCCTACCGGCGGTCGGGGTCGCTGATCGCCGCGCGGACGTGGCTAGGGCAGGACGCACCACCCTCGTTCGAGGACGCTGTGCGGCACTCGGTCCGGCGTTACCTCGCCGCGTTCGGCCCGGCCAGCGCGGACGACATCTCGACGTGGACGCACATCCGGGTGCCGCCGATCCGCGAGGCCCTGGCGGCCCTGGGCACCAAGGTGCGGACGTTCCGCGCTGAGACGGGCGCCCTCCTCCACGACCTGGCCGCGTCGCCGCGGCCCCCGGCGGACACCGCGGCGCCGGTCCGGTTCCTTCCCAAGTGGGACAGCACGCTCCTGGCGTACGTTCCGGCCGACCGCATCCGGATACTCCCGGAGAAGTACCGGAGGGCGGTGATCATCAAGAACGGCGACGTGGCGCAGACCTTCCTGGTGGACGGCACCGTCGCCGGCACCTGGGACGTCGCCGCCACGCCGAAGCAGGCGCTCCTCACCGTCCGGCCGTTCGGGGCGCTCCCTCGTTCGGCGAGGGCGGACCTGCTCGACGAAGGCGAGAGCCTCGCTCGCTTCGTCGCGGCCGGCAGCGGCTCGCACGGGGTACGCGTCGGCCCCCGGCCGTGACGGCCGATCCGGCCTGGAGCGGCGCCCGGGCCATCCTCCACTGCGACCTCGACGCCTTCTACGCCTCCGTCGAGCAGCGCGACCACCCCGAGTACCGCGGCAAGCCCGTGATCGTCGGCGGCCGCGCCAACGAGCGCGGCGTGGTCATGGCCGCGTCGTACGAGGCCCGGAAGTTCGGCGTGCGTTCGGCCATGCCGCTCCGCACGGCGACGCAGCTCTGCCCGCACGGGATCTTCGTTCCGGGTGATCACGAGCGCTACGGGGAAGCGTCCGAGGCGGTCATGGCGCTCTTCGCCGAGCACACGCCCCTGGTCCAGCCCATCT
>JBOGTE010000269.1:0-2281 GCA_050692015.1 Candidatus Limnocylindria bacterium
GGAGCAGACGACCGCGCGCGACGGCGACATCGTCGTTGCGCTTCTCGAGGACAGCACCGCGACGCTCAAGCGCTTCTACCGCGAGCGCGACCGGATCCGCCTGCAGCCCGCCAACAGCGAGATGCAGCCGATCTACGCCCGCGACGTGCAGATCCAGGGCAAGGTGATCGGCCTGATCCGCCGGCTCTCGTGATCCCCTAGCCTGACCTCCGTGCCCGGCGCCCGTCGCGTCACCCCCGATGCGCCCCCGATCACCCTCCGCGAGCTGAACCGCGCACTCCTCGCCCGGCAGATGCTGCTGCGGCGCGAGCGTGTGCCCGTCGCGACGGCGGTCGAGCGGCTGGGCGCGCTCCAGGCGCAGTTGTCGCCGGCGCCATATGTCGCGCTCTGGTCGCGCCTCGAGCGCTTCGCCATTGCCGATCTCGAGAGAGCGCTCGCGACCAAGAGCGTCGTGAAGGCGACGCTCATGCGCGGGACCCTGCACATCTGCAGCGCACGTGACCACCGTTACTACGCGCTGGCCGCCCGCGAGGCGCGAAAGCGGGTCTGGGGCACCGTCGAGAAGACGCTGCTCCGCTACTTCGCGAAGGACATGCCGGCGGGCCGCACGGGCGGGATGGGCGACCCGGAGCGGATCCACGCCGCGGTCCTCCGGTTCGCGGCCCGGACGCCCCGCTCACGCGAGGACCTCATCGCGTTCCTGGCGGAGCGGACGGACCTGCCGACCACGATCACGCAGCACCTGGTCTGGTCGTTCATCGCGACCTATGGCGGGCTGGTGCACGCGCCACCCAGCGGGACGTGGGCCTACCGCAGATCCGGCTCGCTCATCGCGGCGCGCACGTGGCTCAAAGACGGCGAGCCGCCGTCATTCGAGAAGGCGGTCGAGCACTCCGTCGCGCGGCATCTCACCGCCTTCGGCCCGGCCAGCCTTGACGACATCTCCTCGTGGACGCACATCCGCATTCCGCCGATACGCGACGCGATCGCGACCATCGGCCGGAAGGTGACCGTGTTCCGCGGCGAGAGCGGCGCGCTCCTCTACGACCTCGCGACCTCGCCACGACCGGGCGTGGACACGGTGGCTCCGGTCCGCTTCCTTCCGAAGTGGGACAGCACGCTCCTGGCGTACGTCCCAGCCGACCGCGTGCGCATCCTGCCGGAGACGTACCGCAAGGCGGTGATCATCAAGAACGGCGACGTGGCCCAGTCCTTCCTCGTCGACGGGTTCGTCGCCGGGACCTGGGATGTCGCGTCGACGCCCAAGGTGGCGACGCTGACCCTTCGGCCCTTCGCTGCACTCCCGCAGGCCACTCGGGCGGCGCTATTCGAGGAAGGCGCACGGCTTGCCCGGTTCGTCGCGCCGGACAGCGGGTCGCACGAAGTGCGGGTCGGCCCGAGGCCGTGAACGGCGAGGCCACCTGGACCGGCCGGCGCGCCATCCTCCACTGCGACCTCGACGCCTTCTACGCCTCGGTGGAGCAGCGGGACCATCCCGAGTACCGCGGCAGACCCGTGATCGTGGGCGGCCGCGCCAATGAGCGAGGCGTGGTCATGGCCGCGTCGTACGAGGCCCGGGTATTCGGTGTTCGCTCGGCCATGCCGCTCCGCACCGCGACGCAGCTCTGCCCGGACGGGATCTTCGTCCCGGGCGATCACGAGCGCTACGGGGAAGCGTCCGAGGCGGTCATGGCGCTCTTCGCCGAGCACACGCCCCTGGTCCAGCCCATCTCGCTCGACGAGGCGTTCCTCGACGTGACCGGGACCGCCCACCTCTTCGGCGGGCCCGTCGCGATCGCGCGCTCGCTCAAGGAACAGGTGAGGTCGCGCCTCGGTCTTGTCCTGTCGGTCGGCGTGGCGACCAACAAGCTCTGCGCCAAGATCGGAAGCGACCTCGAGAAGCCGGACGGGCTCGTCGTGGTCGAGCCCGGGAGCGAGGCCGCGTTCCTGGCGCCGCTGCCGCTGGCGAGGCTCTGGGGCGTCGGGCCTAAGACGCGCGAGGTGCTGGAGTCGTGGGGCCTGCGCACCATCGGCGACCTCGCCAGGGCCGATCCGGCACTCGTCGAGGGGCACCTGGGGGAGCACGGCGCGTCGATCCTGGAGCGCGCCCGGGGCATAGACGACGGCGGTGTCGTCCCGCACGAGGAGGCGAAGTCCGTGGGCCACGAGCACACCTTCGACCGGGACACCCTGGATGTGGCTCAGGTCGAGCGGCAGCTCCTGGTCCTGGCCCAGGGCGTGGGCAAGCGCCTCCGGACCGCCTCTCTGCGGGGCCGGACCG
>JBOGTE010000270.1:0-2270 GCA_050692015.1 Candidatus Limnocylindria bacterium
GGAATCTCATGACGAACGCGCTGAAGTACGCGCCGGCCGGGTCCCAGGTAAGCGTGGCGCTCGGCGTTGTCGGCAGCGAAGCCCTGATCCTCGTCGAGGACCGGGGCGTAGGCATACCCGCCGACGAGCAGGACCGGATCTTCCAGCCGTTCTTCCGCTCGACGCGAACG
Organism: Candidatus Limnocylindria bacterium; assembly: GCA_050692015.1. Taxonomy (GTDB): domain Bacteria; phylum Chloroflexota; class Limnocylindria; order P2-11E; family P2-11E; genus GWC2-70-10. Next base: position 171 of record JBOGTE010000270.1, read on the forward strand.
CGAGCCATGCCCGGCACGGGGCTCGGCCTCCACATCAGCCGGCGTCTGGCAGAACGCCACGGCGGGCGGCTGTGGCTGGAGCGGAGCACCGAGGCGGGCAGCGTCTTCGCCCTGGCCCTTCCTATCGCGGGCCGATGACGGCACGGTCATGCCCCGCCGGGGGCAGGCTGCCACGATGCGGTCACGCGAAAGGCGGGGACCAATGGTGATCTTCGGTATCTGGCTCGTGGCGGGCGTCGCGATCGGGATGATCCTGATGGCCTTCCTGGCGATCGGCACCTACAAGCGGGGATACGAAGAGGGCTACGGCCTGCGCAGGCCGTGGCGATCCGAGCTCGGGGCACGTCGCCTCGCGGTCGCGGGCATGTACGAGCGGAACACGGCGCTCGCAGCCTCCCCCTGGACGGCCGACCCACTGCCCGTAGAGGCTCGCGTCGCGTAGCGATCCCGACCGCCGGACCGCCGGCGTCGCGATCGCTACCGCAAGAGCGGAAGCGCTGCCTCGAGCGACGGCGGATCGCTGACGTTGGCGGTGCGCGCGTCGGGCAGGATCCGCTTGACCAGCCCGGTGAGAACGTTGCCGGGTCCGAACTCGACAAAGGCCGTCGTGCCCATCGCGGCGGCCCGCTGGATCGACTCCGTCCAGCGCACCCGTGACCAGACCTGCCGCTCGAGGAGCGCCGGCATCTCGCGGGCGTGCTCGTGGGGCTCGCCATCGGCGTTCGCGATCAGCGTGTAGCGTAGCGCGCTCCAGGACGGCTCCTTCAGAGCCTCCGCGAGATCGGACGCCACCTTTTTCATGGCCGGCGAGTGGAATGCGGCCGAGACCTTCAGTGGTATGACCCGCTTCGCGCCGGCGGCCTTGAGCGCTTCGGTCACGGCCTCTATCCCGGAGAGCGGACCTGATATCACCACCTGCCCAGGGGCGTTGTCGTTCGCGACCACGACTCCACCGGGTCCGAGCGCGGCCTCGATGGCCTCGCTGTCGAGCCCGAGGACCGCGGCCATGCCGCTGCCATCGTCGGCCGCGGCGGACATGAGCAGCCCGCGCTTCCGGACCAGCTGGATCGCTTCGAAGAGCTCGAGCGGGCCAGCGGCGACGAGCGCTGTGTACTCGCCCAGCGAGTGACCCGCCACCGCGATCGGCTCGGGCAATGGCCGGCCGGTGTGCTCCTCCACCGCTCGCAGAGCCGCGATCGACGCCGCGAGGATCGCGGGCTGCGCGTTCTCGGTGCGCGCCAGCTCGTCCATCGGTCCCTGCCAACACAGGCGCCGAAGGTCCCAGCCCAGCGCGACGCTGGCCTTCGTGAAGACCTCGTTCGCCGCGGGGTAGCGCTCGCAGAGAGCGGCGGCCATTCCGACGTGCTGGGAGCCCTGACCGGGGAAGAGCCAAGCGACGCTGGGCGGCACGAGGCGGGATCGTATCGCGAGATACGAACCGTTCGTCATTCACCGACGAAAGGACCGGCCCGGAGGTCGCCATACATGGCGAGCACATAGGCTCGGCGGACTTGATCGAGCCGAACCTGCCGCCTCGCGCGGCCGCCGCCCTGGCCATCCGCGAGGGTTGGCCGGTGCTGATCACACCCTTCCTCGTGGGCGTGCCTTTCGGGATCCTGGCTCGCGAAACCGGGCTCGACCCCGTCCAAAGTTCCGGGATGAGCGTGATCATGTTCGCCGGGGCCTCTCAGTTCGTGGCGCTGGAGCTCTTCCGCTCGGGCGCGGCGCCCGCGATCGTGATCGCGACGACGCTCCTCATCAATCTGCGTCACCTCTTGATGGCGGCGTCGCTGCGTCCCTCGTTCGGAGAGCGCCCTCTGCCGACACGACTCGGGCTCGCGTACCTCCTGACCGACGAGGCATTCGCCATGGGCTCCAGCTGGTACCGACGAGGCGGCCGGAGCCTCGCGTACTACGTCACGTTCGCCGCCTCGATGTGGGTGCTTTGGAACCTCGGCACCGTCGTCGGCGTCCTGGCGGGGCCCGCGGTCCCGGATCCGCGCGTCGTCGGTCTGGACTTTGCGATCACCGCGACTTTCATCGCCATCGTCGTCCTCGGGATCCATCGCCCGCGCGATGTCTTCATCGCGCTCGTGGCGG
>JBOGTE010000271.1:0-2267 GCA_050692015.1 Candidatus Limnocylindria bacterium
GCGCTGCCCACCGTGGCGATCTCCGCGGGCCGCGGGGCGACCCGCGGTCCGAGGCCGCGAGGCCGCGCCGGCACTCGTTCCACCTTCACCCCGACCGCTCGCGCCGCGGGGTCCACGCCCCGGCTCGGCGAGAGGTTAGCAAGCGGGCGAGGCAGCGGGTAGGGTCCGGCGGCCGGACCACGTAGACTTCGCGGCAGCGCCCTTTTAAGGATCGGTCCTGAGAGGCCGGGAAGGGGGAGGCGGTTGAGCACGCTCCTGGGAGCGGACGACGTCCGCCGGGCGATCGCCCGCATCGCGCACGAGATCGTCGAGCGCGACCGCGACCCCTCCCGCATCGCCCTGGTAGGCATCCGCGCGCGCGGCGACATCCTGGCGTCGCGGATCGGGGCCCAGGTCCAGCGCAACGAGGGCGTGGACCTTCCGCTGGGCGCGCTCGACATCACGCTCTACCGCGACGACCTGACCCGGATCGGGCACGCCCCCGTGGTGCGCACGACCGAGATCGGATTCCGGGTGGACGACCGCATCCTCGTGCTGGTGGACGACGTCCTCTTCACCGGACGGACGATCCGCGCCGCGATGGACGCGCTCGTCGATTACGGCCGCCCGCGGGCGATCCGCCTGGCCGTCCTGGTGGACCGCGGCCACCGCGAGCTCCCCATCCGCGCCGACCACGTGGGCAAGAACGTGCCGACCCAGCCGGGCGACGACGTCCGCGTGCACCTCGTCGAGGTGGACGGGCGGGACGAGGTCGAGCTGGTCCGCGCGGCGGTGCCGGTTTGAGCGTTCTGCAGACCGCCGGGCCGCAGCCCGGCGGGGCCGTCTGGACCCGCCGCCACGTCCTATCGACCGAAGACTGGCCGCGCGACGAGATCATGGCCGTGCTGGGCCAGGCCGAGGCCATGCTGCCGGTGCTCACCGATCCCAACCGGACCGTCCGCCGGACGCCGGCGCTGCGCGGCAGGACCGTGGTGCTGTTCTTCGCCGAGGCCTCCACCCGTACGCGGGTGTCGTTCGAGCTCGCGGCCAAGGCGCTCTCGGCGGACGTGGTCAACGTGACGACCGCGGGATCCTCGGTCGAGAAGGGAGAGTCGCTCCTGGACACGGTGCGCACGCTGCAGGCGCTGGGCGGCGAGATCCTCGTCATGCGCCACGCGGCCTCGGGCGCCGCGCACTTCGTCGCGGAGCGGATAACGAGCGCCGTGATCAACGCCGGCGACGGCTGGCACGCCCATCCGACGCAGGGGCTCCTGGACGCGTTCACCCTGCGCTCGCAGCTCGGCGATCTCGGCGGCAAGCGGATCGTGATCCTCGGCGACGTCCTGCACAGCCGCGTCGCGCGCTCCGACATCCACACCCTCGTCCCGCTGGGAGCCGCCATCACGCTGTCGGGCCCCCCCACGCTCGTTCCGCTGGCGTGGCGCTGCGGCCAGCTGCCGCCTCACGTCGCCTACGAGCCGGACGCCGACCGCGCGCTCGCGGAGGCGGACGCCGTGATCGCCCTGCGGCTGCAGCGCGAGCGCCAGGAGGCGGGTCTCCTGCCGTCGCTCCGCGAGTACGCCAGGGCCTGGGGGCTCACGCAGCGGCGGGTCGGGCTCATGCGCCCGGGCGCTCCGGTCCTCCACCCGGGTCCCATGAACGAGGGCGTCGAGATCGAGGCCGCCGTCGCCCACGGACCCGGGTCGCTGATCGAGCGTCAGGTCACGAACGGTGTCGCGGTGCGCATGGCGGTGCTGTGGCTGCTCGCGTCGGCGGTGCCGCAGTGATCCTCGAGGGCGTCACCCGCATCGATCCCGAGGGACGCTCGCGCCGGGAAGACGCGCGGATCGGCGAAGGTGCCGAGCGCATCCCGGCCGCCGGGCTGCTGCTCCTTCCCGGCCTCGTGGACCTGCACTCGCATCTGCGCGAGCCCGGCTTCGAGGAATCCGAGACGATCGCCAGCGGGGCGGCCGCGGCGCTGCGGGGCGGCTTCACGACGGTGTGCGCGATGGCGAACACGGAGCCGGCGACCGACTCACCCGGCCTGGTGGCCGAGGTGATCCAGCGCGGCGGCGCCGCGCGCGCCGCCCGGGTGCTGCCCGTCGCGGCGATCACCCGCGGCCGGAAGGGCTGCGAGCTCGCCGACCTGGTCGAGCTGGCCGCCGCCGGCGCGGTCGCGTTCAGCGACGACGGCGACCCGGTTGAGGACGCCCGCCTCTTCCGAAGCGCCCTCGAGTACGCCAGGTCGGCGGGACGGCCGGTCCTCGAGCATGCCCAGGACCGCGCCC
>JBOGTE010000272.1:0-2233 GCA_050692015.1 Candidatus Limnocylindria bacterium
TCGCGGGCGAGCTCCGCCGGCGGATCAAGGCCGAGTTCGACCGCGAGCACATCGAGATCCCGTACCCGCACCGCGTCGTGATCACCCGGCGGGACCCGCCGTTCTCCTGGCCCGACGAGGTGCCGGCGGGCGCCGACAGCACGGAGCGCCCGCGGGGCTGAGCCCTGGACGGGCACCGACCGTGCCGCGTCCGGCGGCCGATGTGACAGGATCGGAGCGTGCCACCCAGCGGGGTCGAGCGGCGCGTCGCCGAGATCCGGACCGCCATCGAGAAGGCGAACTACGAGTACCACGTCCTCGACAGCCCCACGATCAGCGACGAGCAGTACGACGGGCTCCTCCGGGAGCTGCTTCGCCTCGAGGAGGCGCACCCGGAGCTGGTCACGCCGGAGTCGCCGACGCAGCGCGTCGGCGCGCCGCCGTCGGAGCGCTTCAAGCCGGTGGATCACGCCCGACCGATGCTGTCCCTCGGCAACGCATTCGACGCGGACGAGGTGCGGGCCTTCGACCAGCGCGTCCGCAAGGCGCTGGGGCGCGCGCGTGTCGAGCACGCCTCGGACGGCGTTGCCTATGTATGTGAGCTGAAGATCGACGGCCTCGCGGTGAACCTGACGTACGTCGATGGCAGGTTCACGCAGGGCGCGACGCGCGGTGACGGAGTGACCGGGGAGGACATCACCTCGAACCTCCGCACCATCAGGTCGGTGCCGCTGACGCTCCTCGATGCCGTTCCGGGCCGGATCGACGTCCGCGGTGAGGTCTACCTGCCGGTGAACTCGTTCGAGGCCACGAACCGGGAGCGCGCCGAGCGCGGGGAGCCCCTCTTCGCGAACCCGCGCAACGCCGCCGCCGGGGCGGTCCGTCAGGTGGACCCGCGGAAGACGGCGGCGCGGGACCTCTCGATCTTCGTCTACAGCGCCGCCGGCATCGACGTTGCGACCCAGCACGGCCTGCTCGAGCGCCTCAAGGGCCTGGGTCTCCGCGTGAACCCGAAGTGGCGGCTCGTCCACGGGGTGGAGGAGGTCATCGAGTACGCGGACGAGCGCCGCGCCGAGCGGGAGGGGCTCGGCTACGGGGTGGACGGCGTGGTCGTGAAGGTGGACCGCTTCGACGACCAGGAGCGCCTGGGCTTCGTCGCGCGCACCCCGCGCTGGGCCATCGCGTACAAGTTCCCGGCCGAGCAGGCCACGACCTCCGTCGAGGACATCAAGGTCTACGTCGGCCGCACCGGCGTGCTCACGCCCGTCGCGTGGCTGGCGCCCGTGCAGGTCGGCGGGACGACCGTGAAGCGCGCGACGCTGCACAACCTGGACGAGGTCCGCCGGCTGGACGTGCGAGTCGGGGACCGCGTCATCGTCCAGCGGGCCGGCGACGTGATCCCCGAGGTCGTCCGGGCGGAGCACGGCGCCCGCAAGGGCGATCTGCCGGAGTGGGACATGCCGGCGCGATGCCCCGAGTGTGGCGGCGAGGTCGAGCACCGCGAAGGCGAGGTCGCGTACCGCTGCGCCAACCCCTCGTGCCCGGCGAAGCACGGGCAGCGCCTCGGCCACTTCGTCTCTCGCGGGGCCATGGACATCGAGGGCGCCGGTTGGGCATTCCTCTCGCAGCTCCAGGACCGCGGCCTCGTCAGCGATCCGGCGGACATCTTCGACCTCGAGATGTCGCACCTCCTCTCGCTGGATCGGTTCGCAGAGAAGAGCGCGAGCAACCTCCTGGAGCGCATCAAGGCCGCGAGAGAACGCCCTCTGGCTCGCATCCTTTACGCGCTCGGGATCCCGCACGTCGGCTGGACGACATCCGAGGACCTCGCCGACTGGCTCGTGGGTGAGCTCGGCACCAAGGCCGAGCTCGCGGCGGTCTTCGACAGGCTCCGCCGCGCGACGCCCGAAGACCTCGAGAAGATCGAGGGGATCGGCCCGGTGGTGGCCGGGACGATCGCCGACTGGTTCGCGGATCCGTCCGAGCGTGCGTTCTTGGACAAGCTCGCGGAGCGGGTCCGCCCGATCATGCCGGAGCGCCGCGCGCCTCCCGCGGAGAGCCCCTTCAGGGGCAAGTCCGTGGTGTTCACCGGGACCCTCGAGCGGCGCTCGCGCGAGGAGGCGGAAGCGCTGGTGCGTCAGCTGGGAGGCAAGCCGGGGAGTGCCGTCAGCAAGAAGACGGACCTGGTCGTCGCGGGCCCCGGAGCGGGGACCAAGCTCGAGAAGGCCAAGTCCCTGGGCGTCCGGGTCATCGA
>JBOGTE010000273.1:0-2184 GCA_050692015.1 Candidatus Limnocylindria bacterium
AGCTGCCACGGCTGCGTGCGCTGGTAGTGCTTGTTAGCGGCATCGACCACGCTGAAGGCGGCCGCCAGGGCGTCGGCGAACCGCAGCTGCGACGCCGCGGCGTCGTGCTCGCGCAGCGCGCGCTCCGCGACCTCGCGCACGGCCGCATCCGACGGACCCGCCGACGACGGATCCGGTACGCGTGAGCCGAAGTAGCGCTCGACCATCGCCAGCGTCCGAGACACGAGGTTGCCGAGGCCGTTGGCGAGTTCGGCGTTGAAACGGTCGTTGAAGATCGCCGCCGACACGTCCGCGTCGGTGGAGAAGCCGGCCTGGCGGAGCACGAGGTAGCGCACCGCGTCCGCGCCCCACTCCTCGGCCGCGGCGAACGGGTCGATCATGTTGCCGCTGGTCTTGGAGAGCCGCTGCCCGCCGTACTTGAGGAAGCCATGCACCCAGACCCGCTTCGGCAGCTCGATCCCCGCGGAGAGCAGCATCGCCGGCCAGTAGATGCAGTGGAAACGGCTGATGTCCTTCCCGATGACGTGGACGTCCGCGGGCCAGTACTTCTTGAATAGCGCTTCGTTCGTCCCGAACCCGATCCCCGTGACGTAGTTGATCAGCGCGTCGAACCAGACGTAGACCGTCTGCTGGGGGTCACCCGGCCAGGGGATCCCCCATGAGAGCCCGCGGCGGGAGACGCTGATGTCCTTGAGACCGCGCTCCAGCCACCCGAGCACTTCGTTGCGGCGGATCTCGGGCTCGCAGAACTCGGGATGCTCTCGGTACAGGTCCTCGAGGGCCCTCTGGTACTTCGACAAGCGGAAGAAGTAGTTCTTCTCCGACAGTCTCTCGATGGTGTCCCGGCCCGAGTGGAACGGGCAGCGGCCCCCGACCAGGTCCGACTCCTCGTAGAACGCCTCGCACGAGGCGCAGTAGAGGCCCTCGTACGTGGACTCGTAGATGTCCCCGTTCTCGATCCAGCGACGAACGAACCACTGGACTCCCTCTACGTGGTCCGCGTCCGTCGTCCGGATGAAGCGGTCATAGGAGATCGCGTACACCTTGGCGGCCCTCTTGTAGAGCTCAGCGAGCTGATCGACGAAGAGCCGAGTGTCCTCGCCCTTCGCCTTGGCTGCCCGATCGACCGTTGTGGCGTTCTCGTCGGTGCCCGTCAGGAAGAAGACGTCACGCCCGCGCTGCCGGTGGAAGCGCGCAAGGGCATCCGCACCGATCTGCTCATAGAGGTAGTGCAGACCGGGTGCGCCATTGACGTACACGATCGCGGTCGTGACGTAGAACTTCTGGGCTGTCATGCGTTAGATGTTACGGAAGCGCGTGTCGTGACGTAGCGGCTGTTCAGATGTTACGGAAGCGCGTGTGGTGACGTAGCGTCTCAAGAGCGATGACCTCATTCCGCATCCGTGCCGCTTCGCTCGTCCTCGCCGCCGCCGGCGGCGTGGTCCTGGCGTTCGTCATCGGGGTCGCGGTCGCCGCGCCCGCCCTGGCCCCCGCGCCCGCCGGCGTCGCCACGCCCTCGCCCGTAACGTCCGCGTCCCCGACCACCGCTCCGTCAACGACGCCGACCAGCCTCTATCCGGAGATCGATGGCGCCCGCGCCTTCGAGCACCTCGCCTACCTCGCGGACTCCGCGCGGGGCGGCCGGTTCACCGCCTCCGCCGGCTACGACGACGCGGCGCGCTACGTGGCCGACCGCTTCGCCGAGATCGGCCTCGAGCCCTGGGGCGACGCGGGGACGTTCTTCCACCGGTTCCGCATGCCGCTGGTCGACCTCGCCGCGACGCCCGTCCTCGAGGTCGCGGACGGAGAGACCTACCGCCACCGGGTGGACTTCACCGAGCGCGTCGGCGGCGTCTTCGGCTCCGGCGACGTCCAGGGCACGCTCGCGTTCGTCGGCGGCGGCTCCTCGAGCGACCTGGCCAGGGTGGACGTGCGCGGGAAGGTCGCCATCGTCATCCTCGCGGGACGCGCGGACCCCGCGCGCGAGCTGGTGTCGCGCGGCGCCGCCGGCGCGATCTACATCTCGTCGTCGGTGATCAAGTTCTCGTACCTGCCGCGCTTCGAGCAGGCCACGCTCCCGGGCCTCGTGGTCACGCCCACGGTGGCCAACGAGCTGCTCGCCCCGTCCGGGCGAACGGTGTCGGAGCTGGCGGCGGCGGTCGAGGCGCACGCGCGCGGCGAGGG
>JBOGTE010000274.1:0-2168 GCA_050692015.1 Candidatus Limnocylindria bacterium
CGATCCCGAGGACCATGAGCGGCAGCCACGCGAACACGAGAGCCCAGATCAGGGCGTCCGCGGCGACCCGCATCAGCGAGGCGAGCGCCGCGACGGCGCGCTCTAGGGTCCGCGCCGGGTCGTACTCGCCCGCGGTCGAGGGCGGCTCGGCCAGGAGCGGGATCACCTGGACCACGATCGTCGAGTAGGTCGTCCGCGCCTTGATGACGTTCAGCTGCGCCGTGAGCTGCTCGATCTGCGTGCGCACCTGAGCCAGCACCTGGTCGATGCGCAGGATGTCCTCGATGGACTCGGCCCGACCGAGGAGCGCCAGGTAGCGCTGCTCCTCCGCGACCTTGGCCTTCAGGCGGGCCTCGAGGTCGATGAACTGGTCCGTGACGTCCTGGCCCTCGACGCTCGAGGAGAGGACCTCGATGTCCGCGATGTCGCGGATCTGCCGGAGCGCGTCGTTGAAGCGGGCCTGCGGCACGCGGAACGTGAGCATGGCGTGGCGCTGGTCGCCCGAGCCCGACTGCGAGAGCGAGATCACGTCACCGCCCAGGCCGGAGGCGATGGCCTGGACCTGGTCCGAGACCGCCCAGGGGTCGCTCGCGCGAAGGGACACGTTGCCGGTCTGGATCAGCAGTCGCTCACCGTCGAAGACCTGCGGGATGGGGACCGTCTGGGCCACACCGGCGCCGCCGTCGGCGGCCTTCTCGGGTGAGGGCGCCCCGACGGCCGGCTGAGGCTGCGCGAAGCCGAACGAGCTCCGTTGGTCCTCGGCGAGTCCGGCGGTCGCGCCACTGCCGGCGCTCGGGCCGGTCGTCGCGCCGCAGGCCGCCAGGACCAGGGCCGCGAGTGCGAGAGAGCCCGCGACCAGGCGAGATCTGCGTGCCATTTCCGTCACCCCTCTTCGGCTGCTTGCCAAGACAGACGACGGCGGGGCGGGATCGGTTCCCGGGGCGGCTACGCGCCCGGCATCACCAGCGGTGGCCGAAGAGCGCGGCCGCGTTGTGGCTGACCGCCTGGGCGAGGGCCAAGGCCGTCATCCCCCGCAGCCCGGCGACGGCCGCGTAGGTGTCGGCGATGAACGCCGGCTCGTTGCACTGCCCGCGCCGGGGCTGCGGCGCGAGGTAGGGCGCGTCGGTCTCGAGGAGCAGGCGATCGGCCGGCACTAGCGCCACGGCGGCTCGCAGCCCCTCGCTGCGCGGGAAGGTCACGGTCCCCGCGAACGACAGCCAGAACCCGCGCCGGAGCCAGTCCTCGACCTCTTCGGGACCCTCGCTGTAGCAGTGGATGTGCCCGCGGATCCGGGGCAAGCGGTCCAGGAGGTCCCGCACGGCATCGCCGGCGTCGCGGACGTGGATCGTCACGGGCAGATCCAGCTCCGCCGCGAGCTCCACCTGCGCGCGGAATGCTTCCTCCTGCACGGCGCGAGGAGCGCTTCGCCCGGAGAGGTCGATGCCGATCTCGCCGATGCCCACGACGTGCTCGTTCCGCGCGAGATGACGGATGCGCCCAACGGCGGTGGGGGTCAGCGCCTCCGCCCGGTGCGGATGGATCCCCACCGCGACCCGGAGGATCGGGTAGCGCTCGGCCAGCGCGATCGCCGCCTCGCTCGATGCGAGGTCCTCGCCGCAGGTGAGGATCCGCTCGACGCCCGCTGCCGCCGCCCGCTCGAGCACGCCGGGAACGTCGGACGCGAGCCGGTCGTCGGTCAGGTGCGCGTGCGCGTCGATCACGAACTAGGCGGGGGGCTCTGCCCCCCGCCGACCCCCCACAAGCCGCCGGTCAAGCGGAGGTGGCGACCTTGACCGTCTCGATCCTCGGGAAGAGCGCTGGGCCCGGGCGCAGCTCGGTGCCCGGACGGGTCACGCCCCAGCTGGCGACCTCGGCCCAGGAGGCCGCCGCCGGCGAGGGCACGCCCAGCTGGTCCGCGATCCGCTCGGCGGTCGCGGGCAGGTACGGCCAGAGCAGGTACGCCAGCAGCCGCACGGCCTCGCAGCCCGTGTAGAGCGAGGCCGCCAGCTCGGCGCGCCGCTCGGGCTCGCGCGCCAGCTGCCACGGCTGCGTGCGCTGGTAGTGCTTGTTAGCGGCATCGACCACGCTGAAGGCGGCCGCCAGGGCGTCGGCGAACCGCAGCTGCGACGCCGCGGCGTCGTGCTCGCGCAGCGCGCGCTCCAGGGTCT
>JBOGTE010000275.1:0-2155 GCA_050692015.1 Candidatus Limnocylindria bacterium
GCTCGGCGCAAGGCGGGTCGCGCCGCCGGGCCCGGAGAGCCGCAGCGGCTCGGTCAGGTACTCCCGCGCCCGGCGGGCGACGGCACCCACATCGATGCGCGCCCGGGCGCTGCGGCGACGCACCGGGAGCTCCACGACCTCGACGCGGCGGCGCAGGGCGTCGAGCATCGCCGCGGCCGCCCTGCGCTGCATTACCTCCCGGCCGGGCCGCGGAGCCCGGGCCCGGACGCGGAGCGTCTCGGGATCGATCGAGAGCGCGCCGGCGAACGGCTCGCGGTCGACGCGGTGGGCGATTGCGTCGATCGCGTCGTCGAGCCGGTCGCTGTCCACCTCCTCGTAGGAGAGGGAGAGGTCGCGACGGCTCCAGAGCGCCGATGCCCCGCCGATCAGCAGGTCGAGCGTCCCGTCGCGTCCCGCCTGCATGGCCCGCTCAGCAGTTGCGGCCACGTCCACGCGAAGGCCGATCTGCCGCGCGCCGACCCTGAAGCTCCGCCTCCGGTGGGTAACCGCCACGATGGCTGGCGGCAGCCCGGCAAGCCGGCTGCTCGCCTCGGCGCGCGACAGCCCGCCGAGGTCGATCCCGGCCACCTGGGTTCCCGGCAGGAGGCGGTCCCGGTGGGAGATCCGCACCGCGAGCCCGGCCGCGCCCCACACCAGCGCGATCGCGGCCGCAGCGATCAGCGCACGTCGCGGCCACGGCCGGCCCGTCGGTCGGACTCCAGAGGCCGCGCCGCGGCGCCGCGGCGGCCGCACCTCTACCCGCCGCTGACGGACGTCGTGGCCCCTGCGCTCGGCATCGTCGCAGTATGAAGCCCGACTGCGACGGTGGCGCGACGCGCGCTCCAGGCGAGCATCGCCGCCATCAGGCCGACGGCGAAGGGAAACAGATACGGGCGGAGCGGGATGAAGGCGGGGAGGAACGCGGCGGCGAAGCTCGGGCCGAGCGCGAGGATCAGGGTCGGGGCGCAGCAGCTGAAGCCGAGCAGGAGGCCAGGGAACGCGCCGAGGACGCCGGCGTAGCGCCGTCGCCCGCACGCCCGCTCGCGCGATCCGGCCCAAAGCGCCGCCGCGACGTTCAGTCCCAGGAGCGCGGCGAGCGTCCCGCCGACGAGGAGGTTGCCGGGGCTGAGGAAGATCGCCAGCTGCGGGATCGGGTACGCGGTGGCGACCGGCTCGAACAGGAACGGGGCGCGCTCGGCGAAGATCCGCTCCGGCCATTCCGCGACGACCTGCACCGATGGCGTCTCGGCAAAGCGCCCGTACTTGCCGCTCGCCGAGACCGCAACGTCCTGGATCGCGACCAGGTAGAGGACAAGGTAGGAGAGCGCGACGAGCGCCGCGACGTGCCGGTTACGGCGCACCCCCAGGGTGGCGCGGACGTGGGAGGGAAGCGCGCGCGCCGCGGCGGCGAACGCATCGACGCGGTCGCCGACCACGATCACGAGCTCGATCCCCCGCCTCACGCCACCACCTCGGTCTCGGGAAAGAACGCGTACCACGCGAACCACATCGCGTCGATGAAGTCGACCGGCCGCAGGCGCCCGCCCCGCAACGGTCCGGCGACCGCGCGGCCTTCCGCATCCCAGACCGACCCCGTCGCGTCCCGCAACTCCCCCTCGTCGAAGCGAAGGGTCCTCCCCCGCGCCCGGCGCACGAAGACACGGGCCGTTGTCACCCCCTCATCCCACAGCGCGAGCAGCGGCGTCCGGCCGGCCTCGAGTGGCAGCGCCCCCGCCTCCCTGATCCGGTCCTTGCGGATCGCGACCACAGCCTCGCCGGCCTTCACCCCCACGAAGACCTCCTTGGGCGCGAAGCGGTCGCTCTCGGCGAGCACCGGGAAGATCGGCCCCCCGCCTCCGTAGTAGCCGCCCGGCGGCGCGTAGGAGCCGTAGGGGTCGGTGCCGTAGGCGCGCGAGTAGCCCGTGTCCGTGGAGAGCACGAGCGTGTCCGGGTGGGCGGCAAGCCAGTCCCGCCACGGGCTCCACACCAGCGGTGACTCCTCGAGCCGCGACCCCTTCCGCGGCCCGCTGATCGCGCGGGCGAGGAGCTGCGGCCACTCGGAGTCGGTGACCCGGTCGTACATCAGCAGGTTCGAGTTGACCAGGTTCCCGGTGGTGCCGAAGGTGAGCGGCTCGCCCTCCGCCGCCCCGCGGAG
>JBOGTE010000276.1:0-2149 GCA_050692015.1 Candidatus Limnocylindria bacterium
TCGCCGCCCTGGTCCGAGCCGGAGCCAGGTTCGAAAAGGGCGTCCTCGTCGAACGACCCGACGCCGAATCAGGAGGTCGCCAGCAAGTCGCATGACACGCCGATCCACAGGTCTTGACTATTCCTCCCGGGCAGCGAGCGGAAGGCCATCCGCAGGCCGGCGCAGGCTCTGGCCAGCCGGTGGACCCGCTGCTGGGCGTACCGGCCGACGTCCGCGGTCGCGAGGATCTCGGTCGCCCCGCTCCGGTGCGCTACGCGCAGCGTCTCCTCGACGACGTCGCCGCGCCGGACCACGAGGTCGCCGCCGCGTCGGCGTAGCGAGTCGCGCAGGTCACCCAGCGCGTCGAGGAGGAAGGCAACACGGTTGGGAGAGGCGAACCGGCCGGCGAGGATGCGGTCGTCCAGGACGAACAGCGGGACGACCTCGCGGTGCGCCCGCACCGCGGAGGCCAGCGCAGGGTGGTCGCGCACGCGAAGGTCCCGGGTGAACAGGACGACGGCAGTCACCGGCGCGGCGCCCGTTCGGCTGCCTGGAGCAGCGCGACAGCTGCGCCGGCCTCCGGGGCCCAGTCATCCGCGCCGAGTTCTCGCGCCTGCGTTGCCGATGTGACGGCTGGACCGCCGAGTAGCACGAGCGTTCCCGCAGGGACCGCCCTCGCCACGCCGCGAACGGTTCGCCGCGCCGCGGGTAGACGGCCGGTGACGCTGACGCTGATCCCGACCGCGCGCAGTCTCGAGCCGGCGGCACGGGCGGCGGCGACCACGGCCTCGGTGGGCGTGTCCCCGCCGAACTCCACGACCTCGAATCTCTCGCCGCGCAGCACGGTGGCGAACATGGCCGACGGCAGCGAGTGGGAGTCGCCTGGCGCGCATGCCACGACGACGGTCCCACGAGGTCGCCCGGGCCGGGCGAAGCGCGGCCCGAGGCGGCCGACGAGCCGCAGGGCCACCGCGGTCGCCCGGTGCTCGTCGCCGACGGTCAGTTCGCCGCGCTTCCAGCGGTCGCCGATGTCGCGCATGGCGGGAGCCAGCACCTCCAGGACCACGGTCCGCGGCGCGGCGCCGGCCGTCATGAAGGACTCCAGGACCTGCCATGCCCCCGGCTCGTCGCCGGCCAGGATGCGCTCCCGCCTCCGGCTGCGGTATGTGCCGCGACCGGCCCGGCCGCGCCGGGCGGTGGCATCTGCCCGCCCCGGACGGAACCGCTCCACATCGTCGGATCGGACCCACCACCGACCGCCGCGCTGGGTCGCGACCAGTCGGCCGGTCCGCACGTAGCGGTAGGCGGTCATGTAGTGGACGCCGATACGTCGCGCCGCCTCGCGGAGGGGGACCAGGTCCACAGGGGTGTTGGGGCTATCGGTGGGGTTCGGCATGGCCTTCAGTACTAAATTAGTCTCGACAATAGCCCAGCGCGGAGGTCGACATCGACCGGTTCCAGTATCTCCTGCTGCTCGCCGCCTGCCTGGCGGTGACCCTGCCGCTCGAGCTCGTGATCGGCGCGCGCGTCTATCGTCGACCCGGTCGCCTGCTCGCCGTGCTGGGCATACTCCTCGCGGTTCACCACCGGCTGGATCCTGCCCGCCGGTATCCCAGTGGAGGAGCTCGCGTTCTTCGTGGTGGTGCCGATCTGCGCACTGCTGACCTCCGAGGCGGTCGGCATGCTGTGGCCGAAGGGGCGCGGCGATGCCTGAGTACACGCTCGCCGCCGTGTCGGTCGTCGCGGTGGTGCTGTTGGAGCTGTTCGTGCTGCGCACGAGTATGTTCCGCCGGCCGGCGTACTGGGCGACGCTCGGAATCGTCGCGGCCTTCCAGGTCCTCGTCGACGGCTGGTTGACCAAGCTCTCGGCGCCGATCGTCACCTACGCACCCGAGCACAGCACGGGCCTGCGGTTTCCGTGGGACATCCCGGTGGAGGATTTCCTGTTCGGGTTCGCCTTGGTGACGCTCACGCTCGCATTGTGGACCCGCCTGGCCAGGCGGGACGCAGCAGCACCCGCAGCGCGACAGCCGACTTCTCGACCGCGGCCACCCTGGAAGCGTTCTACGACCAGCTCGGCGAGGCTGGCTGCGAGCAACTACAGGCCGTCAGCATGGATCTGGGTGCGGCGTTCAAGAAGGCCACCGACACCAAAGCGCCGCAGGCCCGC
>JBOGTE010000277.1:0-2134 GCA_050692015.1 Candidatus Limnocylindria bacterium
GCCGCGTACCTCGCCGGGGTCGCCGCCGCCGCGATCGGGGCCGCGACCGCGCCCGACCCGGCCGTGGCGACGCTGGGCGTCCTCGCCGCGGCGCTCCTCATCGGGCTGGAGCTGGCCCAGGTGGGACGCCGCTACCGCATCGCGGCGGTGCCGGCCGGCCTCGACGTGGTCTCGGGCATCGCGGCGCTGCTGGTCGCGGGCCTGGCCGCCGTGGGCACGGTCGCGCTCGAGCCGGTGGCGCGGGAGGAGCTGGCGCCGCGCATAGCGATGGACCTCGCCCTGGTGGGCAGCGTGGCCGCCGTCGCGGCGGCCGTGGTCGTGCTGGCGCGGACCGTACGGCCGCTCCTCCCATACCTGGAGCTCCTGGCGGAGCGCTCCCGCCCAGCGATCCGCGTCCTCGACCCCGTGCCCGTGGGAGTGGGCGTCTTCCGCGCCCTCGAGCTCGCGACCGTCCGCGCGAACTCCGCGTTCGGCCTGTTCGAGAGCCGCGCCGGCGTGTGGCTCGCGACGACGCTCATCGTCGCGCTGCTGGTGTGGGCGGCGGGCTCGTGATCCTCCTGGCGGCGGTCGCCATCACCACGCTCCTGGCCAACGGGGCCACGCGCCTGCGCGCCAGCGCGCTCGCCTTCCTCGCCGTGTCGCTGGTGGCGAACGCGATCGCCCTCAGCGTCACCACCCTCCCGCAGGTCGGCGTGCTCGTGAGCGCCGGCCTCGTCGCGGCCGCGATCCTTTACGTCGCCGCGCGCGATGGCACGTACGGCGAGGACCCGGGCTGGCGCCTCTGGGCCGCGACGCTGATCGCCGCCGCCACCACGCCCCTCGCGTTCACGGCGTTCCGCACCATCACCAGCGAGGCCGGCGAGCTCCCGGTGTTCGGCACCGACCCCGGCAACGTCATCGTGCAGGTCGCGGCGTTCTGGCTGATCAGCTCGGGCATGGCCATCCTGGTGACCGCGCGCCGCGCCGTCCGTACCACGCTGGGCGCCCTCCTGATGGTGACCGGCGTCCAGCTCCTGATCCGCCTCGCGCCGGGCCCGCAGCTGGCGTTCACCATCGGCGTGGCCTGGCTCGAGGTGCTCATCGCTCTCACCGGGGCGTTCCTGATCGTGAACGAGCGGGCGGTGCGCGAGTGAGCTTCCCGCTAGTGACGCCGATCGTCCTGCTGGCGGCCGCGGCGGTCCTGGCGTTCCTGGTCCGCAAGCGCGTGCGGACGGCGGCGCTTCTCTCGCTGCTGGCGCTCGGCGGCGCCGCGGCGCTGCTGGGCCTGGCCCCTGACGACCAGCGCTCGGTCGTGGCCGGCCTGGTCCTCGAGATCTCCCCGCTGGCGCGCCTCGCGGGCGTCGCGCTGCTGCTGATGCTGGCCGTCATCGTCGCGGGCGTCTGGCTCGAGGAGCCCGCGTACAACTTCTTCCCGACGGCGCTCGGCGCCGGCGCGGCGGTGGTCGCGGTCCTCCTGCTGATCCAGCCGCTGGCGATCTACGCGGCGCTCCTGGTCGGGCTGCTCCTGCCGGTCGGCTCGTTCACTTTCCAGATCCACCGGAACCGCAGCGTGGACGCGGCGGTCCGCCACTTCGCCTTCGTCGCGCTCGGGGGCACCATCGGCCTGGCTGCGCTGGCGCTCGCCGCGGGGCTGCCGCGCGACCAGCCCCAGACCACGCTCGTCCTGCTCGTGGTGATCCTGTACGTGGCCTTCGCACTCAAGGTCGCGGCGATCCCCTTCCACACGCACGCCGCGCTCCTGGCGCGCGAGGCGCCGGCGACCTCGCTGGCCCTCTACTTCGGCGTGCTCACGCCGACGACCGTCATCGCCTTCACCGAGATCCTGACGGACTCGGGCCTGCTCCCCTCGATCGTTCAGCTGGGGCGGGTGCAGGACCTGCTGCTCGGCATCGGCGCGCTCTCGGCGGTGGGCGCGGCGCTCCTCGCGACCGGCGCGCCCGACCTGCGCCGGCTCGTCGTGTACTGCGTCATCTCCGGCCTGGGCATGGCCCTGGTCGGGATCGGGACCTTCTCGGGTCCCGGGATCGTGGGCGGCATCGCCATCGCCCTCGCCACCGGCGCCAGCGCGACGCAGCAGCTGCTCGCGGCCGGAGCCCTCGAGCGGCGCGCCGCGGGCGGTCCCGTGCGCGCGGCC
>JBOGTE010000278.1:0-2133 GCA_050692015.1 Candidatus Limnocylindria bacterium
CTCCTGCTCGCGCTCGCCCTCGGAGCGCTGAACCTCCTTGTGTGGGGCCCGCGCCTGCGCGCGAGAGCCGCGGCCGCCGCCTCGAGACGCGGTCTCGCCCTCGGGACCGCCGGCGAGACGGTGCTGGCCGCCGGCATCCGCGTCGCCGCCGCGCTCCTCACCGCCCTGGTGCCGCCCGCGCAGCCGAGCGGCGCGGCGTACGACGAGACGCGCCACGCGGGCGGCCTCCGCCTGCAGCTGCTCCTGGCCTCGACAGGCCCCGGGCAGAACCGGTACGTGCTGCGCGTGCAGGACGGCATCGCGCCCGTGACCGACGCGCAGCGCGTGGCCTTCCGGTTCACGATGGTCGAGCACGACATGGGTGAGAACGAGCTGGTCGCCGAGCAGCGCGCTCCGGGCGAGTACGCCGCGTCCGGGAGCGTCACGTCGATGTTCGGCACCTGGCGCGTCGAGACGATCGTCCGCCTGCCGGGCGAGCCTGACGTCCGCGCGACGTTCGAGGTGCCCATCGGAGCGCCCACCGGTCCGGGCGCGGTCGCGAAGGTCGTCCCGGCGGCGCCCTACTCACTAGTGGTGTTCGTGGACCCGCCGCAGCCCGTGGCGGGGGCGCCCCTCACGCTGCACGTCGTCGTGGTGGACAGCGCCGGCGAGCCCGTCCCCGGCCAGGCGCTCGCCGTGACCTTCACCGGCCCGGGGACCGAGCAGGTCGAGGCGACGGAGACAGCGACCGGGCGCTACGAGGCGGCGGTGGCCGCACTCGACGCCGGCGAGTGGACCGCCACGATCACGATCGGCGACAACGAAGGCAGCGGCGCCTACGAGTTCGAGGTGGTCAGGTGACCCTGGGCCACATCCTCTCCGGGCCGCTCGACCTGGTCATCGAGCTCGGCCTGCCCCTGGCGGTCTTTGCAGCCCTGTGGTGGTGGTCCACGCGCGCGGAGAGGAAGGCCAAGAAGGAAAAGGGCCGCAAGGAGTGACCTTCCCCATCAGCCGCCAGGGCCTGGAGCAGATCGCGCTCCTCCTCGCGGTCGGGGCGCTGCTCTTCGCGCTCCTGGCCCTCTGGCGCTGGCGCCGCGGCTCGCCCTGGAGGCGGGCGGCCACCTCAGCCGGCGCTCTGGGCAGCCTCATCGCGTTGGCGCTGGCGCTCGCGTACAACGTCGCTCCGAACATCCCGACGCCGCCCGTTCCGCTCACCGCGCGGTTCGCGCAGAACCCCGTGCCGGACAGCGAGGCGGCGAGATCCGCGGGAGCGGAGACGTACCGGGAGCGGTGCGCGGTCTGCCACGGGGTCGGGGGCCGCGGCGACGGCCCCGCCGCCTTCACGCTCAACCCGCGGCCGGTGGACCTCACCGTGCACGTGCCGCAGCACGCGCCGGGCGAGGTCCACTACTGGATCACGAACGGCATCCCCGGCACCGCGATGCCGGGCTGGGGCGAGGAGCTGACCGAGACCGAGCGCTGGGAGATCGTCCGCTTCCTCGACGCGCTGGCCGCGGGAAGGGCTCCTTAGGCGTTAGGAGGGGAGCCAGACGGGGTCGCCGAAGAAGAACTCCTCCCCCTGCGCGCAGACTCGCGTGGAGGCGTCCGCGAGCGTGAAGATGGCGAAGGTGCCCACGCCCACGTAGGCGATGCGCGTGCCGTCGGGTGACCACGTGGGGATGGCGTCGTCGCCGGTCTGCGTGATCACCTCCATCGCCGAGCCGTCGGCGGGCGAGATGAAGAGGTCGGACGGGACGCCCAGATGCGCGAGCTTGCCGGCATGGCCTGCCCTGGGTCGGATCCCCTCGATGGAAGACGCTGCGCCGCCGGGCTCCCTGCCCGCCGCCGAGAACACGATGCGGTCCCCGGCCGGGTCGAAGCGCGGCGTCATGATCCAGAAGAACGTGTCCCCGCTCGCGAAGAAAGGCCGCGCGTCCGCGCCGTCCGGCAGCGAGGCCGTCCAGAGCGTCTCGGGCGCGGAGTCACGGAGCTTCACGTACACCAGCTGCGACCCGTCGGGCGAGATGGTCGGGTCGGCGCCGTCGCTCACCACCGTGCGCCGCTCGCCGGTCGCGAGGTCCACCCGCTCGATGGTGTCCTCGTTGCCCACGTACGCGCCGTCCCTGATGACCGCCGCGCGCCGGTGCACGTACA
>JBOGTE010000279.1:0-2121 GCA_050692015.1 Candidatus Limnocylindria bacterium
GGGATCCTGGCTGTGCCGCGGCTGCCGCGACGGCCTGGAGCCGCTCTCCGTGCGGGCCGGCGCGACCGAGGTGCGTGCCGCCGGCGCTCACGCCGGGCCGCTGCGGCACGCCATCCACCGCTTCAAGTACCGCGACGAGCGCGGTCTCGCGCTGGAGCTGGGCGGGCTCCTCGCCGACCTTCTCGCGGCGGACATGGCCCGCGGCAGGCGCTGTGACGCCCTGGTCCCGGTGCCGCTTCACCCCGACCGCGCCCGGACCCGGGGCTACGACCAGACGGCCCTTCTCGCCGAGGCCGTCGCGCGCACGACCGGCGTCGGCGTACTCCCCGCCGTCCGCCGCATCCGTCACGGCCGGCCTCAGATGGAGCTGGACCGCTCGGAGCGCGCCGCGAGCGTGGACGGCGCGTTCGTCGGGTGCGCCGGCTCGCTCTCCGGGATGCGCGTGGCGGTCATCGACGACGTGGCGACCACGGGGGCGACGTGCGCCGCGGTCGCGACCGCCGCACGGGCGTGCGGCGCGCGCTCCGTTCGGGCGTACGTGGTGGCGGTGGACGAGTGATGCGCTGGGTCCTGCGGGGCGCGCTGCTCTTCACGCTCACCTTCGCGAACCTGAACGACATCTGGTCGCCGGACGTCGTGCCCAACACGCTGGTGGTCTGGTCCCTCGTCCGCGAGGGCGACGTCGATCTCGACGAGTTCACGACCGCCGGTGGCGAGGCCGTGGGTCCCGGCTACACCCAGATCCCGCGGGAGACCTACTACTTCCGCGCGTGCGGCGTCTCCAGCTTCACCGGGACGCCCAGCGCGCCGCGCAGCCTCGGCGGACCGCCGCCGCCCGGGCCGAACGACCACGTGTGCTCGATCTTCCCGCCGGGCATCACGCTCCTCGCGCTGCCGGTTCTGCTGCCCTTCGCGCTCGCCGATCCCTCGGCCACCGACGGCACGCTCCTGGTCCGCAGCGGTCACCTCGCCGCCGCGCTGATCGAGACGCTGGCCGCGCTTCTCCTGTGGTCCGTCGCCCGGCGCTTCACGACCGCCCGCTGGGCGCTCGCGCTGATCCTCCTGTACTGGCTCGGCACGAGCGTGCGGACCGTCGCGACCCAGGCGCTCTGGCAGCACGCCGGCGTGCACCTGGCGCTCGCCGCCGCGCTCTGGCTGGTGCTGTACGAACGCGCACCCTCGATGCGGCGCGAGCTCGCCGCCGGGATCGCTCTGGGCTTCGGGGTCGCCATACGGCAGACGACCGCGCTCTCCGCTCTGGCGGCCACGCGCGTCCCGCGGCTCGACGCGGGCTGGCCCACGCTCGCTCTGCTCGCGGGCGTGGCCGTCGGTGCGCTGCCGCTGCTGCTGTACCAGCAGCTCGCCCTCGGCTCCGCCTTCGAGTCCGGCTACGGCCCCAAGCCTTTCGACGCCCCGATCCTCTCGGGCCTCTACGCGCTGCTTCTCTCGCCGAGCCGCGGCCTGCTGGTCTACGAGCCCTGGGCGCTGGCGGGACTCGCGGCGCTCGCGCTCGCGTGGCGCCGCACCGGCCACGTCGCCGAGCGCCTGCGGACGCTCTCGCTCTCGTGGCTCGCCCTGCTCCTCCTCTATGCGTCCTACCCGGAGTGGTGGGGCGGCCGCGTCTTCGGCTCGCGTTTCCTCGACGACCTGGCCCCGCTGCTCGTCGCTGCGCTCGCCTGGGCGATCGGCCTGGGCCTGCTCGCGCCTCTCTGGGCCCGCATCCTGTTCTGGGCCGCGGCCGCCTGGTCGCTGCTGCTCTTCAACGCCGCGGCCCTCGCCTACGACCCGCTCGGGTGGGACACCGTCCCGCTCAACGTGAACTTCAACCCCGAGCGCCTTCTCGACTGGTCCGACCCGCAGTGGCTGTCGGTCCTCGGCTCGCTCGCCTCGGCGAATGTCACGGTCCTCGTGGCCGGTCTGCTCAGCGCTCTGATCCTCGCCGTGCTGCTGCACCTGGAGCTTTCGCGGCCGGCCTGACCCGACCCAGAACTCGACGAGGCGGCCCTCCTTCTCACCCTCGTCGGCTCGCGGATCAAAGCGCGGCGGGCCGGGCCGGACGGTCGGCGAGCGCGATCGGACCCAGTTCCGGCCACGCCGCGACGATCCGCTCGTGACGAGGGC
>JBOGTE010000280.1:0-2108 GCA_050692015.1 Candidatus Limnocylindria bacterium
CTGCAACGTTCTTCGCTCGAGGCACTCGCGCCTCCCTTCGCTCGAACTGCAGAATGGGCCACAGTTTCGGACACCAGGCGCGGAATCCTCTTCTGAGATAGTCACTAAGCACCGAGAAAGGAGAAACAGGATGTCGATCGCTGATCACCGGATCGGGACGCGCGAGGAGTGGCAGGCGGCCCGGGAGCGGCTGCTTGAGCGCGAGAAGGAACACACGCGCCTCGGGGACGAACTGGCACGCCAACGCCGCGACCTACCGTGGGTCCCGGTGGACAAGGAGTATCTATTCGATACCGAGAGGGGAACACGCTCGCTAGTCGAGTTATTCGATGGTCGCTCGCAACTGCTCGTCCATCATCTTCGAGCGCTGGGAGTAGCAGACGGCGCTGGAGACCTTCCGCAGCGGCGGCCCTGACACGGAACAGCGCCCGGCGATGCTCACGGTGTCCGTTCAGGAGTACGACATCGCCGACGTGCGGCCCGTGTTCGGGAAGGAGGCAGAGTGAACTTGCAGCACGGAGCCACGCTCGACCGATGAGATCCGCGCCTCGGTGCGGTCATAACGAGAAAGACCACCACGAGAGAAAGGACGAACCCATGAAACTGACGACCACGACGCAGGTCTCCGTCGATGGAGTGATGCAGGGAAACGGCGGCGCGTCGGATGAGGACCGCAGGAACGGATTCGAACGCGGCGGATGGGCAAGGCCGCCCAAGCCGCTGTTCGACAACGAGGCCATGACGGCCGTTCACGAGATCTACCAGCGCGCCGACGCGTTCCTGTTCGGCCGGCGGACCTACGAGCTCTTCGCCGGCTACTGGGGCGTGAGGAAAGATCTGGAGGACCCCATCGTAGGTGCCTTGAACACGCGGCCCAAGTACGTCGCATCGACCACGCTCACCGACCCGCAGTGGGCGGACACGACCGTCCTCTCCGGTGACGTCGCGGCGGCCATCGGCGAGCTGAAGGCCAAGCCGGGGGGTGAGCTGCAGGTGCATGGCAGCGGCGCCCTGACCCGGTGGCTGCTCGATAACGACCTCGTCGACGAGATGAACCTGCTTATCGTCCCCGTGGTCGTCGGCCAGGGCACGCGGCTATTCCCCGATGCCGGCCCGGACATAGCGCTTGACCTGGTCGACTCGCGAGCCTTCCCGAAGGGCGTAACGCTCCAGGTCTACCGGCCGGCCGGGCGCCCGCAGTATGCAACCGCCACCGCCGACTGAGGCTGCGGCGATGGCTCACATGGAATCGCTCTGGCCACGGCTGGCGGACCTCCCGCTCGTCGTCGAGTCGTGCGAGTACGACGGCCTGCATGCGGTCCTCGCCCACGCGTTCAACCGCGTGACCACCCACGTGCGCCTGATCGGCGCCGGCGCCGACGGTCTCGGCGAGGACATCTCGCTGATGGAGGAGGACGGCACCTCGCTGCACGAGGCGCGGCCCGCGCTGGGGCTCGAAGGCGAGTGGACGCTGGCGAGCTTTCTCCGACCATCTCGCGACGCTCGACCTGTTCGTGAAGCCGCCGGAGTGGGAGGGGGCGCTGCGCTTTCGCCGCTGGGCGTTCGAGTCGGCCGCGCTGGACCTGGCCCTGCGCCAGGCCGGTCGCGCCCTGCACGAGGTGCTGGAGCTAGAGCCGCAGCCGCTGCGCTTCGTCAACTCGCTCGGCCTCGGCAAGCAGCCGTCGATCGAGCCGGTGCGCCGCCGGCTGGCGCGCTCTCCCGGTGTGCGCTTCAAGCTCGACGCGGAGGCGACCTGGGCGCCTGAGCTCGTCGACGAGGTCGCGGCGACCGGCGCCGTCGACACGATCGACTTCAAGGGCCAGTACGGCTTCGAGGTCGAGGACCCGCAGGCGCTCGCGAACCTCTACGACCGCGTCATCGCGGCCTTCCCGGACGCCTACCTGGAGGACCCGCACGACCTGCCCGAGATCGCCTCGCGCCTCGGCGATCACCTGCACCGCGTCTCCTACGACTCGCCGATCCGCGAGCGCGTCCTGAAGGCCCGCCGTCAGCCCGACCCGATCGGCGAGTCCCGCCACGAGCGCGGTGCCCGCGCGCGAGGTCAGACCGTCCGCGTCCGCAACGACTTGTAGCCTCTCGAGCGAGCT
>JBOGTE010000281.1:0-2101 GCA_050692015.1 Candidatus Limnocylindria bacterium
CTGGACTCCTGGAAGGCAGGCCACATCTACGAAGTCGATCCGCTGCTGTGTTCCTGCGCAGCCCAGATGCGCATCCTCTCCTTCATCACCGACCCTCCCGTCGTCCGCCACATCCTCCAGTACCTGCACACCCAAGGCATCGACCCCGCGCGCGGACCTCCACCTCCGTCCCAGCCCTTGGCACTCGTCTCCTGATCCGCACCGCCGCCTTGTGCATCGCGCGGCTCCGCCTCCCGTCTGCTCCCTCCACCCCCGACACCCCCCGTCACGCCCTCTCTCACCGCGGCGAGCGCCGCTCGCACCCGAGTTTGGCCTGGACCCGGCCCCGGTTGACCCGCAACACCCCTCTCGCGGACTCCCAGCGCTCGCCGCCAAGAGCTATCCACGCCCGCAGCGAGAAAGCAATGCCCTATCCCTCGTTCCCTCAAAGGAATGAATACCGTATCGGTTCCGAACATGGTACGATTCCGGGATGAAGCTGTCGGGGCACATCCCAGTCTCGGAGGCGGCCTCGCACCTAAAGGTGTCGCCGCGACGACTTCGGGCGCTGATCGAGCGCGGCGAGCTACGCGCGGAAAGGGTCGGCCGGCAGTGGCTGGTCGACGCGGCAGACGTGAGACGCTACCAGGGGCTGCGGCCGGGCGCGGGCAGGCCGTTGAGCCCGCGGCGGGCGTGGGCTCTGCTCTTCCTGCTCAGCGGCGAGCGGCCGGCGTGGGTCGAGTCGCGGGATCGGTCTGACCTGCGCCATCACTTGCGATCGCGCTCACCCACGCACCTGGTGGCTAGCACGCGCAGGCGCGCCTACCTTCACCCCCTCCGCGCTCATCCGGGAGACCTGAGACGGCTTCGTGCGAGCGAGTTGTTGATCCCATCCGGCGCCAGCGCGGCTGGCGAGTATGGGCTGGATCTCGACGCGCCCGGCGTCGTGGAAGCCTATGTCTCCGTCGAGGGACTCGAAGCGCTCGCCAGGGACTTCGCCTTCGCCTCTAGTGAAGGCGCGAACGTCTTCCTGCGCTCGGTAGGCGCGTTCTGGCCCTTCCACGAAGGAGCGCGCGTTGCGCCTGCCGCCGCGGTCGCCATCGATCTTCTCGAGGCTCAAGACGAGCGCAGCCGGCACGCCGGCCGTGAGCTGTTCCGGCGGCTTCCCGCACCATGATCGACCTTCTCCCCGAAAGCGAGGCTGCGCGTGAAACGTGGCAGGCGGTGATCGATCTGGCGCGGCACCGTCCTGACGGCTGGACGCTGATTGGCGCTCAGATGGTCGTCCTCCATGGCCTCGAACGGGGGCGATTGTTGCCACGCCTCACAGCCGATGCCGACGTACTGGTCGATGTCCGACTCGTCGCCAGCGGAATCCGTGAGGTGTCGTCGGACCTCGTCGGCGCCGGTTTCGAGCTATCTGATCCGGACCCGTTTGGCGTCGCCCATCGCTTTCGGCGTGGCAAGGCAACCCTCGACGTGCTCGCACCCGATGGGCTCGGCAAGCGGAGCGATCTGACCACCGTGCCGCCATGCCGCACGATCCGGTGTCCCGGTGGGAGCCAAGCGTTGCGGCGGAGCGAGCGCACGGAGGTGCGACTCGGTGGGGAGACGGTCGCAATCCCCCGTCCGAACCTGCTCGGTGCGATTCTCATCAAGGCGCGGGCTGTTTTCGGTGAGCGACCGTGCAGAGGACCAGCGCCGGGATCTGGCCTTCCTGCTAACCCTCCTGAACGATCCCCGTGCGGTCTCGAATGAGTTGCGGGGCCGCGAGCGGTCGTGGCTGAGGCGTCGCACTGAGTTGCTCGATTCCGAACACCCGGCGTGGGTCGGCCTCGAGGCAGCGGAGGACGGCCGCCTGGCGTTGGACACGCTCCTCCGGTCGTGACACCAAGCGTGCTTGGCGAGCGTGCGTTGGGCTTGTTGTGTAGACTTGGGCCGCTTCATCCCGTCAGGGAGGTGACGATGCGCACTGGATACAGGGAGCCGGATGGGGCTCGTCCTCGAGAGCTTCGGGGATCACCGCGATATGCATGAACGCTTCCTGGCCGCCCGCAATCGCGCGTGGATCGAGCCGATCGAGGCCCTTCTGGCGGAGCGCTCCCCCGCTCTGGTGGTGGTC
>JBOGTE010000282.1:0-2082 GCA_050692015.1 Candidatus Limnocylindria bacterium
TCGGCGCCACGCCGATGGGGCGCGACCTGGGCGCGCGCCTCGCGGCGCGCAAGGGTTGGGCCTACGTGTCCGAGGCGACCGGCCTCGAGGTCGATGGCGGCTCCCTCACCGCGACGCGGATGACGTACGCCGGGAAGGTGCGCGCGACGGTGAAGGCGCAGCTGCCGGCGGTCGTCAGCGTCCGCCCGGGGGCGTTCACGCTGCCGGCCGGAGCCGCCGAGCCGCAGGCCGAGGCCGTCGCCGCGGATAGCGGCGCCGAGAAGCTGGCGTTCCAGCGCTTCGAGCCGACGAGCGAGGCGGCCGGTCAGGTGCCTCTCGCGGAGGCGCGCGTCATCGTCTCGGGCGGCCGCGGCCTCCGCGGCCCCGAGAACTGGCACCTGGTGGAGAAGCTCGCGGAGCTGCTCGGCGCCGCCCTCGGCGCCTCGCGCGCCGTGACCGACGCGGGCTGGCGCCCCAACGAGGAGCAGGTCGGCCAGACCGGCCGAACCGTGACGCCCGACCTCTACATCGCGCTCGGCATCTCGGGCGCCATCCAGCACCTCGCGGGCATGACCTCGAGCAAGGTGATCGTCGCCGTCAACAAGGACCCCGACGCGGACATCTTCAAGGTCTGCGACTACGGGGTGGTCGCCGACCTCTTCGAATTCCTGCCGGCGTTCACCGAGGAGGTCGCCAAGGTGAAGGCCGGCTCGTGATCGTTCTCCTCCCAGGACACGAGGAGCGCGCCCTCGCCGACGCGGTCGCCGTCTTCGCGCAGGGCCTCGCGCCGCGCATCGCCGCGGCGGAGGAGGCGGGCGCCATCCCGCCTGAGGTGATCTCGGACCTCGGGCGCCTCGGCGTCCTGGGGATGACCGTCCCCGAGGCCGACGGCGGCCTGGGCGCGTCCAGCGTGGCGTTCGCCCTGGTCCTGGAGGAGCTCGCGGCGGCCTGGCCCTCGCTCGCCGTCGGCGTGTCGGTCAACAGCGGTATCACCGAGGGCACCATCGCGCGCCTCGGCACCCCCGAGCAGAAGCGGCGCTGGCTGCCGCGCCTGATGGACGGCTCCGGGCTCGGCGCCTTCGCCCTGACCGAGCCGCAGTCGGGGTCCGACGCGGCGGCGCTCCGCACGATGGCGCGCCGTGACGGCGACGGCTGGGTCCTGAACGGCCGGAAGATGTTCGTGACGAATCTGCGGTACGCGCCCCTGGTCATCGTCCTGGCTCGCTCGGCCGAGGCGGACCGCGGCCGGCCGCACGCCGGGATCAGCGCGTTCATCGTGCCCGCGGATACGCCCGGCATCTCGGTCGGGCGCGCCGAGCGGAAGATGGGCCTCCACGCGTCCGACACCAGCGCCCTCGCGCTCGAGGACGTGCGCGTCGGCGCGGACGCGCTCCTAGGCCCCGAGGGCCGCGGCTTCGGCGCCGTGGCCATGGCCGGCCTCGACGGCGGGCGCATCGGGATCGCGGCGCAGGCCGTCGGGATCGCGCGCGGCGCGACGGAGCGGGCCTCGCGCTACGTCGGCGAGCGCCGCCAGTTCGGCCGGCCGCTCGCGTCCTTCCAGGCGCTCCGGCACATGCTCGCGCGCAGCCGTACGGAGACCGAGGCCGCGCGTCTCCTCACGCTCCGAGCGGCGTGGCTCAGGGACCGGGGCCGGCCCTTCACGCGGGAGGCGTCGGAGGCGAAGCTTTACGCGACCGAGATGGCGCAGCGCGCGACGCACACCGCGGTGCAGCTCCTGGGCGGCTACGGCTACATGCGCGAGAGCGAGGTCGAGCGCTTCGCCCGCGACGCTCGGGCCACGACGATCTACGAGGGCACCAGCGAGGTGCAGCGCCTGGTCATCGCGCGGTCGCTCCGCGCGGCCTAGGGTGAAGCCGTGAAGGTCCAGAAGCGGCCGGGCACGCGCAGCGCCTCCAAGCGGCAGTGGCTCGAGGAGATGTACGGCCCGGCGGTCGGGAAGCGCCCCGAGCGTAAGTCCCGCTTCAGCACGCTCTCGGACACGCCCGTGGAGCCGCTCTACACGACCGATGACGTCGCGGACCTCGATCACGACCGCGACCTCGGCTTTCCCGGCGAGTTCCCGTACACGCGCGGCATCCAGGC
>JBOGTE010000283.1:0-2080 GCA_050692015.1 Candidatus Limnocylindria bacterium
CCGATGTACCTGCGGCTGGGGCGCTCGGGCGACCCGGCGGTCCACGCCGTCCCGCCGCCGTTCGCGATCGGGCGCGCCATCACCGTCCGTGACGGGCGCGACGTGACGCTGCTCGCGACCGGGGCCATCACCCATGCGGCCCTCGAGGCGGCAGACCTGCTTGCCGGGGAAAGGGTCGCCGCGCGCGTCGTGAGCGTCCACACCTTGAAGCCGCTCGACACCGAGGCGGTCCGCCGTGCCTGCGACGAGACCGCCGTCGTGGTGACGGTGGAGGAGCACAGCATCGTCGGAGGCCTGGGCGGCGCGGTCGCGGAGGCCATGGCCGACCTGGGCTGCGCGCCTCGCGCGTTCGTCCGGCTAGCCCTCGCCGACGGCTTCGCCCACGAGATCGGTGGCCGCGAGCATCTTCTCCGGAAGGCCGGCCTCGCTCCCTCGGACATCGCGCGCGCCGCCAGGGACGCGCTTCGGAAGACGGGCGCTACCGCGCCCGCTTCCGCCGTCGACGGTCGATGAACGTCGCCAGGGCGAGGCCGGGCACGGCCGCGATCCGGGCGGCGCTCACGAGGTCGCCGGCGCGCAGGTCGGCTCCGAAGGCCGAGGTGTAGGCGGGCGCGACCACCGAGTGCGGGACCGGGTAGCCGGACGGGCGCGCGGCCGAGGGCGAGACCTCCGCCAGGCCGGCCTCACCGAGGCCGGGCGCGCCGCCTCGCTTCGCGAGGCCGTCCACGGCTGAGAGGTACCAGCGAAGCGCGCCCAGGATCCCCGCGGCGCGCGCCGCACCCATGACGCGCGTCCGGTCCAGCGCCGGCGACCTCCACAGGTCGAGCGTCACCAGCACGTCCGACACCCGGATCCGCCGGTGCGCCTGGACGCGCTGGATCACCTGCAGGAGCAGGTGGTCCTCCGGCGACGGCACCCACACCTCGATCCCGGCCAGGGCGGCGCGCCGGCGATGGGCGAAGAGAGACCGCGCCAGGTCGGCATGCTCGCCGAAGTGCCCGAGCCGGCCCCGATGAAGCTCCAGCGGGATGGCACCCTCGCCGACCACGTAGGGCTGCTTGCCCGCGAAGCGCGAGACGACCGAGTCCCGCCCCGGCCGCGCCCCCACGGCGCGCTCTAGGACCGGCCTCACCGTCGCGGCGTCACCCGGAACGAATAGGTCGATGTCGTGCCCCATGTCGGGCAGGTGCTGCAGGGCCTTGGTGAACACGTAACCGGTGCCCTCGCCCTCCATGGCCTCGGCGATCCGCCCCACGCTCGCAATGACCCTCTCGATCCGGCCGCGCTCGATCGCGGCCGCGGCTTCGAGCCACGGCACGGGTGACCCGAGCTCGCGGCAGCGCTCGGAGGCGCGTACGAGCACCACGTTCTGGCGAAGGACGTCTTCGAATGCGGCGGCCGAGCGTGCATCCCACGCCGCGACGGCCCGCGCCGTCGCGCCGTCGCTTCCGAGAAGGAGCCGCAGACCGGCGTCGGCGTCGGGCTTCACGGTCGCCGCATTCGCCGCGCGACCGCCTCGCTGACGGCCCGCCTCGCCGCCTCGCGGTCGTCGTTCCGCACGACGACCGCCCCCGGTATCCGCGCGAACAGGTCCGCATAGGTCCGGTGGCGCCGGGTCAGGTACGCGACGTCGTACTCGCCCTTGCGGGCGAAGGCGTCCGCCGGCTCGACGTCCACGAGGATCGGGACGTCCGGGTGGGGCGCCAGGCGGAGCAGCGTCGAGAGCGACGGCCAGCCGCCGGCGGCCGCGTCGGCCAGCGTGTCGTAGAGGTACCGGTCCAGGATCAGCGTCTCGCCGCGCAGGCCCTGGTGGTAGAGCCGTCGAACCGTCAGCGAGAGCAGGTCGCCCGCGAACGCGAGCCGCCGCACCGGCGCGCTGCGCGCGATCCTGTAGAGAGGGCCGCTGCCCTCGCCCGCTCCCGCCCCGCCACGGACCGTCGAGCGCGCGCGGTTGCGGA
Source organism: Candidatus Limnocylindria bacterium (assembly GCA_050692015.1). GTDB lineage: Bacteria > Chloroflexota > Limnocylindria > P2-11E > P2-11E > GWC2-70-10. The sequence continues at coordinate 1,959 of JBOGTE010000283.1, forward strand.
GGGCGCGCACCACCGAGTAGATCGAGACGTCGTCGTACATCGTCAGCACCCGCACGCGGTGGCCGCTCGAGCGGAGCTCGCCGGCCAGCTCGCCGATGAGGGTGCTCTTGCCGGCGCCGTCG
>JBOGTE010000284.1:0-2078 GCA_050692015.1 Candidatus Limnocylindria bacterium
TCATCGCCGGCGGGGTCTTCTACGTCAGCGACAGCGGTGCGCCGATCCTGCCTGTCCGCGACCGCGCGCCGGAGTGGGGGCAGATGCTCGCCGGCGCGCGCCAGTACGCGTTCGACCACCAGTACGTCGCGTTCGTGCCGGGCGTCGTCGTGGTGAGCGCGGTGCTGGCGTTCAACCTCTTCGCCGAAGGCCTGCGCACCGCGAGCGACCCGTTCAGCCCGAACCGGCTTTCGCCACGCACGCTCGGCGGCATCGCGCGGACCCTCATGGCCGGAGCCCTCATCGCCTCCGTGGCGCTCGGCTATGTCTCGGTGAGCTCGAGGGGGATCTCGTACGACGACGGCTTGCGGCGCGCGCGTGATGCGGCGGAGCGGGTGCTCCCCGGGAGCGAGCTCATCGCCGGGATCGTCCGGTTCACGTCCTCGGTGCACGCGCTCGCGGAGCCCGACAGGCTCACGTACTACTTCCGCTCGCCGGAGCCGTTCTCCCGGATCGTGCGCGTGAGCTTCATCGACGCCGACGCGAACGCCATGGAGGTGAAGCTCGACGCGAACGAGGACGGGCTGCTCATCGACTCGCTCGCGCCGCTGGGCGAGCCGGAGGTGGCCGACTGGCGGAAGGCCCTCGCGGCCGCGGACGAGCTCGGCGGCAGGCTGTTCCGCGACCAGAACGTCTCGTACCTCGTGAAGGTGATCCTCGCGCAGGACGTGGACGCCGAGAAGCCGATGTATCGCGTCCAGTACGGCCGCGAGGTCGGCGGCATCCAGCGGGAGCTCCGCATCGACGCGCGGACCGGGAGCACCTCGCTCCCGCCGGAGGAGATCCTCCCGACAGCCGCGTCCCACGCGCGTGTGGCGCTCGGTGGCGAGGCTCGGCTCGTCCGGGTCGGCGCGTCCTGGCAGTCGCCGGGTCCGAACCGTCCCCGCGCGTACGGGACCGACCGACCGGTCCGGTACAGCTTCACCTTCGTGCGGGGCGACATCAACGACCCGCTGACCGTCGGCGTGGGCATGGAGGCCGGACACGAGACGATCGCGAGCGTCACGCGAGTCCGCCCATTCGCATTCGGTGCCGACAGCCGTACTCTCCCCGTCCCGCCGTTCATGCTCGACGAGCTCGTCGCGGCGTTCGAGCAGGCGCTGGCGGCGGGGCTGCGCGAGACGATCGCCGCGGCGACGGCCGAGCGCTTCTCGGTCTGGAACGTCGGGGCTACCAGCGTGTTCGCCGAAGACCGCTGGCTGATCGACGTGACGCTCACGGGCCAGCGGAGCGCAACCCGGACCGACCTGCTCGCGACGTTCCGCTACGACCCCGAGAGCGGCGCGGTCACGCAGCTGCCCGTGCCGACGCCGCGGCCCTGATAGCGCGCCCGGAAGGCCCCCTGCCGCATCGGCGTAGCGCACCTCCGGTGTCAGTACGATGCCGCGCGTGCCGCGGCGTGTGCTCATCACGGGGATCACTGGGTTCGCGGGCAGCCACCTCGCGGAGCGCCTCGTCGCCCGCGGGGATGAGGTCCACGGGATCGCGCACGAGCCGCCGCCTCACGAGTACCTCGCGGCCGTCGCGGGCCGGGTGCAGCTCCACGAGAGCGACGTCCTCGACCCTCACGGCCTGCGCGCGGCGGTGGAGCGCGCGCGCCCCGAGCTCGTGTACCACCTGGCCGGGCAGGCCGTGCCCACGCTGGCCACCGCCGACCCGCTCGCGGCGATCAGCGTGAACGTCGTCGGGACCTCGAACGTGGCGGAGGCCCTGGAGGCCGCCCCGGAGGCGCACCTCGTGGCGGCGTCGAGCGCGGACGTCTACGGCATGCCGGATCGATCGCCGGTCTCCGAGGACGCGCCGCTGCGCCCGACGAACGTGTACGCCGCGACGAAGGTCGCGGCCGAGGCGGTGCTCTGCTATCTCGGACGCCGCGGGCGGCGCGTGACGATCCTCCGCCCGTCCAACCAGATCGGGCCGCGCCAGCACCCGCGCCTCGCCGCCTCGGAGTTCGCCCACCGCATCGCCGAGGCCGAGGCCGGCCGCGCGGAGCCGGTCATCAGCCACGGACAGCTGGAGCCGCGCCGCGAGTTCGTGGA
>JBOGTE010000285.1:0-2077 GCA_050692015.1 Candidatus Limnocylindria bacterium
GGCCCTCGCCGGCCCCGGGAACCTGGGCCGGGCCTTCGGCCTCTCGGCCGCGCGGCACAGCGGGCTCGACCTGCTGCGGCCGCCGCTCACCGTCCGCGACGCGCCGCGCGTCCCCTCGGCGCAGGTGGGGCGCTCCGCCCGCGTCGGGCTGTCCAGCGGGACGACGTTCCACAAGGCCTGGCGCCTCTACGTCCGTGGCTCACCGGGAGTGTCGCGCTCGCCGCGGCGCTGAGGGGGGTGCCGGCGGGGGGACGTGTCCCCCCCGCGTGGAGGCGAGGCGGCTTCGCCGCCTGGATCACCATGAACGGCGTGACCACCAGCGAACGGACCCTCGCGATCCTGGAGCTGCCGGCGATACGCGCGCTGGTGGCGGAGCGGACGTCGTTCGAGCCCGGGCGGGAGCTGGCGCTGGCGATGAGCCCTACGACCGACATCGCGGAGGCCGAGCGCCTGCAGGACGAGACCGCGGCGGGGCGCGAGCTCCTGCGGGCCGTCCCGTCCGCCGGCCTGCGCGGTGCGCACGACGTGCGCGACGCGATCCGGCGCGCGCGCCTGGGGGGCGTCCTCGACCCTCAGCAGCTCACCGAGATCGCGGCCACCACGCGCTCGGCGGAGACGCTCTTCGCCCACGCCCGGCCGTACCCGCCGCTTGCGGCGCGCGCGCGCTTCGCCCGCCCGCCCGCCGAGGTCGCCCGGGCCATCGAGCACGCGATCTCGGCTGAGGCGGAGGTCCTGGACCGGGCCAGCGCCGCGCTCGCCGGGGCGCGCTCCGCGCTTCGTTCCGCGCAGGCGCAGCTGCAGCAGCGGGTGGACGGCCTGCTGCGGTCCGCGGCCGTCGCCAAGCACCTCCAGGAGGCGATCGTGACGCAGCGCGGCGGGCGGTACGTCGTGCCGGTGAAGGCCGAGAGCGCGGGCGCGGTGAAGGGCATCGTCCACGACCGGTCGGCCAGCGGCGCTACGGTCTTCGTCGAGCCGCTCGAGATCCTCGACGCGAACAACCGCGTCCGCGAGGCGGAGCTCGCCGAGCGCGCCGAGGTGGAGCGGGTGCTGGACGAGCTCTCCCGCCGCGTCGAGGCGTCGGCCGACGACCACGAGGCCGTGCTCTCGGCCCTCGCGGTGCTGGACCTGATCCTGGCGCGCTCGCTCTTCGCCGAGGCCTTCGAGTGCGCCCGGCCCCGCCTCGCCGCCGACGGCGTCCTCGACCTGATCGAGGCGCGCCATCCGCTCCTGGTGGACCAGGCTTCGCGGCGAGCGGACGCCGGAGCCGATGCCGCGGCGGTCGTCCCCATCGACATCCGGCTGGGCGGCGACATCCGAGCGCTCGTGGTGACCGGGCCGAACACCGGCGGCAAGACGGTGACCCTGCGCACGGTGGGGCTCCTCGTGCTCATGGCCGCGTGCGGCCTGCAGCTCCCCGCCGCGCGTGGCAGCGCGGTACCGGTGCTCCGGCGGGTGTTCGCGGACATCGGGGACGAGCAGTCCATCCAGCAGTCTCTGTCCACGTTCTCGTCGCACCTGCGGAACATCGTCGTCACGCTGGGCGAGGCGGAGCGCGGCGACCTCGCGCTCCTGGACGAGGTCGGCGCGGGCACCGACCCCGACGAGGGCGCCGCGCTCGCGATGGCCGTCCTCGAGACCCTGCTCGAGCGCGGGGTCCTCGTCGCGGCGACGACGCACTACCCGGAGCTGAAGGCGTTCGCGCTGAACACGCCCGGCGTGCAGAACGCCAGCGTGGAGTTCGACGCGGTCACGCTGCGCCCCACCTACCGCGTCCACCTGGGCCTGCCCGGGGCCTCCAACGCCTTCGCCATCGCCTCCCGCCTGGGTCTCGACGGCGCAGTGCTGGAGCGCGCCGGCGCGCACCTCTCGGAGCTGCACCGGTCGCTCGAGCGCACGCTGCGCGAGGCCGAGCGGGCCCGCACCGACCTCGCCGAGCGCCTGGAGGCGGCGCGGCTCGCCGCGACGGACAGCGAGGACGCCCTCGCAGGGTCCCGCCGGGAGGCCGAGGCGATCCGCGACGACGCGCGCGAGCAGCTGCGGCGCGCGATGACCGAGGCCGAGGAGGTACTGCTCCAGG
>JBOGTE010000286.1:0-2062 GCA_050692015.1 Candidatus Limnocylindria bacterium
CCCCAGGATCGTTTGGCGGACCGTGGGCGGCAGCTCGGGGGCGATCGGATCGTCGCCGGTCGGGCGCGCGCCGGACCAGGTCCACGCGCCACCGTCGCGCGTCAGTCGCCGAAGCTCCACCAGCGCGCGGAGCGCCTCGAGGACGAAGAACGGATTTCCACCTGTCCAGCGGGCCAGCGCCGGGGCCAACCAGGCGACGTCGTCCGCCCCTACTCCGAATCCGCGGAGCAGCGTGGCGACGGAGTCCGGGGCGAGCGGGGCGAGCGGGACGGAGGAGAGGTCGCCCCGGGCCTCGAGCGAAGCGCTCACCTCGGCGAGGGCCGAGCCCGTCGCCGGCGGGCGCGTCGCCGACACGATCGCGAGCCGGCGCCGCTGTGAGGTGCGCGCCACGTAGTGCCACAGCTGGATGGAGTCGGGATCCGCCTGGTGCAGGTCATCTAAGACGAGGACCGTGGGGAGAGCTGTCGCGAGGTGCGCGAGCAGCCGGGCGACCCCTTCGAAGAGCCGCGTCCGGCGTAGCTCCGGCGCTACGACGCCGGCCTCTCCCGCGGCAGCCTCCGGCAGCAGCGTCGCGATCACGGCGGGCCACGGCCCCGGAAGCGCGACGGCCTCGGGCGCGGAGCCTGCCAGAGCGTCCACCCAGACCTGGAAGGGCAGCGCGCCTTCGGCGGCGGTCGCGCGAGCCCGCAGCACGCGGAGGCCGTGTCGCTCGGCGACCGCCCCGACCTCCTCGAGCAGGCGTGACTTGCCGGCGCCAGCCTCGGCGGTGACGAGCGCGCTCCCGCCGTGACCGTCGATCGCGCCGGACACGATCCCCATCAGGCGTGCGTACTCGGCGCGCCGGCCGATCAGCACGGCGGGCGGCTCGAGCGACGGGCGACGCACCCTCGCCGCGGTCGCGGGGACCGTCACGCGCGCGAGCTCGGCGTACAGCTGCTTCGTCTCGGGGCTCGGGTCGATCCCGAGCTCCTCACGGAGGATCGCGGCGAGGCGGCGGTAGTGCATCGCCGCGGCCGCGAGGTCACCCGCGCCCGCGAGGGCGCGCAGCAGAACGCGATGCGCGTCCTCCCGGAACGGATCGACCTCGATGACACGACGGACGATCTCGGCCGCAGCCCGCGGGTCCGCCGCGAGCCGAATCGACGCGAGCCGCTCGCCCGCGGAGGCGAAGAGGCCGCGCAGGCGTGCACGCTCCGCTTCACCGTCGGCGCCTTCGAATTCTGCGCACAGGTCCCCCCGGTAGATGCCGATCGCCCGAGAGAGCTCTTCCTCCGCGCCGGAGGCGGCGGCGCGCTCGAACGCCCGGACATCGACCGTGACGGCCTCAGTGATCCGCAGCTCGTCGTGCGCGCTCGCGATGAGCTCCGCGCCGACGGCCGCGCGGATCCGGTACAGCGCGTGGCGAAGGCTCTCGCGCCCGCGCTCCTCGTCGCTGTCGGGCCACAGCTCGGCCATGAGCTGTTCGCGTGAGCGCGCTGCGGGGCGGAGGGCGAGCGCGGCTATCAGTGAGCGCTGCTTGCGCGCAGCGATGATCCGCTCGGCTCCATCGACGAGCACGCGGAAGGGACCGAGGATCCGCACCTCGATGTGCGGCACGGCGGGGACTCTACGCGGCTACGGGCTGAGCTGGTACTGCTGCTCGATGACCTGACCGGTCGAGATCCCGGTTGCCTTCACGGTGAAGCCGGGAACACCCGCCCAGAAGTTCGCGGGCGCGACAGTGACCCACATCCCCGCCGCATTGGCCTGGTACGTCCCTTAGCCTCCTTCGCCGTGACCGTGCGGCCCAGACCTTCGCTTCGCCACCCCGTCCCTGTCGTGAATATGGGCGGCTCGGCTGGTCGCTCGAGCCGGACCGACGTCAGCCACACCTTGGCCTTTCCACCGCCGCCAGAGACGTGCACGTGCGGCGGCTCAGGGCGGTCGGACGACCGGAAGGAGAAGCGAAGACCTGCCTCCCGATGGAGCGTGGGCAACACGCGCACGATCGGCATCGGCTTTCATGGCGAGGACACGGAGAAGCCGGCTTGCGCCGGCATCTCCGTATCTGTGTCCGTGACGC
>JBOGTE010000287.1:0-2049 GCA_050692015.1 Candidatus Limnocylindria bacterium
GCGAACGGTGCGGCGGCCCGCGCGGCGCGCGCCGGCAGCACCGCGGCCAGCGCCGCGAGGACGGGCAGCCCCGGTACGAGCCAGAGCGCGCCGGTCAACGCCGGAGCTCGTGGAAGGCGTCGATCTGCTGCGTGCGGTTCTGGCGGTAGACGAGGAGCGCGATGCCGAGACCCGCGGCCATCTCGGCCGCCCCAATGGTCACGCCGATGATGAAGAAGACCTGGCCGCTCGCGTCCGCCGGCGCGACGAACCGCCACGCCGCCACGATCGTGAGCAGTGCGGCGTTCATGATGATCTCGATCGACATCAGGACCATCACGGCGCTGCGCTGCGTCAGGATGCCCCACACGCCCGCTCCGAAGAGCAGCGCGCCGAGGACGAGGTAGGCCTCGAGGGGCGGACCGCTCACTCCGTGCGCACTACTTCGCGACCAGGGCCATGCCGCACTTCGGGCACTTGCCGGGCTTGTCGCTGGTGACGTCCGCGTGCATGGGGCAGGAGTACTTCTTGCTCTCGTCGGGCATCTCGACCTCCTTTCCTCCGGCCATATCGGGCGCGCCGGCCGCCCCATGGACCGCGGCCCGCGTGCCCGGCTGTGCTTCGAGGGTCATAGCGCGCGCCCGGTCCGCCGGCTCGCGCCGGCCGAGCATGACCGCGGTGACGATCCCGGCGAGGATGAGGAGGGCCGCGCCCTCGAACGCGATCATGTACTTCGAGAGGAGCAGCTCGCCGACCGCGGCCACGGAGTCGCCGCCTGGGCCATCGGAGGAGATCCGCCATACCGGGCGCGCGACGACCGCGACGAGGAGCGTGGTGACGGCGATCGAGATCGGCAGCGCCCAGCGCACCTGCCCGGTGGACATCGCCATGTCCACCATCATCTTCGTATGCGGATCGTCCGCCGCGCGGTCACGGTCCCGCGGCATCCCCATCTTGAACGCGCCGACGCCGTGCATGCGCATCTGCCGCGCCATGTCCCACATCATCTCGCCGCCCGGATCCTGCATGAGCATGACCATGAACAGGATCATCACGGACATGCCGGCGACGTTCATCATCACCTGGATGACCGCGAGTAGGTCCGCGCCCAGCTGGACGAAGAGGACCGCGAGCGCGAGGAACGAGACCATCAGCGCGAGCCCGGCGCGGTACATGCTCATCGTGACCGTCATCCCGACCGCGGCGAGCAGCGAGACGGCCCCGAACACGAGGAAGACGGCCCACGCGACGAGCCCGGAGTCGAGGCTCACGGCAGCCACCCCAGCGTCTCCGCGGCGAACGTGACGATCCCGACGACGACGATGTTCACGAGCGCGAACGGCAGGACGGCCTTCCAGGAGAACGCGAGCATCTGGTCGAGCCGCAGCCGCGGCAGCGCGAGCGGGAGCGCGGTGAGCGCCGCGACGAGGGCCGCGGTCTTCAGCACCGTCCACGCGGCCGGCGGCAGCACCGGTCCCTGCCAGCCGCCGAGGAACATGATCGTGCCGGTCGCCGCGACGACGCCGAGGAGCGCGTGGCGCACGCCCGAGAGCACGGCCCGCTCGAGGCCCGCGTACTCGCGCGCGATGCCGCCCGCGAGCTCCGGTCCCGCGAACGGGAGGTCGAACGGGTAGCGGTACGCGAGCAAGAGCGCGGACGCGAGGTAGATCGCGAAGCTGCCTGGCTGGAGCAGGACGAACCAGACGCGCTCCTGCGCCTCGACGATGCGCACCGCGGAGAGGGACCCCGCCATCATCGCCGGACCGAGCACCGCGAAGCCGAAGGTGACCTCGTAGCCGATGACGTGCGCCGCGGCGCGGAACGACGCGACGACGCCGAGCTTTCCGTTGCTGCCCCAGCCCGCGTCCATGAATGCGACCATGAGCGGGCCGAGCACGATCATCGCGAAGAAGAGCCCGAGCGAGAGGTCGGTCGGTACCAGGCTCGGGCCCAGCGGCACGACCGCGTACGCGAGCACGACGCTCGCCGCCGCGACCGCCACCGCCGACTCCCAGAGCAGCGCGTCGGGCCGCGCGAGCCGCCGTCCCGGTGCGCGCGCGAGGCGCAGGC
>JBOGTE010000288.1:0-2043 GCA_050692015.1 Candidatus Limnocylindria bacterium
GGACGGACGTGGCGACGCCGCTCACCAGGTCGGCGCCCGGCGAACGGGATGCGGCCGATCCTTCTTGCCTCCGCATCCAACTCGAACGAATAGGTTCGAATGCGGCCCCCCATTCCTCACGTTGAATGGTGAGGGAATGGGGCTCGCGACCGGTGAGGCGGCGAGGGGACGTGGGTGCCGCGGCTACGGGTGACATGTTCCCGGTGGGCGCGGCGGGCGGAGGCGCCGGAGGGGCCGATGCCCCGTCTCGTCCGAAGCCCACGCACGCCGCGGCCCAGAGGTGACCCGGGGCTTTCAGTCGTCGAGCCGGTCGAGCCGCGCCCGCGTCTGCACCGCGAACGGCTCGGCGCCCTTCTCTTCGTAGCGCCGGACCGCCTCCAACAGCGCCTCACGCGCGTTGTCGACGCGGCCGAGCACCGTGTTCACCTCTCCGAGCGCCGCGTGCACGTCGGCCTGCTCGAGCAGGCCGTCGGTCGCTTCCATCATGCCCACGGCGTCCCGGGCCAGTGCGACCGCTTCGTCCCCGCGGCCCCATCGCGCGAGCACCTTCGCCCGTTCGGCCCGCCAGTACGACTGGGTCACAACGTCGTCCCCCGAGCCTGCCGCCTCAGCCGCCTCCGTGGCGCGGAACGCCTCGTCCAAGCGGCCGAGCTCGTACAGCGTCGACGCTCGGACCGCGACCGCGGTCGAGTACCAGCTCCTCTCTCCCGCCGCTTCGAGGATCTCGCACGCCTCCGCCAGAATCGCATCCGCATTCGCGAAATCTCCCTCTCCGAGAGGCCCCCGGTGATCGATGAGGGGGTCTTCGCTCCCGACAACGCGTCGCCGAGCTCCTCGTACAGCTCCCGCGCGCGGGCGATGAGGGCGCGGGCTTCGGCGACGTGGCCTAGCTGCGTTTTCAGCGCGGCCACCACCTCGGTCGCGGCGACCCGCTTCAGCGGACCGCCGTCGACACGGTCGATGAGATCCCCATATCGGCGGAACGCCTCCGCCAATGGCACAGGCCCCCAGATGACCGCCACGCCGATCAGCCGGTACGCGCCGAGCACCAGCGACTCGTTCCCCGCCCGTTCCCCGTGCTCGAGTGCGCGTTCGGCGGCCTCCAACCCCATCGCGTGACGCCCGACGTTGTTGTGGGCGGTCGCGATCGCCATCCACGCCCGCGCGGCGCCGGTGTCGTCGCCCAGGCCTTCGAGGAGCGGTATGGCCTTCGGCACCAGGTTCAGGATCTCGGCCGCCACCCCCGCTCTGGTGTCGACCTGACCCCGCCACTTGATCTCTTCGATCCTCGCATGCCAGGCGAGCCTCTCGTCGCCCGCACCCGCCGCCGCTTCGATGGCAGCTTGGAGGACGCCGAGCCCCCTCCCCAACGAGCCGCGGTTGGCAAGCGCCGACCCGTATGCGAGGAGGAGGTCCGCACCGGGCCGTTCGCTCAGCGCATGGGCGCGCCCGAGGAGGTTCACCGCGCCGCGGTAGTCGTTCCGGTTGAGCGCGCGACACCCCGCTGCGAGCAGATGCGTGGCCGCCCGGCCGGCGAGCTCGCGTGCGGCGTCGTCGGCCGGCCCGAGGGCGACGCGGGTCCGATGCGCCTCCTGGAGGTGGTAGCCGAGGATCTCCTCCACCTCGGCGGTCCGTCCCGCGTACGTCTCGGCGAGCCACGAGGCGAACCCCTCGTGCGTGGCCGAACGGTCGGACTTTGGCAGTGCCTCGTAGGCGGCGTCTCGGATGAGGATGTGCCGGAACCGGAACGCGTCCTCGCCTCGGACGGTGGAGCGCTCAGGGACGACGAGATCCTTGCGCAGCAGCTCGGTGAGCAGCGCCCCCGTGCGCGGCCGAAGACTGGCCGGAGCTAGCGCCTCCACCGCGCCGCGCCAAAACTCCTTCCCGACGACCGCCGCGGCGTCGAGGATCCGGCGCTCGCCGGGCCCCGCGTTCTGTTCGAGCCGGGCCGCGACGTTGACCGCATCCCCGACGGTGAACGCCTCCGGCGTGGACGCGTCCCCGGCAAGGACGTCCCCGGTGTTGACGCCGGTTCGGATCTGA
>JBOGTE010000289.1:0-2041 GCA_050692015.1 Candidatus Limnocylindria bacterium
CCTCTACGGGCTCGGACGCTGGGAGCGCGGGCTCGTCGGCGACCTCGGCCTCCTCAAGCTCTGCGCAGCCCTGCGCGGCCGCCCGGCCGAGGCGGACGACACGCGCGAGCTACTCGAGCCGTACGGCGAGTGGGCCGGGCTGGCGAGCGTCTACCTGCTCGCCGGCCCGGCCGTGTTCCTGGACGGACGGAGCCGCCTCCGCGCGCCGGGCGCTACTCGACCGGGCGCGGTGACAGGACGGCTGCGAATGTCATGAGGAGGATCTTGACGTCCAGCCAGAGCGACCAGTTCTCGATGTAGTAGTTGTCCCACTCGACGCGGTCGGCCAGGGACGTGTTACCGCGAAGGCCGTGCACCTGCGCCCAGCCCGTGATTCCCGCCTTGACCCGGTGGCGGTCGCCGTAGCGGTGGACGTGCTCCGTGAAGAGCTCGACGTATTCCGGCCGCTCGGGCCGCGGCCCCACGAGGCTCAGCTCACCTCGGACGACGTTCCAGAGCTGAGGCAGCTCGTCGATGGACGTGCGCCGGAGGAAGGCACCAAGAGGAGTGCGCCGATCCTCGCCCTCCACGCCACCGGGAGCGGTATCGGGGGGGAGCGACAGCGGGACGGGCGGCCCCTCCGCCTTCCGCATCGTCCGGATCTTCAGCATCTCGAACGCGCGCCCGTCGCGCCCCGCGCGCACCTGGCGGAAGAACACGGGACGCCCCATCGTGACGAGGACCGCCAGGGCCGCGGTGAGGAGCACCGGCGCGACGAGCAGGAGGAGAAGAGCGGCGAAGAGGCGGTCGAGCGCATACTTGACCGAGAACTGCCAGCCGGCGGGATTCGCGGCCTCGACGTTCATGATGGGCAGGCCGCCGAGGTGCTCGAAGCCGACGCGGCCGCCCATCTTCTCGAAGAAACGGGGCACGAATGAGACCTCGATGCCGAGGGCCTCGCAGCGCTTCACGAGACTGAGGAGCACGTGCTGCGGCGCCGTTGAGAACGTGACGAGCACGTGCTCGACCCGGTGCTCCTCGACCACCTGCTCCAGATCCCAGCTCGCCCCCAGCACGGGCATCTGCGCGCGAGTGTTCTGCTCGTCCAGCGGCTCCTTGTCGAGAAAGCCGACCGGCCGCAGCCCGAACTCGGGATGCTCCAGCAGGCGCGCGGCGGTCAGACGGCCGATCCGGCCCGCGCCGATCAGCAGCGTGGGCCGCAGGGCCTCGCCGCGGCGGCGCGCCTGGAGCTCCGACCACGAGAGGATCGTCCGACCCGCGACGAGATACACGGCTGCGAACGCCCAGAGCCGCGCTGTCTGAGCCGCCGTCCAGGTGTGGTCCGTGAGCAGGACGCGAAGTGAGAGGACGATCATGGCTGCGAGCGCCGTCGTCGTCGTCACGGCGCGGAGGTCGTCGAGCGTCCGCAGGAAGAGGCGCGGCTTGTACATCCCTCGGATCGCGAGCAGGAAGACGATCAGGAGCGGGAAGGCGACGAGCCAGGAGAGCGGCGTCGAGGGGATTCCCGCCCTCGGCGCGGCCAGCTCGGCCACGACGACCGCGGCAAGCAGCATGAGCGCGTCGATCCCGAGCGCAGCCCGTGGCCAGGCAAGCGGCCGCCGCGCGCTGCGCGCGCGCAGGCCGCTCGAAACCCGCTCCAGCGCGAGCGGTCGCTCGCGCGTCGTCTCAGTCGCCCGCATCCGCTACCGCAGTCCCTTCGGAGCCTCCGGAGGACCCGGATGGCTCTCTATGACCTTCTACCCGAGCTAGCTCCGGACCCGACCCAGGCGCCGAAGCGCGAGTCCTGCGCCGAGCAGCACAGCACCGACCGCAAAGAGCAGGAGCAGATCGAGACCCGTGAACGGCAGTCCGCTGCCGCCACCGCCCTCGACCTCACCCTGAACGTTGCCGGCCACACCGCCGTAACCCGTCTCGTCCGCATCCTGGGCGACGGCGATCGAAACCCAGGTAAGCCCGATTGCCAGGGCTACCGCAAAAGCCCACACACGTCTCACGCGTTCCTCCCCTTTTCTTGGCCGCAAAGCACGAAGCTCGAAAACTT
>JBOGTE010000290.1:0-2034 GCA_050692015.1 Candidatus Limnocylindria bacterium
GCTTGTTGTCCTTGAACGGCGGGTAGGTCGCGCGGAAGACGTCTGGCGCCGTGCGCGACTCGACGTGGATGACCTCGGCACCGTGGTTGGCGAGGTACTTGCCGACGAGAGGGCCGGCGGCGGCGAACCCGATCTCGACGACGCGCGTCCCGGCGAGCGCCTGAGGAGCCATCGCATCCGCGGACGGGGCGGTCACTGTCTGTGTCACGCCGTCACCGCAGCCCGGGTGGCCGCGAGCTCGCCCTGCCCGAGTCCGAGCTCGCGGTGGAACACCTCCGCGTTGTGCTCACCGAGCCGGGGAGCCGGACGCCGGACGCGCGGTCGCTCCCCATCGAAGAGGGCGAAGCCACCCGGGATCGGGACGGTGCGGCCCGCCTCGGGCACCTCGAGCTCCTGCCAGAAGCCGCGCGCGCGCAGCTGCGGATCGTCGTAGACCTCGGCCACCGTCGAGACCGGGTAGCCCAGCATGTTCCGCGCGACGACACCCTCGAAGAACTCGCGCTTCGTCACGCCCTCGAAGAACGGCGCGATGGCGACCTCGAGCCGCTCCACGTCCTCCTGCCGCAGGGTCGTGTTGTCGAACCGCTCCCAGTCGATCGCGCGGAGCGCCTCCGGCACCTCGCCGCGCGAGGCCATCCACTCGACGAGCATCTTGCCCGTGTGGCGGCCGATCGCGCCGCCCTGGATGGCGAAGGCAACGTAGCCGTCCTTGCAGCGCCAGATGTTGCGGAAGCGCGCGCCGACGATGCTCCGGCCGAGCAGGAAGGGCCCAAGGCGCCGGTGCTCTTCCCCCAGTACGGACCAGAACACCGGTGCGGGCGGATGCACCGTGACCATGCTCGCCTGGGCAGACGTATCGACGCGCTGGCCGCGCCCGGTCGTACCGCGCGCGAGGTAGGCGAAGAGGGTACCCATCGCGGCGTACATGCCCGCCCAGAACGGCGACTGCGGCAACGTCGTCCGCACCGGCGGGCGACCGGGCTCGCCGGCGAGCCACAGCGCGCCGCTCGCCGCGGTCACCTCGAGGTCCGAGGCCGGCGCGGAAGCCAGGGGTCCCTCCGACCCGTAGGGCGTCACGGTCGTATGGATGAGCCGCTCGTTCCACGACGAGAGGTCGCCGGCGCCTATCCCCAGCCGGGCCAGCTCGCGAGGGCCGAGCGCTTCGACGAACACGTCGCCGCCCGCGACGAGGCGTCGCAGCACGTCGATGCCGCCTGGTTGCGCGAGGTCAAGCGTCACTCCGCGCTTGTTCAGGTTCAGGGCGATCCACCAGAGCCCGCGGTCCGCGCCGGCATGGTCTCCGACGAAGGGCGGACGGCGGCGTGCGCCGTCCCCGTCGGGAGGCTCCACTTTGATGACGTCGGCACCGAGGTCCGCCAGGATCCGGCCGCACTGCGCGCCCCAGTCGTCGGCAAGCTCGACGACCCGCATGCCGGTCAGCGGCGCGGCGGCCGTCGTCCCGAGGGGCTCCGGCACGTCTCCGGCGCTCACGCCACTAGCGCCCGGTGCGCGAAAGGACCTCGGCCCAGCCCTTCATGAGCGTCTTCGCCTGCGCGATCTGCGCGTCGTCGAACCAGCTCGCCGGATCGACGCGGTCGATCGGGTAGACCGGGCGCATGAAGTCGCTCTCGAACCCGAAGGGCACGGTGGCGTCGATGGCCAGGCCCCCTTCGAAGCGCGTGTTCATCGCGGTCCACTGGTTGTTGCCGGCGGTGAGCCGCTCCTCCGGGATGAACGTCTGGCCCGCACCGCCGGGCACGGGGCTGTACACGTCGTCCCGCGGACTCACCCGTGTCGTGAGGCACCAGATGATCTCGTCCATGTTGTAGATGTCCACGTCCTGATCGACGGCTATGGCGAGACGCAGCCCGGAGCTGCAGGACATCGCGGCGGTGAGGAAGTTGCGCACGAAGCCGTCGTCGGTCTTGAGTCGCTTCTTCACCTGGAGGATGACGCCGGCCCAGTCCGTCATCGGGAACGGGATGTTCACGTCGTGGATGAGCCCGGGCTGGATCCGGTCGCACAGCTCGTAGA
>JBOGTE010000291.1:0-2033 GCA_050692015.1 Candidatus Limnocylindria bacterium
GCTGCGAGAGGGTTCGCGCCTCGCCGCCGACGCCGCCGACCGCGGCACGCCGCCCGCGCGCTGGGGTCCCACCAAGACCGAGGAGCTCTGGGCCTGCACCACGTGCGCGGCTTGCGTCGAGGCCTGCCCCGTGACCATCGAGCACATCGACAAGATCGTGGACATGCGCCGCTGGCTGACGATGAACGAGGGCGACGTGCCGGCCGAGGCGCAGCGCGCCCTCACGAACATCGAGCGGGCCGGCAACCCCTGGGGGCAGGCCCCGGACACACGGGCCGAGTGGGCCGCGGACCTGGGCGTACCCACTTTCGCCGAGCGGCCCGACGCCGAGTACCTGTACTTCGTGGGGTGCGCCGCTTCGTTCGACCGCCGCAGCCAGAAGGTGGCGCGCGCGCTGGTCGAGGTCCTGCGCGCCGCGGACGTGTCGTTCGCGATCCTCGGGCCCGAGGAGACGTGCAACGGCGACCCGGCGCGGCGCATCGGCAACGAGTACCTCTGGCAGACGCAGGCGCAGCGGAACATCGAGACCTTCGCGCGCCACGGCGTCAAGAAGGTCATCGCCTCGTGCCCGCACTGCTTCAACACGATCGCCAACGAGTACCCGCAGCTGGGAGGGAGCTACGAGGTGGTGCACGCGCTGCAGCTGGTGGACCGCCTGGTGGCAGAGGGCAAGCTGCGGCTGGAGGCGGGCGCGGCCGAGACCGTCGCGTACCACGACCCCTGCTATCTCGGCCGGCACAACGGCATCTACGACGCGCCGCGCGCCGTCCTCGACGCGGTGCCCGGGACGAAACGCGTTGAGATCGAGCCCTACCACCGCGAGCGCGGCTTCTGCTGCGGCGCCGGCGGCGGCCGCATGTGGATGGAGGAGAAGGTGGGACAGCGCGTCAACCATCGCCGGGTGGAGCAGATCCTGGCGCTCGAGAGCGGCGCCTCGAAGGTCGCGAGCGGCTGCCCCTTCTGCCTGATCATGCTGGACGAGGGCGTGGGCGCGAAGGGCGTGCAGGACCAGGTGAAGCCGGTGGACGTCCTCGAGCTCGTGGCCGCGCGCTTGCCGGGGCGGGCGTCCGGGTGAAGATCCTCGTCTGCCTGAAGCAGGTGCCCGACTCGACGGTCCGGGTGAAGGTCGCCGCGGACGGCCGCTCCATCGACACCGGCGCCATCACCTGGGCCATCTCGCCGTACGACGAGTACGCGGTGGAGCTGGCCCTGGAGCGCAAGGACGCGGACCCGGCGACGACGGTCGCCGTGGTCACCGTCGGGCCGGCGCGCTCGCGCGACGCGCTCCGCCAGGCACTGGCCATGGGCTGCGACGAGGCCACACTGGTGACAGGCGAGGGCGCGGAGGCGCTCGGGGGCCTGGCCGTCGCGCGCGCGCTGGCGAAGGTGGCCGAGCAGGCCAAGCCCGACCTCGTCCTTTGCGGCCGGCAGGCGTCCGACGACGACCAGGGCTTGGTCGGACCCGCGCTGGCCGAGGTGCTGGGGTGGCCGCACGTCTCGACCGTCACCAAGTTCGAGCCGGCCGACGGCGGCACCGACGTGTGGAAGGAGACCGAGGGCGGGCACGAGGTCTGGCGCGCCTCCGGCCCGGCGCTGCTGACGGTGCAGAAGAGCGAGAAGGAGCCCCGCTATCCCTCGCTGCCGGGGATCATGAAGGCCAAGAAGAAGGAGATCCCGGAGCTGGACCTCGCCGGCCTCGGCATCGACACCTCCGGGCCGCGGGTCGAGGTCGAGAAGATGGAGCCGCCGCCGGCGCGCGGCGGCGGCAAGATCCTGAAGGACGGCGACGCCAAGGCCGCCGCGGCGGAGCTGGTGCGCCTGCTGCGCGACGAGGCCAAGGTCCTGTGAAGGTCTGGGCGGTCGTCGAGCGCGGGTCTGAAAGAGCCTTGAGGCGCGTCAGCCTGGAGGTCGCGGCCAGGGCCGCGGAGCTGGGCGAGGCCAGCGTGCTCGAGATCACGGGCATGGAGCGCTACTCGCCGCTCGCGGCGACGGCCGCGCTCGCCGCGCGGTCCAACGCGCCCGACCTGGTCCTC
>JBOGTE010000292.1:0-2032 GCA_050692015.1 Candidatus Limnocylindria bacterium
CCGCGGCGTTGCGCTCGGCGTCCGCGAACCCTCGCGCGGAGAGGCGGCGCGCGATCTCGTCCGTCGGGACGAGCCGGAGCTGCAGCGGCTGGACGCGCGAGCGGATCGTCTCGTGCAGCGACGCCGGAGTGGTCGTGACCAGAAGCAGGACGGCGTGCGAGGGAGGCTCTTCGAGCGTCTTGAGCAGAGCGTCCTGTGCCTGGTCCATCTCGCCGGCGTCGTCGATGATCACGACCCGCCGCCGGCCCTCCAGCGGCCGGAGCGCCAGGTCCTCCCGCATCTCGCGGATCTGCTCGATGCCGATGAGCTTCTTGTCGCCGGCGCGCGTGACCAGTCGCACGTCCGGGTGGACCAGCCGCTCGATCTTCCGGCAGGAGAGACAGGTCCCGCACCCGCCGGGCAGGGCGCGCTCGCACTGGAGCGTCTGCGCCAGGCGCAGCGCGACGGTGCGCTTTCCGACCGAGCGGGGCCCGAAGAGCCCGTAGGCGTGGGCGACGTCGCCCTCGGCCGCCCGCGCGCCCAAACGGTCGAGGATGCGTCCGTGCCCGATCACGTCACGCAAGATCGCGCCGAGCGTAGTGGACACGGCCGGCGGCCGGTCGGGCTATGCCGCTAGCAGCAGGACGTCTCGGTGTCGCAGCTGCTGCAGGAGCATTCGGGGCAGCAGGAGCAGCCCGTGGAAGGAACGTTCGGATCCGTCTGGGTCGTCTCGCTCACGGTGGACCTCCTCTCTACGTGCCGGTCGGACGCGTCACCCTGGTATGGCATAGCAATTGACGATCGTCAATAGGTACGTTAGCCTGCGCTCATGGCGGTCCTGGAGCTACCGGTCCGCGAGCGGGGCGTCTGCTGCGCCCCGGCGCTGCCCCTCGGCCCGGAGAAGGCGGGCGAGCTGGCAGCCGTCCTGAAGGCGCTGGCCGACCCGACCCGCCTCCAGATGACCCTCATCCTCCGCGACGCCAAGGAGGCGGTGTGCATCTGCGACCTGACGGGCGCGTTCGACCTCGGCCAGCCGACGATCTGGCACCACATGGCCAGGCTCCGGGAGGCCGGGCTGGTGGACAGCGAGAAGCGCGGGATCTGGGCGTACTACTGGCTGCGGAAGGACCTCTCGCCCGCGACGCGCGCCCTACTGGCCGCGCTCCCCTAATACGCGCCGGCCGTGAGGGCGAGCGCTCACGCCATGCGGAGCGCCGCGGCGTACGCGGCCTCGGTGCGCTCCGCCACGATCGGCCACGTCCACCGCTCCCTGACCCGCGCCCGTCCCGCGGCGCCCATCGCCGCCGAGCGCGCGGGGTCCTCGAGCGCGCGCAGGACGGCGCGGGCCACGTCGGATGCCTTATTGCGCGCGTGCCAGCCGTCGATGCCTTCGCGTACGACCTCGCGCAGCGGGGCGATGTCGCCGGCGATCACGGGCCGTCCCGCGGCCCACGCCTCGAGGTACGCGTGCCCGAAGGTCTCGTGCTCGCTGGGCATCGCCAGAACGCCGGCGCGCGCGTAGGCGGCGTCCTTCGTCGCCTCGTCCACCACGTCCAGCTCCGTCCAGCGCTCGTCGGTCGCCCAGCGCTCGAAGCGCCCGCTCCAGGCGCGCTGGCCGATCGCCACGAAGCGCGCGTCCGGCCGCTCGCGCCAGACGACCCGGGCCGCGTCGCGGAGCGCGTGATACCCCTTGTACCGCTCCTTCCGGCCGACGAAGAGGACCGTCGCCGGATCACCGGCGGTCTCCGCGGCCGGTAGACGCGCGCCCAGCCCCGTGACGTGTACGCGGCGGGCGCCTCGCGCCCGGTACCAGGCGGCCTCCCACTCCGTCAGCGCGATAACCGCGTCGTCCCGCCGGTAGCGGGCGACGTCGTCGCGGCCCGCTCCCGAGAAGGGCTGCCCCGGGTGGGCCAGGGGCGTCTCCACGAACGCGGCGCCCACGCGGCGCGCGGCGTGCTCGAGCGCACCCGCCCACTCGCGCGCCACCACGTGCACCACGTCCGCGCCGCGCAGCAGCGCGGCCAGAGCGCCGGTGTCCGCCAGCGAGGTGGGC
>JBOGTE010000293.1:0-1992 GCA_050692015.1 Candidatus Limnocylindria bacterium
AGGAGATGCGCCACCGGAGCGAACTCCGATCCAGCCTTGTCCTCCCGCCGAGGAGGCGATAGAGAGATGAGCCCTGCTCGCCACCCACGACCACGACGCCCGCCCTGACTGGGCGATGCACGACCCCCCCAGTTGACGCACAGCCCTTCTTCATAGAGAGGGGGTCGACGGTTCGAGTCCGTCAGAGGGCTTCGCGTTTTCTCCTGCTTAGCTGATGCTTTCGTTGTCTCCGCCGACGGTGACCGCGAGCTTCGACGTCCACGTAGCGTCCACCAGCGTCCACCGTGGACGCTGGCCGGCGCTGAGCTCGTCGAGCAGGCGGATCGCGTGCTCGCGTCCGTCGCGCGCGAGGTGGCCGTAGTGGCGGTCGATCATGGTCAGGCTGGCGCCCATGTAGCGGGAGAGGTCGAAGGTAGAGATGCCGGCACGAAGAGCGAAGGTGGCAAAGGTGTGCCGGAGATCGTAGATCCTGCGCAAAGGCTCGACCCCGGCCGCGACCTGAGCGGGCTTCCACTCGCGGTTGCGGAAGTTGTGCAGGTCTCGGGGGGTGGCGGTCGGGTAGGCGGGAGGCGCCTGGCGCCGCACGGCAGCAGCCGACTGGCGCTGGTCTCCTCCCGCCCCCCATCGAACCGGGCGTGCGGTTCTCCCGCACCCGGCTCACCGACGTCCTTCACCGGCGGCATTCGGTCGTTCCCGCCAGCCCCAGATCGGTCGCGGGGAGACGGTGCTTCCGTTCGGGTTGAGCAGTCCGAGCTGATCGGTTGACCGGTAGACGACCAGCCACCAGCCCCAGGCCGGCGGACGCTCGTGGCGCGCGGCCACGAAGAGCGCGAGCCGGTTGAGTGCGTGGTGTCTGATCTTGTCGAAGTCGCGGGCCGAGTTTCCGTAGCGGAAGTAGCCCGTCCAGCCGCGCAGGAAGCTGTTTAGATCCTGCACGACCGCTTCGACCGGTAGCCCGAGCCGCTCGCGCGCCGTGAGCGCACGGATGCGCTCGCGGGCGTGCTGCATCGCCCGGTGTGAGGGCGAGCGGGCAAGGAAGGTGACGTGCCGGGAGCGCGGGCTTCGCGAGCGCACGAGGCGGTGCTGGAAGCCGAGGAAGTCGAACCCCCTCGCCTCCTTCCCGCAGCTGCACGATCCGGGTCTTGGCCTCTTTCGGCTCGAGGCCGAGCTCGGCCAGGATCATCCGGAGCGCGCCGAGCGCCCGCTCCGCCTCCTCCTTTGTCTTGCACATCACGACGAGATCGTCGGCGTAGCGGCAGAGCACGCCCTCCCCGCGCGTCCGCCAGTCCCGGTCGAGCCGGTGCAGGTAGACGTTGCAGAGCAGGGGCGAGATCACTCCGCCCTGGGGCGTGCCGCTGACGCTGCGCCTGACCGCTCCCTCCTCCATCACCCCGGCACGCAGGATCGCGCGCAGAAGCTTGAGCAGGTGGCGGTCGACGATCCGCTCCTCGATCGCCTGCATCAACCGCTCGTGCGGGATCGCCTCGAAGCAGTTGGCGATGTCCGTCTCGACCACCCAGCGTCTGCCCCGGAAGGACCGTCGAGGAGTACCTGCAGGGCATCGTGCGCCGTCCTCCTCGGGCGATAGCCGAAGGAGCAGGGCTGGAAGTCGGCCTCGAAGATCGGCTCGATCACCGTCTTCGCGGCCGCCTGCACGATCCGGTCGCGGATCGCCGGGATCGAGAGCGGCCGCCGCTCCTGCGATCCGGGCTTCGGGATGAAGACCCGGCGCGCGGGAAGCGGACGGTAGCTCCCGTCCCTGAGATCCGCGGCCAACTCGCCGAGCAGCCGGCCAATCCCGTACTGCTCGACGTCGGCCAGGGTGATGCGGTCGATGCCGGCCGCGCCGCGATTGGCGCGCACCTGCCCCCACGCCCGCTCCAGGACGTCCCTGCGGGAGACCTTGTCGTAGAGCGCGTGGAAGCGTCGCCTTGGGTCGGCCTTGGCCGCCCGGTAGAGCGCTCGTTGCAGTTCTCGGACTCTGTCTTTCCC
>JBOGTE010000294.1:0-1984 GCA_050692015.1 Candidatus Limnocylindria bacterium
AGCACGGCCAGGACCAGTAGCAGGGAGGCCGCGCCGGCGGCGGTGACGACGAGGAGGTCGAGCGGCGCCCGCTCGGCAGGCTCGCGCGCACCCAGTCCGAGGGCCAGGACCGCCAGGAGCTGCCCCGTGGTCATCGCGACGAAGCCGGCGACCGCCGTGAGGGTGGCCGCGAGGGCGCTCCAGCGCCGGGGCGGCCCCGCCTGGTCTGCGACCGAGACGGCTAGCGGAGGCCCGTCCGGCGTGCGCGAAGCGCCGCCTGGAGGATCATGTCCGTCCACTCGGTCAGGAGCGGCCGGGGATGCCGCTTGAACACCCCGACCTCGGCCACGCCCTGAGGCAGCTCATAGCTCCACGGCAGATTGTGGACGTCGGACATGTACACGTACGAGGTGACCGGCTTGGGCGAGTCCTGGCGTACGGCACCGATCAGGTCGAGCCGGGCGGGCACGAGCCGCGCGGACTCCCACATCTCACGCTTCGCGACCTCGATGATCGTCTCGCCGCTCCGCCGCGCGCTCGACGGGAACTCCCAGCCGGTGCGGTCGGGCCGCCGGATCCAGACGGTCAGGTCCCCGTAGAAGGGGATCACGAGGGCGATCTGGGCCGAGGCCGGCGGGAACTCTTTGAATGCGGTGTCCCGGCGGGAGACGAAGCTCACGTCAGCCATGTCGGTCAGATTAGGAACGCGTCCCGCCGTTCGTCAATGGTCCAGCGGTGTACTTTGCGCGAACGAGCGAGCGACTGTCTCGCTATTGATCTCGCTATCGATCAGGGGGTGCCGGCGGGGGAGGAGCTCCCCCGCGAAGAGAAAAAGCGGCTTAGCCGCCTAGGCGTAACGCGTCGGCCAGGCGGAAGGGGTCGCTCGCGATCACGCTCGCGGCGTAGAGCTCCATCGCGCCGATGTCGCTGGTGCGGTTCGCGGGATCTCCGCGGTCCACGATCCGCGCGTGCGGGGCGAACCGCCGCCAGTCCTCCCCGTCGGGCGCGAGGGGCGGCAGGTAGAGCGCCATGTTATGCGCCACGACGCCGAGCGAGCGGTAGGCCGCGAGCGTGCGGGCGATCCCCTCGGCCAGCTCCGCCTCGTCCTCTCCGGGCCGACCAAGGACGATCGTCTCGCGCTCCTTGACGGGGGTCAGGGAGGCGAGCACCCGGGCCCGCCCGACCTCGACGCCGAGGCCGAGCTTCTCGTGGACCGTCCAGAGGTCGTCGAAGTAATCGTGCTCGCTGCGCGCCTGGTAGGCCAGCGCCTGGCGCCGGAGGGCCTCGACCTTCGGGTAGTGCATGCCCCGGGTCGTCGTCATCTGCATGTGCCCGTGTATGACCGAGCCGCCGGCACGCCACGTCGAGTTCCACATGAGGAAGTAGTAGCGGGCGCCCACGTCCGCCTCGAGCGCGGCGCTCGCCCAGCGCCTCGCGGTCACCAGGTGGTCGCGGACGCGGTCGGCGTCCATCGGCGCCAGCGGGTCGTGGGTGTCGAAGACCAGGACGCCGTGGAAGCCGTCGTACTTGGCGACGTTCGCGGCGGTCACTCCGTGGTCCCCGCGGATGCGGCCGAAGGTGTCGGCGGGCGTGCCGGTCTCGGGCCGGCAGAACGGGTCGCCGACCGCCTCGTCGATGGTGCGGCGCATCTCGTCCTGGCCTTTCACCTCCATCGGCCGGCGGGCGCGGAGCTCGTTGAAGAGCGCGCCCTGCAGGGTCACCAGGTCCGTGACCCGGAGGATCCGCTGCTCGCGGACGGCCTCAACGGACCCGAAGAGCTTCGCGATCCAGGCTTCCATCTCGGCCGGAGGGTCGAGCCGGCCGATGGTCGAGCCGACCTGGTAGAGGCGCGCCGCGGTGGCGCGCGCGTCGGCGGGAAGCCGGGCGAGCAGCTCCTCGAGGTCGGCGATCTGCGCCTGGGCGACCAGCGTCATGCGGCCCGGCGCGCTTCGCGCGCCGCCTCGTACATCTCCACGTACCGGCGGGCCGAGGCCGTCCACGAGTG
>JBOGTE010000295.1:0-1981 GCA_050692015.1 Candidatus Limnocylindria bacterium
ATCCGCCGCTCCAGCTCCCTCGCCGGCCTTCGGCTGTAGGGCGATTGTCCCCGCATCATGATCCGGACGCAGATCTCGCTCACGGTGCAGGAGCGACGAGCCCTCGATGCTGCGGCAGCTCGCACCGGTCGCTCGATCTCCGCGCTCATCCGAGACGCCGTCGACACCGTCTACGGCAGTGAGCGGTCGTTGGAAGACGACATCGCCGCGATGAACCGGGCATTCGGCTCCTGGAAGGACCGAGACCTGGACGGAGCCGCCTGGGTGGACCGGATGCGCTCGGGGAGGCGGCTGCACCAGAGCCCGTGAGAGCGCACTGGTCGATACCTCGGTCCTGATCGACTACCTGCGAGGCCACCGCGCCGCCGCCGACCTGCTCGAGGCCGAGCGCGCGGCTGCGCCCTGCACGCCAGCGAGATCGCGAGGCTGGAGGTTCTCGCGGGCATGCGCGCGGCCGAGGAGGAGGCGACGCGATCGTTGCTTTCGACGCTCACCTGGCATCCCGTCGACGCGGACGTGGCCGAGCAAGCCGGCGCCCTGGGTCGGCGGTGGCTTCCCAGCCACTCCACCATCGACGGCGCCGATCTCGCCATCGCCGCCACCGCGATCCGCGGCGGTCTGCGGCTGCTGACGCGCAACGTTCGGCACTTCCCGATGTTCGCGGAGCTGCGCTCGCCGTACTGAGGCGCCTTCCCGGGGCCGCCCGGAGCTTCGCCGTCGGTCGTCCGCGACCGGCGGCTTTGCGCGGCACCCATCGCATCCGGGTCGGCGCTGGTACCTGGGGAAGAACGTCCCTCCCGCGCCGCTCGCCCGCCGGGTACGGTTGGCATATGCCGCTCATACCCATTGACGGCATTCGCCTGATGGTCGACGACACCGGCAGCGGCGATCCGCTGGTGCTCGTCCACGGCAGCTGGGACGACCGGCGCGTCTGGGCCGCCGCCACGGACGAGCTCTCGCGGTCCTTCCGCGTGATCACCTACGACCGGCGCGGCCACACCGACAGCGAGGACGGCTCGACGCCGGGCACGCGCCGCGACGACGAGGACGACCTCGTCGCGCTGATCGAGACGCTCGAGCTCGCGCCTGCCCACGTGGTCGCCAACTCGTTCGGCGGCGCGATCGCCGTGGGGCTGGCCGCGCGGCAGCCGGAGCTGCTGCGCTCGCTCAGCGTCCACGAGCCGCCGCTGTTCCCGCTTGCCGGCGAGGACGTGATCCCCGAGCAGGTGGGTGAGGTGATCGGCGACGTCGTCGCCATGATCGACCGCGGGGAGCGTGAGGAGGCGGCCAGGGTCTTCGTCGAGCAGGTCGCGCTCGGGCCCGGCGCGTGGGACTACGTGCCGCCGGAGGACCGGACGATGATGATCGGCAACGCGGGCACCTTCACCGGCGAGCAGCGCGACCCGGCGTGGCGACGTCGACGTCGATGCCCTCGGCCGGGTCGAGTGCCCCGTCCTGCTTACCAAAGGCGGCGAGAGTCCACCGTTCTTCGCCGCGGTCGTCGAGGCGCTGTCCTCGGCGATCCCGCACGCGGAGGTGCGGATCCTTCCCGGCGCCGGTCACGTCCCGCACGAGACGCACCTGGCCGAGTACGTCGCGGTCCTACGCGAGTTCGCCCGCCCGGCAACGCCAGGTCGCTGATCTCGATCAGCCGACTTGCCGAAGCCCCGCATGGGCGCAGAAGGTGCAAGACGGTCGACCACGACGTCCCGCACGGGGATCGTCTAGCCGGAAGTTACCCAGGCCCTGAGCGGCGGTTTCCGCTTGCTGCCTTGGATTGCGGCGAGGAGGGGGTGGCTGGTTGCTGACTACATGCGTTTGGGGTCGAGCCCGACGAGTTCGAGCGCTCGCGCTTGGAGGGCGTTCGGCCGCGTCACCTTCTCGAAGGTCGCCCCGGTGCCCGCGATGCGGTTGCTGTCGCGGACGACGAGGGCGAGTTCGGCGATGAGGCTGCGGAGGGAGTGGCAGACCTGGCCCGAGG
>JBOGTE010000296.1:0-1976 GCA_050692015.1 Candidatus Limnocylindria bacterium
AGTCCACGACGATGAGCCCGATCTCCATGTGCGACATCGCGCGCCGCGCCTTCATGCGCAGCTCCATCACCGAGATGCCGGGCGTGTCGTCGATGAGGATCGGCAGCTTGGTGAGCGCGTCGGCGGCGCCGGTGTCGAGCACGTCGCCGCCCGTGCGGAGCGTGAGGATGTTGGTCTGGCCGGTGAGGCCCAGGAAGCGCGTCACGATCTGCTTGACGTCCATCTCGAGCGAGAACACCAGCACCCCGGTGCCGCGCTTCGCCGCGCCGTGCGCGATGGCGAGCGCGAGGCTGCTCTTGCCGACCGACGGCCGCGCCGCGAGGATCACGAGGTCGCCCTTGGTGAAGCCCTCGGTGTAGCGGTCGATCTCGTTGAAGCCGCTGGCGATCCCGCTCACCACGCTGGGGTGGTCCACGCGCTCGCTGATCTGGTCCCAGCTCGCCTCGAGCGCCGCCTTGATGTGGCGGAGCTGAGCGTTCGCGGTCTCGTCGCGGAGCGCGAAGATGCGCTGCTCGGCGCGGTCGAGCGTGAGCGGGATGTCGGTGGGCTCGTCGTACGCGTCCGCGGCGATGTCCCGCGCCGCCAGCAGCAGCCGCCGCAGCAGCGAGCGGTCCCGGACGCGGTGCGCCTGCCGCTCGATGTCCACGCTGACGGGCACCTGCTCGACCAGCTCGCGCAGGTACGCGGGGCCGCCGGCGCGGTCGAGCTCCTCGCGGCGGGCCAGCTCGCTCTGGATCGTGAGCGGGTCGATCCGCTCCCGCCGCTCGAGGAGCGCCAGCGCCGCGGCGTAGATGCGCTGGTGACGGGCGACGTAGAAGTCCGCGACGTCCAGCAGGTCGGCGATCTTGAAGATGGCGTCCCGGTCGATGAGCACGGAGCCGAGCACGTAGCGCTCGGCTCCCTGGTCGTGCGGGGCTGCCCGCTCCGGCGCGCTCGTGGTCACGGTCACTCTGGCCTCCAGAACACCTGTTCTATCACGCGAGGCAAGGATCGACCGGGACTTGCGAGCGCGCCGGATCTGGCCGGGGGAGCAGTCAGCGCGGGCGGTACCGGACGCTCCGGACCCTGATCCCTGCCGCCCTCCGTGTGAATGGAGCTCTCCACCAAATGGGCTCCTGGGCGTGCACAGATCGGCCGCACCTGTCGGCCTTTTGCACAGCCGATATCCACCGTCCCGGGCCCCTCCTCCACATAAGGAGGGGCAGTTGTCCACAATGGAGACTCCTCCAGATGGAACGCTCGCTCCCCCGACCACTCTCCGTATGACCGCCCGCCGCGTGCTGGTCACGGGAGGCGCCGGCTTCGTGGGCAGCCACGTCGCCGACGCCCTCGTCGCACGCGGCGACGAGGTCGTCGTCGTTGACGACCTCTCGACCGGCAGCCGCGACAACGTGGCGGCGGGCATCGACCTCCGCGTCGTGGACGTGTCCGACGGCCCGGCCCTCGGCCGGGCGGTCGAGGGCGAGCACTTCGACGCGGTCGTGCACCTGGCCTCGAAGACCAAGGTGGTCCAGTCCATGGAGCAGCCCGACCTCTACCGCCGCGTGATAGTCGAGGGCACCCGCAACGTCGTGGACGCGGCGCTCGCCACGGGCGCGCGCGACCTCGTGAACATCTCGACCGGCGGCGCCATCTACGGCGAGACCCCCGAGTGCGCCGGCGAAGAGACGGAGCTGCGGCCGGCCTCGCCGTACGGACGCCTCAAGGCCGAGGCGGAGGACGTCGCGCAGCGCGCCGGCCTGCGCGCGGTGACGCTGCGGCTCGCGAACGTCTACGGGCCGCGGCAGCGGACGGACCTCGAGGGCGGGGTGATAGCCATCTTCCTCGGCAACTGGCAGGCGGAGCGGCCGCTGACCGTCTACGGCGACGGCGGTGCCCAGCGCGACTACCTGCACGTCGCGGACGCGTGCGACGCCGTCCTCGCGGCGCTCGACTCGACGGCCACCGGCGTCTACAACATCGGGACCGGAGTGGCC
>JBOGTE010000297.1:0-1967 GCA_050692015.1 Candidatus Limnocylindria bacterium
CGGTCCGCCAGGCCACGGCCCTCGTGGGCGTGCCGCTCTTCCGGGCCAGCTCGGCGGACGCGCGCGCGGCCCTCCTCGGGATCTCGGCCGTCCTGGACGCGCGGGTGGAGCTCGGCCTGCCGGCCTCGGCGCGGGTGGTGCTGACCGAGCGCGAGGCCGTCGGGCGCTGGGTCGCCGGGACGCTCGAGTGGTTCGTCGATGCCGGCGGCGTGCTCTTCGCCTCGAGCGACGCCACCGCCGCCCCGGCGCTTCGCGTCCACGACGACCGGACCGCGGGGCGCGCGGCCGGCGAGCGCCTGGACCCGGCCCTCGTGGCGGCGGCCCTGCGGCTCGCGAAGATCGCGCCGGGCGAGCTCCGCGCCGACGCCAGCGACCCGCGCGTGCGCGTCCGGCCCGGCCCCGACGGGATCGTGCTCGAGACGGGCGGCGGCTGGGAGGTGCGATTCGGAGGCCCCGAGGGCATCGAGGAGAAGCTCGTGCTCCTGGCCCGCTTCCTTCGGGATCACCCCGGGCGGCGGCTAGAGTACGTGGACGTGCGGAGCACGGACCGCATCGTGTTCAGCCCCGAGTGACCCTCTGGCTTCCGCTCGTCGGGCTCGCCGTCGGGGTCGTCCTGGGCCTGGCCTTCCGGATAACGCTCCCCGTCGAGCTCGCGCGCTACACGGCGGTCGGCATCCTGGCGGCGCTCGACTCCATCCTGGGCGCCTCCCGCGCCGAGCTGGAGGGCCACTTCGACGCGCGCATCTTCCTGACGGGCTTCTACACCAACGCCCTTCTCGCCGGGGCCCTGACGTTCCTGGGCGACCGGCTGGGGATCGACCTCTACCTGGTCGCCCTCTTCGTGTTCGGATGGCGCATCTTCCAGAATGTCGCCGTCATCCGCAGGCACTTCCTCTAACCTTCCGCCATGCCTGAACAGACCGTCCTCGTCGCCCTGGACGTCGGGACCACCAAGGTCTGCGCGCTCATCGGAGAGCTCGACCGCGGAGCCGCCAATGTCATCGGGATCGGCTCCTCCCCGTCCGACGGGCTCCGGAAGGGCGTCGTCATCGACATCGACCGGACGGTGCAGGCCATCGCCGCGGCCATCGACGCGGCCGAGCGCATGTCCGGGTACAAGGTGCGCTCGGCCCTGGTCGGCATCAGCGGGAACCACATCAGCTCGCAGAACTCGCGGGGGATGGTGGCCATCTCCGGGCGCCGCGACGTCGGCCGGGACGACACCCTTCGCGCCATCGACGCGGCGCGGGCGGTCAGCATCCCGAACACCCGCGAGATCCTCCACGTCATCCCGCGCGGCTACGTGGTGGACGGCCAGGCCGGGGTCCGCGACCCGATGGGCATGACCGCCGTGCGCCTCGAGGTCGAGACGCACATCGTCACGGCGTCCTCGACCAGCGTCCAGAACCTCAGCAAGTGCGTGCAGAAGGCCGGCGTGGAGATCGACGAGCTCGTCCTGACCCCGCTCGCCACGGGCGACGCGGTCCTCTCGGACGAGGACCGGGAGCTCGGCGTGGCCCTGGTGGACGTCGGCGGGGACACCACCGACGTGGCCATCTTCCAGGACGGATCCGTGTCCCACGCCGCCACCATCCCGATCGGCGGGCGGAGCGTGACCAGCGACCTGGGCATCGTCCTGCGCGTCGCTCCCGACAGCGCCGAGGGCATCAAGATCCGGTACGCGACGGCGCTACCCCTGGAGGTGGACCCCGACGAGGTGGTCCAGGTCACATCCATCGGCGAGGACCTGCCGCACGGCGTCACCCGGCGGCACGTCGCCGAGATCGCGCAGTCGCGGGTACGGGAGCTCTTCGACCTCGTGGCCGCGGAGGTGGACGCCGCCGGCGCGACGAACCGGCTCCAGGCCGGGCTGGTCCTCACGGGCGGCGGCTCGCTCCTCCAGGGCATGCCGCGCGCGGCCCGTGACCAGCTGGGCATGGCGGCGCGCGTGACGGGCCCGCGGGGGC
>JBOGTE010000298.1:0-1961 GCA_050692015.1 Candidatus Limnocylindria bacterium
CGCGACGGCCAGCTCCTTGTCCACCCGGCGCGGATGGGACAGCAGGCGCTCCCCCCAGTCCCGCCGCACGAACGGCGCGGGACCCACCTTCTCCACGATCGCCGTGGCGCGGTCGCGCTCGGCCTTACGGATCCAGCCGTCCTTCCCCGCGCTGCGAAGGATGTCGGAGGCGCCGAGCACGTCGCCCGTGCGCAGCGCGTGCTCGAACGCGTCCTCCCAGCTCTCGACGGTCAGAGCCTCCCGACGAAGCGCTCGATGCGGTCGCAGGCCTCCTCGATCCGCTCCATGGAAGCCGCGTAGCAGGCGCGGATGTGTCCCGCGCCCCGCTCGCCGAACGCCGAGCCCGGCACCACGACGACCTTCTCTTCCGTGAACAGCCGCTCGGCGAACTCGTCGTCGCCGATGCCGGTGCCGCTCACGTTGGGGAAGCAGTAGAACGCGCCGCGCGGCTCGAAGCAGGGCAGGCCCATCGAGTCGAACCGGCTCCACATCAGTTGTCGTCTCTTGTCGTACTCGTTCACCATTCTCAAGACGTCGGGCTCCCCCGAGCGCAGCGCCTCGAGCGCCGCGTACTGCCCCGCGGTCGGAACGCACATGACCGTGTACTGGTGGATCTTCATCGTTTGCTCGATCACCTCGGGCGGCGCGCAGGCGTACCCCACGCGCCAGCCGGTCATGGCGTACGACTTCGAGAAGCCCGCCAGGTAGATGGTCCGCTCCCTCATCCCCGGCTCGCTCACGATCGAGCGGTGCTCGGTGCCGTAGACCAGGCGGTCGTAGATCTCGTCCGAGTACACGAGGAGATCGTGCTTCCGCGCCAGCCGCGCGATCCCCTCGACGTCGGCCGGCTCGAGGATCGCGCCGGTCGGGTTGTTCGGGAAGCCGAGCAGGACGGCGCGGGTCCGAGGCGTGATGGCGCGCTCGACGTCGATCGGCCGCAGCCGGAAGTCGTGGGCCTCCTCCGTCGGGACCGGGACCGGGATCCCGCCCGCGAGCAAGATGCCCGGGACGTACGCGACGTACGACGGGTCGGCGATGATCACCTCGTCGCCCTCGTTCAGCGTCGCGCGGAGCGCCAGGTCCACCGCCTCCGAAACGCCCACCGTCACCAGGATCTCCGTCATCGGGTCGTAGCGGATCCCGCGGAGCCGCGCGGTGTGCTCGGCGATGGCCTCGCGCAGCTCGCGGATCCCGTAGTTGGAGGTGTACTTCGTGCGGCCGTCGGCGATCGAGCGCGTCGCGGCCTCGCGGAAGCGGTCCGGCGTGACGAAGTCGGGCTCACCCACGCCGAGGGAGATGGTGCCCTCGACCCCCGAGACCCGGTCGAAGAACCGGCGGATCCCGCTGGCGGGCAGTCGCGCGACCCGTTCGTTGGTGAGCGGTCTCTTCGTGACGGCCATCTCTGCCTCCCCTAAGCCGCGCGCGTCGCCGGCGGGCGCATGCGGTGGTGCGCGGTCGCCCGCTCGTACGCCGCCGCGACGCGGAACATAGTGGCCTCACGGTACGACCCGGCGATCACCTGCAGCCCCACCGGGAGGCCTTCCGAGAGCCCGCAGGGCACCGAGATGCCGGGCAGGCCGGCGATGTTCACCGGGAGCGTGAAGACGTCGTTCAGGTACATGGCCAGCGGGTCGTCGGTCTTCGCGCCGAGGCCGAAGGCGACCGTCGGCGAGGTCGGCGTGATCAGGGCGTCCACCCGGGCGAAGACCTCGTCGAACTCCTTCTTGATGACGGTGCGGACCTTCTGGGCCTTGACGTAGTAGGCGTCGTAGTAGCCGGTCGAGAGCGCGTACGTGCCCAGGATCATCCGCCGCTTCACCTCGGGGCCGAAGCCCGCGCCGCGCGTGGCACGGTAGGTCGCGATCAGGTCGGGGCCCTCGACGCGCAGCCCGTAGCGCACGCCGTCGTACCGGGCGAGGTTCGCGGAGGCCTCGGCCGGCTGCACGATGTAGTAGACGCCC
>JBOGTE010000299.1:0-1958 GCA_050692015.1 Candidatus Limnocylindria bacterium
GCGAGGAGCGCCCGCGCGAAAGAGCGGACGAGCCCCGGCTCGCGCCCCTGGTCGTGGGCGCGCACATGGATGTCGAGCGCCCTCATGCCCATCGTGTGGCCGCTCTTCAGGAGGAAGGTGAAGTACGCGACGATGGCGCTCACCGCGATCACGTGCCCGAACACAGTCAGGGCGCGACCGGCGGCGCCGCCGAAGAGCTCGCCGATCGCCTCCAGGGCGCCGGCCGGGATGAGGAGGAGCAGGTAGGCGACCCCGGCCAGTCCCCAGTCGAGCGCCGAGGCCAGCCCGCGGCGCCAGAGTGGAGCGGCCGAGGCCGTGTAGTCGCCCCGTGGATGGGCGTACTTACGGGGCGACGAAGCCAATGCGGTCATGGGCGGCGGCCAGCGTCACGTCCGCGACGGCGCGCGCCTTCTCGGCGCCCTCTGCGAGCGTTGCGCCCAGCTCGCCCACGTTCGCGCGCAGCTCGCCGTAGCGGAGGCGGATCGGATCGAGAAGCGCGACGACCGTTTCGGCGACGTCCTCCTTGAAGCGCCCATAGCCGGCGCCGTCGTAGCGCGCTTCGATCGCCGCGGGTGTCTCGCCGGTGGCGACCGACATGATGTCGATGAGGTTCGTGATCCCTGGCTTGTCCTCGGCGCGCACGATGTCGCGGCCCGAGTCGGTGACGGCCGAGCGCAGCTTGCGCCGGATCGTGTCGGGTGGGTCGAGCAGCCCGAGCGTCCCCTGCGGCGTGCCGCCCGTCGTGGACATCTTCCGCTCCGGATCCTGGAGATCCATGATGCGGGCGCCGACCTCGGGGTAGATGCCCTCGGGCAGCTGGAACGTCTCGCCGAAGCGCGCGTTGAAGCGCTCGGCGATGTCGCGCGTCACCTCGACGTGCTGGCGCTGGTCGCTGCCGACGGGCACGCGGTCGGTCTGGTACAGGAGGATGTCCGCGGCCTGGAGCACCGGGTACATGAAGAGCCCGGCCGAGACGAACTTCTGCTGCTCCGACTTCTCCTTGAACTGCGTCATGCGTCGCAGCTCGCCGAATGCCGTCACCGCGCCCAGGAGCCAGGCCGCCTGGGGATGCGCGGGAACGTGGCTCTGGACGAACAGGGTCGAGCGGTTCGGGTCGATCCCCGTTGCGATGAGCATCGCGGCGAGGTCGAGGGTGGACTCGCGCAGGCCGTCGGGATCGTGGGCGGTCGTGATGGAGTGCAAGTCGACGATGCAGAAGAAGGCCTCGCCGAGCTCCTGGGTGGCCGCGTACTGGCGAAAGCCGCCGCTGTAGTTGCCGAAGTGCTTCGCACCGGTGGGCTGAATACCTGAAAAGACGCGCATTTTCGCGCTGATTATCGCAAGTAGACTGGGACGAGGATGGCCTCGAACGGCTCGCCGGAGCTTCTCATCGTCATGGGGACGCATGCAACGCCCGAGCAGATCGACGATGTCGTCGCCCGTCTCGCCGAGGCGGGAGCGCATGCGCACGTGACAGCCGGCAAGGAGGCGACCGTGATCGGCGCGATCGGTGAGCGCGAGCTCCTCGCCACGCTCCCGCTCGAGGGCTTCCCGGGAGTCGACCAGGTGCTCCCGATCCTGAAGCCGTACAAGCTCGTCTCCCGCGAGATCGCGCCCGACCCGACGGTCATCGACGTCCGCGGGCGGCGGATCGGAGACGGCTACTTCGGGCTCGTCGCCGGGCCCTGCACGGTCGAGTATCGGGAGCAGACGCTCGAGACCGCGCGCGCCGTCAAGGAGGCGGGCGCGAGCATGCTCCGCGGCGGCGTCTTCAAGCCGCGCACGTCGCCGTACACCTTCCAGGGGCTCGGCGTCGAGGGCCTGCGCATCCTCGAGGAGGCCCGTGACGAGACCGGCCTCCCGCTCGTGACGGAGCTCATGGACCCGCGCCACGTCGAGGCCGTCGTCGAGACCGCGGACGTGATCCAGATCGGCGCCCGCAACATGCAGAACTTCAT
>JBOGTE010000300.1:0-1948 GCA_050692015.1 Candidatus Limnocylindria bacterium
TCCCGACGGGCGCGGGCCGCGCTGCCGCCTCCGGCGCCGCGAACGCCGCCGCCTCGATGCGCGAACGCAAGAGGGCCGCGTCGGCCGGGTCGATGGTGCCGGCGGCCTGCGCGAACTCGAGGTCGCGTATCGAGCTCACGGCGCGCGCGACGTCGTCGCGCCGGTCCGGAGGCTCGACCGGCCACGGCGCCGGCCGGAGGAGCGGCCGCAGCACCAGGAAGCCGCCGGCGGCCAGGGCCAGAGCGAAGACGAGCGCCAGGCTCACGCCTCAGCGTCCTCGAGCCGCTCGCGCTCCCGCAGGATGGTCAGCTGCTCCGCGGTGGGGCGCTCCGGTGCCGCCGGCGTCCGCAGGCGTGACATGACCAGCAGCAGGCCCGCGGCGACGATGGCGAGAGGCGCGAGCCACACCAGCCCGCGCGCGTCGCCGGTCGGCGGCGAGAGGAGGATCCACTCGCCATAGGCGGCGCGGAACTCGTCCCGGATCTCGTCGTCGCTCCGGCCCTCGGCCACCCGCTGCTGGACGATCGCGCGCATCTCGCGCGCCGACTCCGACGGCGAGTCGTCCACGGAGAGCCCCTGGCACACGACGCAGCGCAGCTCCGCGGCGATGCGCGAGACGCGCTCCTCGGCGGTCTCGGACCGGGGCAGGGCGACCGCGGCCACCGCCGCGAGCACCGCCAGGGCTCCCATCACGACGGCCAGGCGTCTCACTCGCCGCTCGCGTCCGCGACCGTGCGGTGCGCGGCGGGCGCAGTGACCAGCGGAGCGGTCCGCTTGCGCTCGCGCGCGCGGGGAGCGGGCAGCCCGGCGATGACCGCGCCGAGGCCGACGATGGCCCCGCCGATCCACAGCCACGAGACCAGCGGGATCACCCTGATCTGGATGGTGGCCCAGGCGCGGCCGCGAGCGTCGTACGCGGCGAGGATCGCGTAGGTGTCGCCGTCCGCTGCCGTCGCGATGCCGGGCGTGCCGATCGGCTGGGTCGCGTTCGGGTAGAAGGTCAGGGCGGGGGAGAGCACCGTCTCACCGACCTGAAGGTCGGCCACGACCGCCCGGCGCTGCGGCTCGTTCACGTCGCGCAGGCCCAGGAACTCGATGTCCCGGCCGGCCACGCGCATGCTCCCGCCCGGCGCGAGCGTCGCCTCAGCCTCGATCGTGGCGGCCTGGCTGGTGGCGATGCCCAGCGCCACGACCGCGATCCCCACGTGGACGACGTAACCCCCGTACCGGCGGCCGCTGCGGCGGAAGAGGTTGGCCAGCGCCCGCACCCGCGGCTCGCCGTGGAGCGTGTGGCGCGCGCGAACGCCCCGGGCGACCTCCTGCGCGACGGTCGCGCAGACGAACGCCACGAGCGCGTATGCGAGGACGGCCATGGGCGCGCGCAGCCCGGCGGCGAGCGCGAGCGCCGCTCCCGCCGCCGCGACCAGCACGGGCAAGGCGAACTGCCGCTCCAGGGTGGCGCGAGAGGCGCCGTGCCAGGGCAGCTGCGGGCCGACCCCCATCAGGAAGAGGAGCGCCAGGCCGATGGGCACCTCCACTCGGTCGAAGTACGGCGCGCCGATCGACACCTGGTCGCCGCTCAGTGCCTCGACCAGCAGCGGATAGAGGGTGCCCAGCAGGATCGTGAGCGTGGCCGCGACGAAGAGCACGTTCTGGAAGAGGAAGACCGCCTCGCGCGAGAGCGGCGCGCCGACGGGCCCGGCGTCGCGCAGGCGCGGAGCGCGCCAGAGCAGCAGCCCGACGGAGAACGCCAGCACCGCCGCGAGATAGCCGAGGAGCAGGGGCCCGATGGCGGACTGCGTGAAGGAGTGCACCGAGTTCACGACCCCGCTGCGCGTGACGAAGGTCCCGAGGATCGTCAGCGCGAACGCGCCGATGACGAGCGCCAGGTTCCAGGTCCGGAGCATGCGCCGCTTCTCCTCGACCATCACCGAGTGCAGGTACGCGG
>JBOGTE010000301.1:0-1929 GCA_050692015.1 Candidatus Limnocylindria bacterium
GCGGAGCCGGTGACGTTCGGGTTCGCCATGGCCTCGTACGTGTCGCGCCTGGGCGACCGCATCGGAAGGCTCGACTACTTCGCGAAGCGGCTGCCCGGGAAGCTCTCCGGCGCCGTCGGCGCGTACAACGCGCTGGGCCTGCTCTCGGCCGACCCGCGGACCCTCGAGGAGCGGTTCCTCACCTCCCTCGGCCTGGAGCGCCGCTCGACGTCCTCGCAGATCGTCGAGGCGGAGGGCTGGGCCGACCTCGCGCACGCCTGCCTCACGACCCTCGGCGTGCTCGCCAACCTGGCCGACGACATGCGCCAGCTCCAGCGCACCGAGATCGGAGAGGTGGCCGAGGCGTTCGCCGCGGAGCAGGTCGGCTCATCGACCATGCCGCACAAGCGCAATCCGGTGAGCTTCGAGAACGTGAAGAGCATCTGGAAGGCCATGGCCCCGCGCATCGTCACGACCTACATGGACCAGATCAGCGAACACCAGCGCGACCTCACTAACTCCGCCTCGCAGCGCTTCCTGGGCGAGATCGTCGCCGCGACCGCCTACGCGGCGCGGCGCATGGCCGGCTCGCTCGAGGGCATCCGCGTGGACCGCGACCGGCTGCGCGCGAACCTCGCGCTGACGCGTGGCGCCATCGTGGCCGAGCCCCTCTACGTGCTGCTCTCGAAGTACGGCCACCCCGACGCGCACGAGACGGTGCGGCGCCTCACGCTCGAGGCCGAGCGCAGCGGCCGCACGGTCATGGAGGTGGCGCAGGTGGACGCCGAGGTGCGCGAGCACCTGCGCCGGTTCACCGCCGACGAGCGCCGGATCCTGGAGCGGCCCGAGGAGTACCGCGGGCTCGCGGCGCGGGTCGCGCGCGACGTGGCGGCCGAGTGGCGCTCCAAGCTGGCCGAGGTGCTGCCGGAATGATGAGGATCGCCTTCCAGGCGAGCTCGCGCGGGCGCTACCCCGGAGGTGACACCGCTCGATGAGCACAACGACCACCACGCTCACCGAGGCGAAGGTCAAGGGCGCGAAGCTCTTCCGGAAGGGCAAGGTCCGCGAGGTCTACGAGGCCGGGGATGGCCTCCTGGTCATGGTCGCGAGCGACCGGCTCTCGGCCTTCGACGTCGTTCTGCCGACGCCCATCCCGCAGAAGGGCCGGGTGCTGACCCAGCTCTCCAACTCCTGGTTCGACCGCACCAAGGCGATCGCGCCCAACCACCTGGTGGAGACGGACCTCGCGAAGTTCCCTGAGCCCTTCCGCTCTCGGCCCGAGCTGGCCGGGCGCTCCGTGTTGGTGCGCCGCTGCGAGCGCATCGACATCGAGTGCGTCGCCCGCGGCTACGTCAGCGGATCTGCCTGGGCCGAGTACAAGAAGGACGGCACGATCGCCGGCGAGCGCATGCCGGCGGGCCTCAAGGAGTCGGAGCGCCTGCCGGACCCGATCTTCACGCCGGCCACCAAGGCCATGACCGGCCACGACGAGAACATCTCGCGCTCCCAGCTCGCCGCCATCGTCGGCCGCGACCTGGCGAAGCAGCTCGAGGAGGTCACCATCGCGCTCTACCGCTCTGCGCACGCCTTCGCGCTGGGGCGCGGCCTCATCCTCGCGGACACGAAGTTCGAGTTCGGCTTCGCTGCTTGGGGCTCCAGCCCGGCGACAGCCTCGAAGAAGCCGAACGATCCCGCGAACATGGCGAAGGCCGGCGCGCTCACGCTCATCGACGAGGTGCTCACCCCCGACTCGTCCCGCTACTGGGACTCCGCCCGGTACCGCGCCGGCGAGACGCCGCCGTCGTTCGACAAGCAGTACGTGCGGGACTTCCTGGTGGCGTCGGGCTGGAACAAGGAGCCGCCCGCGCCAAAGCTCCCGCCCGAGGTGGTCGAAGGGACCAGTCAGAAGTACCTGGAGTGCTACGAGCGGGTCGTCGGGAAGCCGCTCGG
>JBOGTE010000302.1:0-1929 GCA_050692015.1 Candidatus Limnocylindria bacterium
GAGGACGGCCTCGCGCTGGGCGGGGTTCAGGTCGGCGAGGTAGCGCTCCGGCGAGGCGACGGCCACGGGCTCCGATGGTAGCGGCCTCCTCCCGCCGCCCGCGCCTCGCTCATTCGGACGCGTCCGCGGGGGACACGGCCGGGGCCTGGCCCGGACATGGCTCCTGAGGACGGTCGTCAGAAGAAGAACTGGCGCCAGGCGGTCCACCAGTCGTCCGCGCGCGAGGCGATCCGGAGCGGACTGGTGATCTCGACGCCGGCGCGGTGGCGGTAGCGGTCGACGAGGTCGGGCGTCGTGAACTCGGCCTCGATGTCGCAGGGCTTGCCCGGGTCGTACGGAGGGATGCGGTCCCGCTTCGCGAGGGCGCGCTTCGCGCCCTCCTCGATCAGCGCGCGGGCGCGCGCCGGCGGAAGGTGGCGCGCGCTGTAGCGGCCGAGCCCCTGCTTGACCGACACCGTCTCGAGCTCGGCGCCGAGCAGCTCGGTCGCCTCCCGGCAGGCGGCCCCGTCGCCGGTGACGAGCACGACCGGGCAGCCCCACGTCCCGCAGAGCGCGGCGTTGATGCCCGTCTCGCCCACCGAGGTGCCGTTGAACCAGAGTCCGCGGTAGTCCCTGCCCGAGATCGTGTGGCTGAGCACGCCGTCGGGCGTGCCCGCCTTGGCGTGCATGGCGACGAAGAGGGCGGCGTCGCAGCCCTGCTCGAGGAACTCGGTGTACTCCGTCCACTCGTCCTGGACGACCCACTCGCAGTCAGCGTCGAGCAGGTCGGGGACGAGCGAGTTGAACGTCCAGCCCTTGCCCGCCCCGTGGCAGTCCATCACCAGGATCTCCTCCGCGCCCGCCGCCTTCGCCCCCCGCACGGCCGCGTTGATCTCCTCCGTGTAGAGCTTGCGCCCTTCCTCGTAGAGCGGCTCGCCGCCGTCGCACTGCTCGGCCTTCGTGATCCCGGCGACGCCCTCCATGTCGCTGATGACGATCACGCGCACCCTCAGCCCCCGATCTCGCTGGACAGCGCCGACTCGACCCAGCCCGAGGCCTCCAGCAGAGCGCTCTCGTCGCTCGACTTGAGGACGACCTCGACCTCGGGCCCGTCGGCGAGGAAGCGCGGATAGCTACCCACGCTCACGGCGGGGTGGCGCCGCGTCGCCTCCTCGAGGACCGCCACGATCTGGCCCTCCCCGGTCCGGTAGCGCCGCCGCCAGCTGCCGATCGGCCGCCCGCGGAAGCGCTCCGCGAGCGTCTCGAACATCGCCGTCATCTCACTCGGCAGGCCCGGCAGGACGTGGACGTTGCCGAGCACGAAGCCCGGCGCGCCCCCCAGCGGGTTCGCCACAGGGACGGCCCCCCTGGGCAGGCACGCCCAGCGCGCCGCGTACTCGCCGAGCCCCTTGGCCGCGAAGCGCCGCCGCAGATCGTCGGCCACCTCCGCGATCTCCTCGCACGGGACCCCGAAGGCCTCGGCAACCGCCTCCCGCGTGAGGTCGTCCGGAGTCCCCCCGAGCCCACCCGTAACGATCACCGCGCCGGCGCGCTCCTTCACCACTGCGAGGAAGGCCGCGATCTCGCCCACGTCGTCGCGCACGGCCGCGAGGAGCGTCACCTCCATCCCCAGCTCTCCCAGGCGGCGCGCGAGCCAAGACGCGTTCGTGTTCTCGACGTCCCCCGAGACGATCTCGTTGCCGACCGTGAGGACGACGGCCGTCGTCACAGCGGCCAGTATAGGTCGCCGCCTTCGCCGCTCAGGCCCAGACGATCTCCGTACGCGCCCGCCGCTCGTACCGCTCGAGCACGCGTCGGAGCTCGGGCCCGCCCGCCAGCGCGAGCGCCACGTTGCCGATCGCGTGCGCGAGGTCGAACGGCAAGCCGCGGCCCATCTGCACCGTGAAGGCCTGCCAGGTGTGCGGGAAGAAGCTGTACCACTCCCAGACG
>JBOGTE010000303.1:0-1923 GCA_050692015.1 Candidatus Limnocylindria bacterium
CGGGAATCCCGCGCCGCCGCGCCCGCGGACGCGCGCCCGCTCCACGACCGCGATCACCTCGTCGGGCGCGAGCGCGCGGGCGCGCTGGAGCGCTCCGTCCGCCTCCGCCTCCAGGAGACGGAACGAGGTGCTGACCGGCATCAGGCCCCCGGCCCGGCGAACGCGGGCTCGAGCGGGTGGTGCGCCTCCTGCTCGTGCAGCTCGTCGTGCGCCGGCGGCGGCGACACCTCGGGCCACGCGCCCGCGATGCCCAGATTCCCGGTGTACTTGCGTCCCCCGCGCGGGATCGCGGTCCCCCTGCCGATGGGCGCGCCGCGGAAGTTCGGGAGCATCGACGCGGTCGTGTAGATGCTGGCCATGGCCAGGTCGAATTCGGCCGCGATCAGCTCGGCGACCGTCCACGGCAGGTAGCCGTACGCCTCGTGCGCGGCGTACAGGATCCGGTGAAGGCGGTCGGCCCTCTTGGGCACGTCCTTGATGATCCGGCGGATGGGCCCCAGGTCGAGCCCCGTCTCCTCCTCGGCCGGCACCGTCGTCACCGACGTCGAGAGCGGCCGGCGCGCGCCGTACGGGGCGGCCGCGATCATGCGGATGCGGTAGTAGGAGGCCCGCGGCGCGATCGGCGGGCGCTTGCGGAACCCGCCCTTGAACTTGTACGAGATGGAGATGGCGCGCGGCGGGCAGGCCTTCTCGCACATGAGGCAGGACTCGCACTTGAAGATGTCGGTCTCGGCCTCGAGCAGCAGCGCGATGAGACCGCGGCTGCGCTCCGGCAGCTCGCGCTTCTCATAGGGGTACTTGCGGGTGACCGGGCGCGGCCGCACGAGGTGCTCGAGCGTCCGGAGCATGCCGCGGACCATGCCCAGCATCTACCGATCCCGCCTATCGCGCTCGGCCTGCGGCCTCGCCGCACGCTCCGCTACTTGTGGTCTCGCTCGCGCGGGCAGAGCCCGACGCTCGCTCGTCATCGGTCTACCTCCCCCAGGACGAAGTCGATGGACCCGAGGATGGCCACGAGGTCGGCGATGATGCGGCCGCGCAGGAGCCACGGCACGATCTGAAGGTTGACGAACGAGGGTCCGCGCATCTTCGCGCGGAAGGGGTTCGGGTTCGAGCCGCCGGCGCTGATCATGTAGAAGCCGACCTCGCCCTTGGCGCCCTCGACGGTGTAGTAGGCCTCGCCTCGGGGGCACTTCCAGACGTGCCCGAGGCGGGCGCGGATCGGCCCTCCCGGGAGCTTGTCGATGCACTCGCGGATGATGGCGATCGCGAGCTTCATCTCGCCGACCCGCACCAGGTACCTCGCGAAGGCGTCGCCTTCGGTACGGATCACCGGCTGGAGCGACCTGAGCTCAGGGTAGATGGAGTACGGACGGTCACGCCGCAGGTCGAAGTCGATCCCCGAGGCGCGGGCCACCGGGCCGGTGATGCCGTACTGGAGGGCGACGTCGCGCGGGATGACCCCGACGCCCACGAGGCGCTCCAGGAAGATCTCGTTCCCCTCGAGCAGCTCGCGGTAGTCGTCGTCGATCCTCTTCTCCCAGCGGTCGAGGAACCGCGAGATCTTCCCCAGCATGCCCGGCGGGAAGTCGTAGAGCAGCCCCCCGGGCCGGTAGTAGTTGAAGTTCATGCGCGACCCGCAGATCTCCTCGAACATGTCGAGGATGTCCTCGCGGTCGCGCAGGCACCACAGGAACGGCGTGGTCGCCCCGATATCCAGTCCGAACGTGCCCAGCCAGATGAGGTGCGAGGCGCAGCGCGACAGCTCGTCCACGATGACCCGCAGATACTCGGCGCGCCTCGGCACCTCGACCTGCGCGATCGCCTCGACCGCGCCGGCGTAGGCGTGCTC
This sequence comes from Candidatus Limnocylindria bacterium, assembly GCA_050692015.1. Classification (GTDB taxonomy): domain Bacteria; phylum Chloroflexota; class Limnocylindria; order P2-11E; family P2-11E; genus GWC2-70-10. The sequence continues at coordinate 1,853 of JBOGTE010000303.1, forward strand.
GTTGAGCATGTTGGAGACGTAGTCCGCCTGGTCGGCGTAGCGCGGGCCCTGGTGGTAGGTCCGCCACTCGA
>JBOGTE010000304.1:0-1902 GCA_050692015.1 Candidatus Limnocylindria bacterium
GGCCGTAGCAGCGCCGGCCGCGGTCGCCGGAGCCGGGCTGGCCGTCGGCGCGGCCGCCTCGGGCGCGCAGGCGGCCAGCAGGGCCGTTCCTCCCATCAGCGCGAGCACCTCGCGCCGGCTGAGGACCCTTCCTACCTGCGCGTCATCGTCGCCCATCTGGCTCCTCGTGCCGAACTCCGGTACAGCACAGCACCGATCGGGGTCGGCTGCATGAGATCGGCCTAAGGCCAGATCGCGGACCCTAGGTCCCGGTCATCTCCCCCACCAGCGGGCCCAGGTCCTCTACGTTCGGACCGCGCAGGCAGAAGTACGTGAAGCCCAGCCGGCGCATCTCGAGCACGCGCTTCCGGACGTCCTCGACGCTGCCGATCACGCGGTAGGCGGACTCGGTGATCTGCTCCGGCGGGCGGTCGAACTGCTTGGCGAGCTCCCGCACCGCCGCCTCGGGGTCGTCCGTGAGGGTCACGTCGAGGAACATCGAGAGCTCGATCTCGCCGAAGCGGTCGCCCGCGGCCTTGCGGACCCAGGCGATCTTCTGGGCCGACGCTTCCGCGGTGACCTCGCGCTGCTCGCGGACCCGGCCCTCGCCGCCGACCATCGCGATGATCCCGACGATGTCGGCCTCTTGCCCCGCCAGCGTGAGGATCTCGCGCCCGCCGCCCGCGATGTGGATCGAGGGGTGCGGACGCTGGACCGGCGCGGGCCCGAGCTGCGCCTCCTTCATGCGGTAGTAGCGGCCCTCGTGCGTGACCTTCTCCTCGGTGAAGAGCCGCTTCATGAGCCTGACCGACTCGGCGAGCCGCTCCACGCGCACCCGGCCGCGGTCGTACGGGATCCCGAGGCTCTCGTAGTCGCGCAGGGCCCAGCCCGCGCCCAGGCCGATCTCCACGCGGCCACCGGAGATCAGGTCGAGCGTCGCGAGCTCGCGGGCCAGCAGGAGCGGGTTCCGGAAGTCGTTGGCGATGACGAGCGTCCCGACGCGGAGCTTCGTCGTCGCAACGGCGGCGGCGGTCAGGGCCGGGAGCACGGACCAAAGCTGCGTCCCGATCACGTGGTCCGGGATCAGGAGCGCCGAGTAGCCCAGGGCCTCTAGGCGCCGCGCGCGCTCCATCCACTCGGCACCGCTCGCGGCGGAGCCGGCCTGAGTGGAGAATCGGAGCGCGCGGGTCACGGCCGGAGCATGGCACGACCCCTGCATGTTCGGCCGCGTATGCACCTGCCAGTCGGCCCGGCCACGGCGACGGAGGCGGAACACGGCGAGCTCCCCGAGGTCGTTCCCATCGACGACCTGAGCCCGAGCGCGCTGGACGCCGCGGCCCGCGAGATCGACGAAGAGCAGGAGGGGGCCGCGACGCCGGGCCCCCGGAGCCTCGGCTAGTTCCGCACCCCGGCGGTCACGGCGCGCATCGCCAGCGTCGCCCTGAGTCCCGCGATCAGCGTCAGGAGCTCAGGCAGCTCGAAAGGCTTGGCCAGGACCGCGGTGGCCCCATCGACCTCCTGCAGCGTGGGCAGGGCCGCCGACATGACCAGCACCGGCACCTGGCGGTACTCCGGGAGGTCGCGCAGGTAGCGCAGTAGCGCGTGCCCGCTGAGCGCCGGCAGGAGGAGGTCGAGGATCACGATGTCCGGCCGCCAGCCGGCGAGCTCCGCCAGCGCCTTGCGCCCGTCGGACGCGATGCGCACCTCGTGGCCGTCGCCCTCGAGCACCGCGCGCACCAGCTCCGCCGTCGGGTCGTCGTCTTCCACCGCGAGGATGCGGAGCCCTCCCAGCACGACCGCCCACTGAGCAGGTCACGTGCCAGTCAGCGTGCCGTACCCCTCCGGGAAGTAGGCCCGGGCCTGCAGCGAGAAGAGCTCCTGGTAGCGGCCGCCCACGCGCATCAGGTCGTCGTGCGTCCCCTC
>JBOGTE010000305.1:0-1879 GCA_050692015.1 Candidatus Limnocylindria bacterium
GTCATCGCGGAGCGCCAGCGCCGCGCCCGTCCGCCGGTGGTCGGCCATGTCGTGGAGGAGCGCCTGGTGCTGGACCTCCGGACCGTGGCGCCGGAGGACGACCCGCTGCTCGCGGCCGCGGTGGCCGACGCGCTGGCACCACATAGAGAGGAGACGCAGGGATGAAGACGCAGAGCATCCACAGCGAGGACGCGCCGAGGGCGCAGGGCCCCTACAGCCAGGCGATCGTCGCCGGCGACATGGTCTTCTGCGCGGGCCAGATACCCCTCGACCCGGCGAGCGGCGCGCTCGTGGAGGGTGACATCGCGGTGCAGACGGCGCGCGCGCTCGACAACCTCGCCGCCGTCCTCGCGGCGGCGGGCAGCGACCTCGCCCACGTGGTGAAGACGAGTGTGTTCCTCGCGGACATCGACGACTTCGCCGCGATGAACGAGGCGTACGGGCTCCGCTTCGGGACCCACCGCCCGGCGCGCTCCACCTTCCAGGTGGCCGCCCTGCCGCGCGGGGCGCGCATCGAGATCGAGTGCGTCGCGGTGCGCATCTGACCCGCTACCGGGGGGCTCCGCCCCCCGAGAACCCCCCGCCTGGGCATCGGACAGCCCCCGAGAACCCCCCAGCCAGGCGCCTGCCGCCCCCCGAGGACCCCCGGCGCGGCTCCGGCGACACTGAGGGGCCGCCGCTGCCGCCACTCGCTACCGGGATCGCGCTCGGGCTCTGGTCCACGGTGATGGTCGTGCTCGCCCTGATCGTGGTGCCGATGCTCTTCGCCCTGTGCACCGGACCCGCCCCGGCGTGACGGCGGCACCCGCGATCCGCGTCGTCGGCACCGCGGGTCACGTCGATCACGGGAAGTCCACGCTGATCCGCGTCCTCACCGGGATCGACCCGGACCGCCTGCGCGAGGAGCAGGAGCGCGGCATGACGATCGACCTCGGATTCGCGCACCTGCGCCTGCCCAGGGGCACCGAGATCGGGATCGTTGACGTCCCGGGCCACCAGGACCTGATCCGCAACATGCTCGCGGGCGTCGGCAGCATCGACGCGGTGCTCCTCGTCGTCGCCGCGGACGAGGGCGTCATGCCGCAGACGCGCGAGCACCTGGCGATCCTCGAGCTGCTCGGCGTCGCCACAGGAGTGATCGCGCTCTCGAAGCGCGACCTGGTGGACGACGAGCTCGCGGCCCTGGTGGCGGAGGACGTGCGCGCGGCCGTCCGCGGGACCCCGCTCGCGGGCGCCCCGCTCGTCCCCGTTTCGGCCACGACCGGCGGGGGACTCGCGGAGCTGGTGGGGCGGATCGAGGACGTGCTGGGCGCATCGCCGCCGCGCCGCGACCTGGGCCGGCCGCGCCTGCCCATCGACCGCGCCTTCACCATGACCGGGTTCGGCACGGTGGTCACGGGCACGCTGATCGACGGCGCGCTCGCGGTGGGGGACGAGGTCGAGGTCGTACCCGGCGGGCGGCACGCGCGGATCCGCGGCCTGCAGACGCACCGCAGGCCGGTGGAGCGCGCCGCGCCCGGCAGCCGCGTCGCGGCGAACCTCGTGGGGATCGACAAGGCCGACCTCGAGCGCGGCATGACGCTGGTGCGCCCCGGGTCGACCGGCGCCGCGGCCATCCTGGGCCTGCGCCTCGTGGTACTCCCGGAGGCAAGCGGGCCGGTGCTCCACGACGAGCAGGTCAAGGTGCACGTGGGCACGGCCGAGGTCATGGCGCGCGTCTCGGTGCTCGAGGGCGACGAGATCTCACCCGGAAGCGACGGCTGGGCGCAGCTCCGCCTGGCGGAGCCGGTCGCGGCCGCCGGGGGCGACCGCCTGGTGGTGCGGCGGCCGTCGCCGCCTGAGACCCTCGGCGGCGGCGCGGTCGTGGACACGACCGGGG
>JBOGTE010000306.1:0-1844 GCA_050692015.1 Candidatus Limnocylindria bacterium
GGTCGGACGCGCGGAAGGGCCGGAGTCGCAGATCGTGCGCTTCCTCCTGGCCCAGGCCATCCGCGAGCGCGCCGTTGACATCCACATCGAGCCGCTGGCGGACCGGCTGCGCGTCCGCTTCCGTGTCGAGGGCTCGCTGCGCGAGGTGAACCAGCTGCCGCGGGACATGGCCGCCTCCGTCACCGCCCGCGTCCGCTCCCTCGCCGGCATGGGCCCGGACGAGCGCCAGGGCCAGCTCGTGGTCCGTGACGACGCGCGCGAGGCCACGTTCGACGTCAGCGCGGTGACGACGCTCTACGGCGAGAAGCTCGTCCTGCGCGTCCTCGAGCACCAGAGCTCCGCGCCGGACCTCGAGGGCCTCGGGATGGAGCCCGGGACGCTCGAGCGCTGGCGCGAGATCCTCCGTTCGCCGTACGGGCTGCTGCTCATCGCCGGGATGCCCGGTATGGGGAAGACCACGACGCTGTACGCCTCGGCGCGCGAGCTGCCCGCGAGCACGCGCGACGTCACCACCGTCGAGGACCCCGTGGCGTACGCCCTCGAGGGCGTGAACCAGGTCCCGGTGGACCGCACCGGGTCCTATGCCGCGACGCTCCGCGCCGTGCTGGCCCAGGAGCCGGACATCGTAATCGTCGGCGAGCTGCGCGACCGCGAGACGGCCGAGGTGGCGATGAACGCGGCGCTGGCCGGGCGCCTCGTGCTGAGCACGATCCAGGCGCCGGACGCGCTCGCCGCCGCCTACCGCTGCATCGGCCAGGGGACCGACCCGTACCTGGTCTCGGCGAGCCTCGTCGCGGTGCTTGCCCAGCTGCTGGTGCCGCGCCTCTGCGAGCACTGCCGCGTGCCCTCGACCCCGGCGATGATCGAGTCGGCCCTGCTGCGCCAGGCCGAGCTCCCCTCGGACCGGGTCTTCAGCCCGCGCGGCTGCTCGCGGTGCGGCGGGACGGGGTACCGCGGCCGCCTCGGCGTGTTCGAGCTGCTCATGCCGAACGACGAGCTGCGCGCGGCGATCGAGCGGGGCGCGCCGATCGAGGAGGCGCGCGAGGCCGCGAACCGTGCGGGGGTGGTCTCGCTGCGCACCGCGGGCCTGCGCCTGGTGAGCGAGGGCCTCACGACGACGCAGGAGCTGATGACCCGCCTCCCGGCCGGCGGCTAGCGGGCGATGCTCGACCTCCTCGAGACCATCGCCGGCGCGGTCGTCCTGGCCGCCTATCTCGGCGTCGCCGTGGTCCTGCCCGCGGGAGTGGTCGTCCTGTTCGTCGCCCTCATGGGCACTCTGATCCGGACCGGGCTCGACGCCGTGATCCGGGCTCTGCCGGCGCGCATCCGGGAGACGCCGGTCCTTGCCCGGGTCGGCCGCGCGGTCCGCGGCGCCTTCATCTGGTCGGTGGGAACCCTCCTCTTCCTGGCGCTCGTCGGAGCGTCGAGCACCGTGCCCGCGCCGAACGTCTTCGTCGCGGGCTTCGGTCAAATGGTGGTGACCCTCACGGCGATCTCGGACATCGTCGCGCAGTGGTTTACCGGCCGGGTCCTGAACGACCTGCTGGTCGAGCTCGTCCCGGCTGCCGGCGAGCACGCGCTGGTACCCGTCGCGCGGTTCCAGGTGCTCGTCGCCGTCCAGCTCTTCAACAGCATCGAGCCCGGCGTGACCCTCACCGCGTTCCGCTGGACGTTCGCCGCGTTCGCGACCTCTGTCGCGGCGTTCTACGTCGTCTTCGAGCCGCTGCGCGCCGTGCGCAAGCGCCTCGCGCTGCTCATCGCCCCGCCGGCGCAGCAGGTCACGCTCACGGAAGGGTCGCTGGAGCGGCAGGCGGAGATGATCGCGCAGGCCCTCGCCCGTGCGA
>JBOGTE010000307.1:0-1837 GCA_050692015.1 Candidatus Limnocylindria bacterium
TGGATGTCCCGGACCTGGACGCGGCGATCGAGCTCGCCAAGGGTTGGCCGCCGCTGCAGACGGTCGAGGTCCGCCCGATCGTCGAGAGCCGCGACTGACCGACACCGCGGCGGCGATCGAGGCCGCCTTCCGGGACGAGGCCGGCAAGGTCACGGCACGGCTGACGAGGCTCCTCGGCGACTTCGATCTCGCCGAGGAGCTGGTGCAGGACGCGATCGTCTCGGCGCTCGAGCACTGGCCCCGCGAAGGCGTCCCGGAGGTCCCCGCCGCCTGGCTCCTCACGGTCGCGCGCCGCAAGGGCATCGACCGGCTGCGACGTGAGACGCGCTACCGGCAGAAGCTCGCGGTACTCGAGGAGGAGGCATCGCGCGCCGTCGTAGATCCGACGGCAGCAGAAGGAATGGCATCGATGCAGACGGACGACCGCCTTGAGCTCATCTTCACCTGCTGCCATCCCGCGCTCTCGCGCGAGGCGCAGGTCGCGCTCACGCTCCGGTCCGTCGCGGGGCTGACCACGCCCGAGATCGCGCGCGCCTTCCTCATCCCGGAAGCGACCCTGGCGCAGCGGATCGTCCGCGCCAAGCGGAAGATCGTGGACGCGGGCATCACCTTCAAGGCCCCCGAGACCCGCGAACTGCCCCAGCGCCTTGGCGAAGTGCTGGCGGTCCTCTACCTCGTCTTCAACGAGGGGTACCTCTCCAGCGGGCCCGAGCGCGCCGCCCGGCGTGACCTCGCCGAGGACGCCGAGTGGCTCGCGTCACTCGTCGTCCGCCTGCTTGCCGACGAGCCCGAGGCCCTGGGGCTGCTCGCGCTGATGCGGCTACACCTGTCGCGCGCCGCCACGCGCTTCGACGAGCGCGGACGGATCGTTCTGCTCAAGGACCAGGACCGCTCGCGCTGGGACCGGGCTCGGATCTCGGGCGCGGTCGAGCTCCTCGCACGGGCCGGCGCGATCAGGCGACCAGGGCCGTATCAGCTGCAGGCCGCCATCGCGGCCGTCCACGCTGAAGCGACCTCCTGGGACGCGACGGACTGGCCGCAGATCCTCCGCTTGTACGACGCGCTGCTCGCGGCCAGTGCCGGCTCGCCGGTGGTCCGCCTCAATCGCGCCATCGCGCTAAGGCAGGTCGCCGGCCCCGAGCACGCGCTGCGGGAGATCGATGCCATCGCGGCGGACCTCGACCGCTACCACCTGCTCCATGCGGCGCGCGCTGAGCTGCTCCGCGACCTCGGTCGAGCGGACGAAGCACGTGAGGCGGACCGCCGCGCCCTCGAGCTCACCGGCAACCCCGCCGAGCGCGAACTCCTTGAGGAGAGGATCGCTAGATAGGGGTCGGAACGAGCTCGAGCGACGCGCGATGACGTGGACGCATCACCGAGAAGTGGCGACGGTCCAGGGTCGCGAGCTTCGGTTCCCCAAGCCGTTCGACGATCGCAAGCACGGCAGCGTCGACGAAGCCGACGCCGAGGTCGCGGTAGGTCCTCAGGAGCTCCTCGACACGCTCGTAGTCCGTCGGCAGGAGATCCTCCACCTCGTAACTACCGCGCCGTACGTCCCGAAGGAGTGCAAGCATCGAGTCGGGTCCGAGCTGCCTTCGGGCGAGGTGATCGATCTCCGGCAGGACCGGCGCAGGGATGACCCGCCGCTCCCGCGTCGCGCGGATCAGCGCTGAGCAGACGTCGTGATGCGCGTCAGCCGCGTCCATGTCCGCGAGGACGGGACCCGCATCGAGGACGAGGGTCACCGCTCCGGCCAGTCGGAGACAGGCGGGTCCGGCTCGTACTCGTCGCGGCTCGCACGCTCCGACAGGTCACCTGTGGCCGACCGGAACATGCC
>JBOGTE010000308.1:0-1833 GCA_050692015.1 Candidatus Limnocylindria bacterium
GGCCTGCGCGAGGCGGCGGCAAGGCACGTTCGCCGCCGCGATCTGACCCGCGAGCGCGTCCTCGCCTGCGCCGTTCGCCTTCTCGACCGCGGCTTCTTCCGCATCGGCACGGAGGAGTACGCGGAGGACAACCAGACGTACGGCCTCGCCACGATGCACAAGCGCCACGCAAGCCTCGGCGAGGGCAGCGTCATCACCTTCGACTACGCCTCCAAGGGCGGCAAGCGTCGCGTGCAGTCGGTCGTCGACCGGGACGTCTACCGCGTCGTCGAGGCGCTCAAGAAGCGCCGCGGCGGGGGCCCCGAGCTCCTCGCGTACAAGGGGGGCCGCCGCTGGGTGGACGTGCGCTCAGACGACATCAACGACTACATCAAGGCGGTCACGAAGGACGAGTTCTCGGCCAAGGACTTCCGCACCTGGAACGCGACGGTGCTGGCTGCCCTCGGGCTCGCCGTCTCCGGGGCTGCGGTCTCCTCGCGGACGGCGCGCAAGCGCGCCATCTCGCGCGCGATCGGCGAGGTCGCCCACCACCTGGGGAACACGCCGGCCGTCTGCCGGGCGTCGTACATCGACCCGCGCGTCTTCGACCGCTACCGGGACGGGCTCACGATCGGCGGCGCGCTCGCGGAGCTCGGCGACGTCGACTACGGCGAGCCGGCCACTCAGGGAGCGATCGAGGAGGCGGTGCTGGACCTGCTCGAGCGCGATCTCGGCTCCGAGGCGCTCGAGCACGTGGCATAGACGAGAAGCCGCGGAGCGGTCGCTCGTCTAGCAGTCCCGCAGGTTCTTGCAGGCGCTGGCGATCGGAACGGCGAAGTTGATGTTCTGGCCGCCGCCGGCCACCAGAACGCCCACGATGCGTCCGTCGAGGTCGATCGCGGGCCCACCCGAGTTGCCGGGGTTGGCCGCCGCGTCCGTCTGGATCGCCTTCTTCGACACGCGGCTCACGACTCCGGTGGTCACGGTTCCGTCGAGTCCATACGGGCTGCCGATGAGGAGGAGCTCGTCGCCCGGCTCGGGCACGTTCGGGCTCGGCTTCTGCCAGAGGGGCTTTGCCCCCTGCGGCCGACCGGAGACACGGATCAGAGCGAGGTCGTTGCGCGGATCCCGGCGCACGATCTCGCCGCTCCAGGAGGCCCCCTTGCGAGAGACTGTGACGAACGGGCTGCGCGCGTCCGCGATCACGTGGTTGGCGGTCACCAGGTAGATGACTCCACCCTGAGTCCACGCGGCGAAGCCGGCTCCGAGCCCGGAATCAGTCTCCACCGTGAAGACGCTCTTGAGCGCCCGCTGCGCGAGCGGCGCGGCACCCTGGCTCCGCTTCTGCGCCGAGTCGACCCGGCCGGAGAGGAGCGCGTTCGCCTCCTGGAGAGCGCCGACGTCGGCCCGCACGTCCGCGACGGCACGCTCCCAGGCGGCCCGCTCGTCCGCCGAGAGGCTTCGCTGGTTCGCGTACGCCAAGAGCGAGAGGGCCAGGGCGGCGGCGAGCGCGAAGGCGGCCGCGCCGCGCGCCGCGAGCCTGGCGCCGCCGGACCGCTCCCGCTCCCCTTCCCAGTCACCCTCTGGCACCGGCTCGGCCAGCTCCGGGGCGAGCAGGTCGGCGCCACAGTTGCCGCAGTAGCGAAGGCCGCGCGGGACGGCGGCGCCGCACCGGGGACAGCTGGTCGCGGAGAGGAGAGAGACGGACACCCCCTCCCCTATCGGCCCGCGGTCCGGGCGGGTTTAGGCGCGAATCGCTGTGATAGTGTCGAGAGCCCCCCGGATGCGCAGGATCGTCCTTCTGATCGGGCTCCTCGCCGCGCTCGGCGCGATCGCCGCCGGCTGCGGCGGAGA
>JBOGTE010000309.1:0-1829 GCA_050692015.1 Candidatus Limnocylindria bacterium
GCGGCGCGCGCCCCGTCGAGGTCGCCGGCTGCGGTCCGGGCGCGGACGAGCAGCTCGCAGGCGGACACGCGCTGGGTCCGGGCGTTCTCGGGGATGGCGCGCAGGGTCCGCTCGGCGAGGTCGGCGGCACCTGCCGCGTCGCCCCGGTCGAGTGCGACCGCCGCGAGGCCGACCGACGCGACCGGTGGAAGGCGAAGGGACGCAGGACCTCCTCGGCCTCGGCGAGCCGGCCCTGGCGCCGGCGCAGCTCCCCGAGGCAGCCGGCGGCGTCGGGCAGCACCGCCGGCAGCGCCGTCACGAGCTCCTCCAGAAGGGGCAGCAGCTCCTCCTCGGCCTCGTCCCAGTCGCCGCGCACGAGCGCCATCCAGGCGTAGTGGACCCGACACAGGCTGAGGACGACCCGCAGTCCGATGCGCGCGCTGAACTCCTTGATGCGGGCACACCACTGCGCCGCCCGGTCGAAGTCGCGCACACGTTCGCAGGCGTACATGAGGTTGCAGCACGTCAGGCCGATCGCCACCGGCTCCCGCATGTCGCCCCCGGTCGCCGCCGCGGTCGCCTCGTCCAGCAGCCGCATCCCTTCGTCCACAGCCCCCTCGGTGACGAGCGCGACGCCCCGGATCCCGAGCCCCAGCATCTCGAGATCGGCGATTCCCAGGAGCCGGCCGACCTCGGCCGCGCGCTCGGCGTGGGCGCCGGCGGCCACCGTGTCGTCGGCCACGTCGATCGCCATCCCGCCCTCGTAGGCGGCGAGCATCCCCTGCTCCGGACACAGCTCGAGGTTGTCGAGCAGGCGGTGGGCACGCTGGATCCAGCCGCTGGCGACGGCCGGTTCCGCGCGCAGCAGCAGGTAGTCCACCGCCAGCGCGGACGCCACACGCCCCGCGCCCCGCGCGTCGCCGGCCTCCCGGTAGAGGCGGTAGGCGTGCTCACGCGCCTCGAACAGCGTCGCTGCGTCGTCGAGCCACCACGCGGCCGCACCCAGCCCCTCGAAGGCGGCCGGCGTCTCCGCCGCCGCGAGCGCCGCCGCGAACGACGACCGCGCGTCGCCCCAGTCGCCGCGCTCCAGCGCCTCGAACCCCGCCGCGAGCGCGGGTCCTCCGGGCGCTGCATCGGCCACGGCGACCCCCTTCGACGTCGCCGGCCCAGGCTAGGCCGGAGGCGACCCGGTCGGGCCTCCTTCTTCGGATCAGCCGGAGCGAGCCTCGGATACAGCAACTCGAGGGTCGTCCGTCGCCAGCCCTCGCGCTCCTCCCACCGAGGGGCGGGTCCCGACGACGGCGATGTAGCCGAGGTAGGGCACCGCCCGCGCCATCCTCGGCATCAACCACGAGAGCCGGCGCAGGTAGGCCAGCCGGCTCATGCCGCGGGCTGCGAAGGCCAGCGTCCCACGCCACCCCTCGTCCTGGAGGAAACCCCGTGGGCTCAGCATCTCGAACGGTCCGACCCTGGTGCGGACGTCGTCCAGGCCGGCGCCCTCGTACACCGCCACCCAGTCCTCGACGCTGTCGAACCGAAGACCGGGGCAGACCTCGCCCAGGAAGATCCGTCGGGCCTCCTCGGTGGGTGGCCGGCGCCAGAAGAACTCCGTCGCCATGACCCGGCCCCCGGGACGGCACACCCGGAACAGCTCCTGGGCAGCGGTGCGGCGACGGACGAACATCGTGACCGCCTCGGCGATCACGCGGTCGAAGGAGCCATCCGGATAGGGCAGCGCGGTGATGTCGGCTCGCTCCACGGTGACGTGCCCGCTCACGCCGGCACGTCGACCCTGCGTCGGGCGAGACCCAACATCAGCTCCGAGATGTCCGCGGCGGTCACGTCGACCC
>JBOGTE010000310.1:0-1806 GCA_050692015.1 Candidatus Limnocylindria bacterium
GTGCTGATCGGCACGGTCGCCGTGGCCGCGCTAATGCCGCAGCTGGTGACGCCGCCGGCCGTGGTGCCCGGTGGCCGCGTGATCCTCGCCCGGGACGCGGTCCCCGCGTTCGGACAGCCGCCGGTCCGCATCGGCGCGCCGCTCGTTGCCGAGGATCAGGCCTTCTGGATCGCCGAGCCGGTCGAGGGCGACGTCGTTGCCGTGCAGGCGTCGTGGTCGCCGTCCGAAGGCGGGCCAGACTGCGAGGTCGTCGCGATCCCGTCGATCACGGGCACGCTCTGGAGCTTCAGTGCCGAATGCCCGGCCGGCACCGAGCTGGAGGGCTCCGCGATCTTCGGGCCGCAGGGCGAGCCCGTCGCCGCTCCCCGCTCGCTCGCTCGATATCTTGTCTCGGTGGACGGGGAGCGCGTCATCGTGAACGTCGCGCGCGAGATCCGCGCGTACGGCGCGACGCCGCAGCCGCGCGTCTCGCCGCTGGGGACGCCGTGACGGAGCGGCCGTACGAGATCGTCATGGGCATCGAGACGCACGTCGAGCTGGCGACGCGCTCGAAGATGTTCTGCGGGTGCTCGGCGCGCTGGTTCGGCGCGCCGCCGAACACGCTCACGTGCCCGGTGTGCCTGGGGCTGCCCGGCGCCCTGCCGGTACCGAACCGGCGGGCCATCGAGCTCGCGATCACCGCCGGCCTGGCGCTCCACTGCGAGACGCCGGAGCACACCAAGTTCGACCGCAAGAACTACATGTACCCCGACCTGCCCAAGGGCTACCAGATCTCGCAGTACGACCTGCCCCTGAACGTCGGCGGCTGGCTCGAGATCCCCGCCGAGCCTCCCCACGGCGCCTCCGGCGCCGCGGGGCGCCCCTCTGCCGGCGGCGGCACCAAGAAGGTCGGCATCATCCGGGCGCACCTCGAGGAGGACACCGGCAAGCTTCTGCACGGCGCCGCCGGATCGCTGGTGGACTTCAACCGCTCGGGCGTGCCGCTCCTCGAGATCGTGAGCGCGCCCGACCTGAGCTCGGTGCGGGAGGCGCTCGCCTACACCGAGGCGCTGCGCGAGATCCTCATCTACTCCGGCGTCTCGGAGTTCCGTCTCGAGGAGGGCGCCGCGCGCTTCGACACGAACGTGTCCATCCGCTTCCAGGAGGACGGCAAGACCGTGTGGCCCCCGCAGAGCGAGATCAAGAACCTGAACTCCTACCGCGCGCTCGAGCTCGCCGCGACGTTCGAGGCGCAGCGGCTCTGGGAGGACTGGCAGGCGGGCGGCGAGATCCGGTCTCGCAAGGGCAAGATCACGGTGGGCTGGAGCCCCGACACCGGCCGAACCTTCCTGCAGCGCCGCAAGGAGGAGTCGGAGGACTACCGCTATTTCCCGGAGCCCGACCTCGTGACCTACGCCCCCTCGCGCGAGACGGTCGAGACGCTACGCGCCGCGCTGCCCGAGATGCCGGCCGAGCGGCGCGCCCGGTTCGCCGCGCAGTACGGCATCCCCGACCACGACGCGCGCGTGCTCGTCTCGGACCCGGCGCTCGCCTCCTTCTACGAGCGCGCGGCCGCAGCCGCGCCCGGTCAGGCGAAGAGCGTGGCGAACTGGGTCAGCGGCGAGGTCCTACGGCGCCTCCGGGGGGCTGGGATGCGCCCCGGCGACATCCCGGTATCGCCCGAACATCTCGCCGCGCTGGTCCGGCTCATCGCCGGCGGCGCGGTAAGCGGCACGGCCGCCAAGGACGTGTTCGCGGAGATGTGGGCGTCGCGCCGTGAGCCCGAGGCGATCATCGCGGAGAAGGGCCTCGAGCAGGTGTCCGACG
>JBOGTE010000311.1:0-1805 GCA_050692015.1 Candidatus Limnocylindria bacterium
GGAGCACCGGCCTCGACGAGCGCCCGCACGATCCCCATATCGCAGGCTCCGGCGTCGCTGGCGACGGCGGAGTGGAGCGCGGTGAACGCCTGCGGGTTGCGCGACGCAGGTGCCGGATCCGCTCCGCGGTGGACGAGCAGCGCCACCACGTCGGCACGCTTGAAGAACGCGGCGAGCCCGAGGGGATGGAAGCCGTCGGGAGCGAAGGCGTTCGCTCGCGACGGATCCTCGTCCAGGAGCGCCCGCGTGCGCTCGACGTCCCCGACTGCGGCGGCCTCGAAGATGTCGAGCCGAGGCTTGCGGGCGAGCAGCAGGACGCAGATCTCCGGCTTCCCGTGATAGAGGGCCGTGAGGACGGCCGACGTCCCGCCCGGCTCGCGAGCTTCGGCCAAGCGCGGGTCAGCGGCGACCAGGCTTGCGACCGTCGCGCGCGTGCCCTTCTTGATGGCCTCGAACAGCTCCGCGGTCACGGCTGCCCTCCTGGCTCCGAGCCTATCTAGACTCGACCGGCAATGGACCGCGAAGGGCGCAGGCGTGTCGTCGTCACCGGCCTGGGCCTGGTCACGCCCCTGGGGCTGGACGTCGAGAGCTCGTGGAGCGCCCTGCTCGCCGGCAAGAGCGGGATAGGGCCGATCACGCGGTTCGACCCGGAGGGTCTCGAGACCAAGATCGCCGGCGAGATCCCCGAGTTCGACCCGTTCAAGTACCTCGACCGCAAGGAGGTCCGCAGGACGGACCGGTTCGCGCAGTTCTCGGTCGCCGCCGCCACCCAGGCGCTCGCCGACGCGAAGCTGGAAGTCACGCCCGACATCGCGGCGCGGGTCGGGGTCATCTTCGGCTCCGGGATCGGCGGCGTTTCCACGCTCGTGGACAACATCATCGCGCACGACAAGGACCCTCGGCGGGTCTCGCCGTTCATGATCCCGATGATGATCGTGGACATGGCGGCCGGCGAGGTGGCCATGAAGTTCCACGCCAAGGGTCCCAACATCGGGACCGTGTCCGCCTGCGCCTCCAGCGCGCACTCGATCGGTTTGGCGGCGGACACGATCCGGCGCGGCCAGGCCGACGTCATGCTCGCCGGCGGCGCCGAGGCCGGGCTGATCAAGGTCGCGATCGGCGCGTTCAACTCGATGCACGCGCTGTCCCGCCGCAACGACGCTCCGGAGAAGGCCTCGCGACCGTTCGACAAGGAGCGCGACGGCTTCGTGTTCGCCGAGGGCGGCGCCTGCCTGGTCCTCGAGGACCTCGACTTCGCGAAGGCGCGTGGCGCGCATGTCGTCGCCGAGCTGACCGGGTACGGGGCGACCGCCGACGCGCACCACATAACCGCGCCGCCCGAGAGCGCGGAGGGCGCGGTGCGAGCCATGCGCATGGCGCTCGAGGACGCGACGGTCGAGCCGGCGGACATCGGCTACGTGAACGCGCACGGGACATCGACCCCGGCGAACGACGGATCCGAGACGCGCGCCCTCAAGACCGTGTTCGGCGATCACGCCTACAAGCTCGCCGTCTCGAGCACCAAGTCGATGACCGGCCACACCCTCGGGGCGGCCGGGGCGATCGAGGCGATCTTCTGCGTCCTCGCGATGCGCGACGGCGTGCTGCCGCCCACGATCAACCAGGAGGTCCCCGATCCCGACTGTGACCTGGACTACGTGCCGAACGCCCCCCGGAAGCGGCAGGTGGAGCACTCGCTGTCGAACTCGATGGGCTTCGGCGGGCACAACGTCGCGCTCGTCGTCAGCCGCTGGAAGGACGCGGCGGCGTGACGGTCGCGGAGACCAGAAAGGCGGCGCTCGAGC
>JBOGTE010000312.1:0-1801 GCA_050692015.1 Candidatus Limnocylindria bacterium
GCTCACGACCTTGGAGCGCCCGCGCGCGCCGGCCTCGAGGCGCACGTCGCGGGGCGCTATGCCGAGGGTCTTCGCCAGCGCCGCGACGACCGCCGAGTTGGCCGCGCCCTCCACCGGCGCCGCGGTCACCCGGACGAGGAGCTCCCCCTCCCGGACGCCTCCCACGACCGCGCGGGACGCGCGCGGGACGACCCGGACGCGGAAGCGGACCCGGCCGGCGGCCGCACCGAGGGCGAGGGTCAGAGGCGGACGATCGTGAGGAGCACGCCCTGCACGATCTGGATGAGGATCACGGCGATGAAGGGCGAGAAGTCGATCCCGCCCATCGCGGGCAGCGCGCGCCGGATGGGCCCCAGGATGGGCTCGGTCGCGCTGAACAGGAAGTCCGCGATCCCCGCGGGCAGCCGGATCTGGATCCAGGAGAGGATCACGCGGACGAAGATCGCGACCGTCAGCACGCTGCCCAGGACGTCGATGAACGCCACCGCGAAGACGCGCAGGAAGGCGACCGGGTCCATCTACACGTCCAGCCGGTACCGCGACGGCGTGGGTCCCGCCTGGCCCTGGTAGGACGAGCCGAGCTCCGGCGAACCGTAGGGCCGCTCCGCCGGGCTCGAGAGCGTGAAGAAGGACAGCTGGCCGATGCGCATCCGCGGGTACAGGGTGATGGGGATGGTGTTCACGTTCGACAGCTCGAGCGTGATGTGCCCGTCCCACGCCGGGTCGATGAACCCCGCGGTGCTGTGGATCAGCAGGCCCAGGCGCCCGAGCGAGCTCTTCCCCTCGACGCGGCTGACGAGGTCGTTCGCGAGGCGCACGCGCTCCAGGGTCGATCCGAGGACGAACTCGCCGGGGTGGAGGATGAACGGCTCAGCGTCGATCGTGACCAGCTCGGTGATGTCGTCCACGCCCTTCCGGAGGTCGATGTAGGCGTGGCGGCTGGAGCGGAATACGCGGAACTGCCGGTCCAGGCGCACGTCGAGGCTGGCGGGCTGGAGGCAGCGCGGGTCGAATGGGTCGATCCCGATGCGCCCGGCGTCGATGGCGGCCCGGATGTCACGATCGCTGAGGACCATCGTGGCCGAGGATACGTTCGCGGAGGTCTCGGCACGCGCGGCGTATCGGCTCAGCGGCGCTTCCGCCGCGCAGGCGCGGGGCCGGGCCCGGCCGCGCCCGCGATGGGCAGCATGGTCTGCTCGGCCAGGCCGCGGCCGCGCGCTTCCTCGCGGACGCGTACGAGCTGCGCGAGCTCGTCGTAGAGGGCATCTGGGTCGTCCATGCGCGCGTACACGATCTTGAAGCGCAGATAGCTCATCGGGTCCACGGAGGCCAGACGCTCCAGGACCATCTCGCCCACGCGCTGGGACGGCACCTCCGCGGTCCCGCTCTGCCGGATGGCCGACTCGACGTCCTCGATGAGCCCGGAGATCCGCTTCGGCGTGAGCTGCTTCGAGGCGCCCTTGCCGATCGCGCTGGCGAGCTTGCGGCGGTCGAACTCCTCACGGCTGCCGTCGCGCTTGATGACCTGGATGCGCGCCGACTCGCTGCGCTCGAACGTGGTGAAGCGCTCGCCGCAGGAGTCGCAGACGCGGCGGCGCCGGATGGCGGCGCCTTCCTCCGCCTCGCGCGAATCGACGACCTTCGTGTCCGGGTTGGCGCAGTTGGGGCAGCGCACCGACACAACATATGGGAACGCCGCGCCTACATATAGGCACGGCGTCCGCCCGAGGTGCGTCTAGCGGGCCTAGCGGCGCCGCAGGAAGCTCGGTACCTCCAGGTCGTTGGGGTCGTACTTCTTCTC
>JBOGTE010000313.1:0-1796 GCA_050692015.1 Candidatus Limnocylindria bacterium
AGGGCCCCTCCGGCATCGTCCTCGTCGTCGATCCCGAACATCTCTCCACCATCCGCAGCCTCGCGTCGGAGCACGACGTGCCTCTCTGGGAGCTAGGGACCGTCGGTGGCGACCTCCTCGAGATCGCACCGGTACTCGGCATGCCAGTCGCCTCGCTTAGAGAGGCCTATGAATGCGGCTTGGCCACCGCGTTGGGACGAAACTCGTGAGCACGGACGCCAGCCGCAAGCCGTTCCTAATGCGAGACCCGTCCGAGCCCCCAAATAGGGGGGCGAGGTTCCGGGACCGAGCTGGCGTTGAGAGCCCGATCCATCGGGGGTCGAGCGCGGGATCGGTGAGATCGAGGCGTCGAGGCTCGACGCAGGGCGCTCGCTGACGTGTGCGGCATCAGCGGCATCTGGTCCCCTGCGGAGACGGATCCGACCGAGGCCGCCCGCCTCACCTTCTTCTCGCTCTACGCGCTGCAGCACCGCGGGCAGGAGTCCGCCGGCATCGCGGCGACCGACGGGCGAGACATGCGCGTCGTGCGCCGGATGGGCCTCGTCGGCCAGGTCTTCGCCGAGCCCGACCTCGGCGCGCTCACCGGCCGCGCCGCCATCGGCCACACCCGCTACTCGACCACCGGGTCGTCGCGCATCCAGAACGCGCAGCCCATGGTCGTGCGCGACGAGACGCTGGGCGAGCTCGCCATCGGGCACAACGGCAACGTCATCGACGCGCGCGAGCACCGCGACCAGCTCGCCGCCGAGGGCGTCGCCTTCGAGACCTCGAGCGACACCGAGGTCATGGCCAAGACCGTCGCCTCGGCGCCCGGCTCCACCTGGGACGAGCGCATCGCGCACGGCCTCTCGACGCTGCGCGGCGCGTGGTCCCTGGTCATGCTCACGCCCGAGGCGCTCTACGCCGTGCGCGACCCCTTCGGCGTGCGGCCGCTGTGTCTGGGCCGCAAGGGCGAGGCGTGGCTCGTCGCCAGTGAGACGTGCGCCCTCGACACCATCGGCGCGACATACGTGCGCGAGGTGGAGCCCGGCGAGGTGCTGCGCATCGACGACCGCGGCCCCGTGACCGTGGCGCGCGCGCCCGCGGAACGCCGCGCGCTCTGCGTCTTCGAGCACGTGTACCTGGCCTCGGCCTCGAGCGAGCTCGAGGGGCGCTCCGTGTACGCGACGCGCGAGCGGATGGGGGAGATCCTCGCCGCGGAGCAGCCGGCCGAGGCCGACGTCGTCATCCCGGTCCCGGACAGCGCCATCCCCGCGGCGGTCGGCTACGCGCGCGCCGGCGGCATCCCCTTCCGCGAGGGCCTCATCAAGAACCGCTACATCGGGCGCACCTTCATCCAGCCTTCGCCCGAGCTGCGCAAGCACAACGTCGCGCTCAAGTACAACGCGCTGCGCGACGTCCTTGCCGGCAAGCGGGTCGTGGTCGTGGACGACTCCATCGTCCGCGGCTCGACCAGCGGCCCCATCGTCGAGCTGCTGCGCCGGCACGGCGCGCGCGAGGTCCACATGCGCATCTGCTCGCCGCCCATCCGCCACTCCTGCCACTTCGGGGTGGACATGGCGCGCCGCGACGAGCTGATCGCCTCGCGCCTGGACGTCCCCGGCATCCAGGAGCACATCGGCGCGGACTCCCTGGGCTACCTCTCGCTCGAGGGCATGATCGCCGCCACCGGCGCCAGCGCCGACCAGCTCTGCAGCGCTTGTTTCACGGGCGACTACCCCATGACCGTCCAGCTGGAGCTGGACAAGGCCGTCCTGGAGCGGGCCTAGACCGAGGTCGCCTCCCCGGCGCGCGAC
>JBOGTE010000314.1:0-1788 GCA_050692015.1 Candidatus Limnocylindria bacterium
GCCCGCTACTACTTCCTCATGTGGAACTCGACGTGGCGTGCCGGCGGCTCGGTCATACACGGGCACATGCAGATGACGACGACCCGGGGCATGCACTACCCGAAGGTGGAAGCCCTCCGGCGCCAGGCCCTGGCCTACCAGGCGCGCAGCGAGCACGACTATTTCGACGACCTCTGGACGGTCCACGAGAAGCTCGGCCTGGGCGTCGAGGTCGGGCGGGCCCGGGTGCTCGCCTGCCTGACCCCCGTCAAGGAGCGCGAGACGATCGTCCTCGGCCGGCCCGGAGAGGACGAGGCGGCGCTGGCCGAGGGGATCGCCCGGACGCTCGCGGCCTACCGCTCGCTCGGCGTCGTGGCGCATAACATGGCGCTCTACCTGCCGCCCCTCGCGCCCGACGGCGAGGACTGGCGGCGGTTCGCCCCGCACGCGCGGATCGTGGACCGCGGGGATCCCGCGAACCGGACGAGCGACATCGGCGCGATGGAGCTCTACGCCGCGAGCGTGATCGCGAGCGACCCCTTCCGCCTGGCCGACGCGTTACGCGGCTGACAGAGGCGGATCAGCGCTCGCTCGTTCGCGGAAAGTACACCGCTGGACCATTGACGAACGGCGGGACGCGTTCCTAATCTGACGGCATGGCTGACGTGAGCTTCGTCTCCCGCCGGGACACCGCCTTCAAAGAGTTCCCGCCGGCCTCAGCCCAGATCGCCCTCGTGATCCCCTTCTACGGCGACCTGACCGTCTGGATCCGGCGGCCCGACCGCACCGGCTGGGAGTTCCCGTCGAGCGCGCGGCGGAGCGGCGAGACGATCATCGAGGTCGCGAAGCGTGAGATGTGGGAGTCCGCGCGGCTCGTACCCGCGCGGCTCGACCTGATCGGCGCCGTCCGCCAGGACTCGCCCAAGCCGGTCACCTCGTACGTCTATATGTCCGACGTCCACAATCTGCCCTGGAGCTATGAGCTGCCGCAGGGCGTGGCCGAGGTCGGGGTGTTCAAGCGGCATCCCCGGCCGCTCCTGACGGAGTGGACGGACATGATCCTTCAGGCGGCGCTTCGCGCACGCCGGACGGGCCTCCGCTAGCCGCCTCGCTCGCAGACCAGGCGGTGCCGCCCCGGCGCTGGAGCGCCCTGGCCGCCACCCTCACGGCGGTCGCCGGCTTCGTCGCGATGACCACGGGCCAGCTCCTGGCGGTCCTGGCCCTCGGACTGGGTGTGCGCGAGCCCGCCGAGCGGGCGCCGCTCGACCTTCTCGTCGTCACCGCCGCCGGCGCGGCCTCCCTGCTACTGGTCCTGGCCGTGCTCGCCCCGCGGCTGCTCGGCACCAGCCTCCCGGGCTTGGGCTTCCGGAGGCCGCGGGTGGCGCAGCTCCGCTTCGCCGTGACGGCGGCGCTCGGCCTCTGGCTACTCTCGATCCTCGCGAACCTCGTCAGCATCTCCTTCTTCGGGCCCAACCCGCAGGCGCTCGTCCAGAGCTTCAGCGCGCACCGGGGCGCGGATGCGCTGGCTCTCGACCTGCTCACGGGCGTGGTGGTGGCGCCGTTCGCCGAGGAGGCGCTCTACCGGGGCGTCGTCTTCGCGGCCCTGGCGCAGCGGGTCCCCGTCGCGGCGGCCGCGCTCGCCAGCGCCCTGCTATTCGCCGTGCCGCACGGGGTGGGCGTGCTGGCGCCGATCCTCGTCCTCGGGACGGGGCTCGCCTGGGTGTACTGGCGCACCGGAACGCTCTGGGCGCCGATCCTGGCGCACGCCGTGGTGAACGCGATCTCTCTGGTGGTCCTCTTCGCCGCGCC
>JBOGTE010000315.1:0-1706 GCA_050692015.1 Candidatus Limnocylindria bacterium
CCGCCGGATCGGTGAACCACTTCACGTGCTCGAGCACTTGGGGCTAAGCCTGCTGCACGGATGCCCGCTCGTGCCGCCGCGCCGGCGGCACCACCGTGAGGCGTTCGGGGAGGACCCTGCGCGCCGCGCGCACCGTCACGATCACCGCGCGGAACAGCATCCGCTCCGCGGTCCCGTAGCGCAGGCCGAAGTCCCGGCGCAGCCGCGCCGGCAGGAGCGCGGCGGCCAGCGCGTCGCCCGGCCAGTACAGGGGCGCGGGGATCCAGCGAAGCGGCCGGAGCACGTCGAGGCCTACGCGCCGCGCCGTGTCGTCGGGGATCACCTCCCCCGCGAGCATCTCGCGCTCGAACAGGTCGAGATCGGCGATGGACGCGGGCAGCTGGGCCTTCGGCACCCCTAGGCGGCTAACGACGGGCTTGGTCTCCTCCCAGTAGGCCTCGCGCTCTGCGGACGAGAGCGGTCCCATGACAGCCTCGTAGAGCCGGAGCGAGGTGAGCAGCAGCGTCGCCTGCACCCAGAGCAGCAGCCGCGGGTCGAGAGCCGTGTAGGGCCGGCCATCCGGGGCGACCCCACGGACCCGTGCGTGGACCCGGTTGATGCGGTCGATCGCGCGCAGAGCGGCGCGGTCGTCGCCGAACACGACCGCAAACGTCGTGTCGAGGGTGCGCTTGAGCCGTCCGAGTGCGTCGGTGCGGAAGTCGGAGTGCTGATCCACGCCGGCTGCGACCAACGGGTGGGCCACCTGCATGAGGAGCGCTGTGGCGCCTCCGAGCAGGAGGAACATCTCGCGGTCGATGCGGCGGGCGACTGACGGCTCGGGAAGGACCCTCACCGGCGCGACGATAGGCTGCGGGCGTGCCAGGCCTAGCGAGGTCGTTCCGGTACGCCTTCTCTGGCCTCGCTTACATGCTGCGCACGCAGCGCAATTTCCGTATCGAGTCCGGGATCGGGCTCGCCGCCATCGTCCTTGCGGCGCTAATGGACTTCGCCGCCTTCGAGTGGGCGATCCTGGCAACGGTGATCGCGCTCGTTCTCATCCTCGAGGGGCTCAACACCTCGGTCGAGCTGGCGGTCGACCTCGCCTCCCCTTCGGTCCACCCGAAGGCTCGGGCCGCCAAGGATGTGGCGGCCGGGATGGTCCTGATCGCGTCGCTTGGCTCGGTCGCGGTCGGCGTGTTCCTCTTCGGCCCGCGCCTGCTCGCGCTCCTAGACTGACGATGTGAGCGGTATAGAGTCCGGCGTCGTCAGGTACGTGGCCGACCTCGCCCGGATCAGCCTCACGGACGACGAGGTCCAGCGCTTCACGGCCCAGCTCTCGGTGGTCCTCGACTCCGTCGGGAAGCTCCGCGAGGTGGACACGGAGGACATCCCGCCGACCGCATCGGTCCTCCCGCTCGCGAACGTGACCCGCGAGGACGAGGTCCGGCCGAGCCTCTCGCTCGAGGACGCCATGCGGAACGCGCCGACGCGCGACGGCGACCTGTTCCGCGTCCAGACGGTCATCGAGGAGCGCCCGGAGGAGCGTGCCCGTGGCTGAGCTGCCCGGCAGCATCCGCGAGGCCGCGGAGCTGCTGCGCACGCGCAGGACGACGGCCGTCGAGCTCGCGGCGACGGCCCTCGACCGCGCGAGCGCGGATCCCTACAACGCCTG
Organism: Candidatus Limnocylindria bacterium; assembly: GCA_050692015.1. GTDB lineage: Bacteria > Chloroflexota > Limnocylindria > P2-11E > P2-11E > GWC2-70-10. Next base: position 1,652 of record JBOGTE010000315.1, read on the forward strand.
GCTGCTGGTGACGCGGGAGCGGGCACTGGCGCAGGCGCGCGCCGCGGACGAGCGC
>JBOGTE010000316.1:0-1696 GCA_050692015.1 Candidatus Limnocylindria bacterium
CCCCACTCGAGGAGCGCTGCGATGCCCTCGCCGCCCTCGTCCTGGTCGCCGCGAACGGCCTGGCCCTGGCCGTGCCCCTCCCAGCGGAGGCGCCGCTGGTCCGGACCACGGGCGCGTTCGGGCGGCTCGCGGTCCACCCGGCCCAGGCGCTGGCGGTCGTTACCGCGAACCCCGAGGTGCCCACGACGGGCGACGAGGTGCCGGCGGAGATGATGCTCGGCGCCGCGGAGCGGCTCGCCACGGGCGCGCGCCTCGACCGTCTCGGAGCCGATCGGCTGATGGCCCCCGACCGCTCGAGCGCCGTGATCTTCAACGAGCGCGACTGGCAGCTGCTCGACCGCGACCATCTGATCCTGGGTGCGCCGTTCGTTCGGCCGGTCCTCACCACGGGCGTCACCGCGACGATCCTCGTCGTGGCCGAGGAGGCCGACGCGCGAGTGTTCGGCGACGCGCTGGCGGAGATCGGCGTGGCGACCGAGACGCTGGTCCTGGTGTGGTGGCCGCGGCCGCTCGACGAGCTCGACCTCGACGCGCTGCGCGAGTTCACGATGGTCGCCGTCTACGGTCGGCCGTGGACGAGCACGGGCGCCGCCTCCGACCTGCTCCAGCAGTACCTCGACTCCTCCGGGTTCCTCCTGATGGACGTCGCCGGGCGCCCCGGCCAGCAACCGCTCGGGATGCCCGACGCCGAGGTGCAGCAGCGCGAGGCGGACGAGTTCCGGGTCGAGGAGGAGGTCGCCGAGGGCAGGACACCCCTCATCACGGCCGAGACCGGCTGGCCGGGGCGCGTGGCCGCGCTCGGCGCGCCCTGGCAGTACGCCGACGACCCCGGCTGGGAGAAGGCCGCGATGCTGGTCGGCGGCAGCCGCGTGCTGCAGTTCGGCGCGACGGGCTTCCTCGACGTCGTGCCGGCGCACATGCTCTGGTCGGGTGTGGACCTTCCCCGCCGGACGGCCGAGGGCGACCCGACGGCGCGCGCGCAGCTGGAGCGCGCCATCGAGTGGATGCTCGGCGACGCCGGCGTCGGGAGCACGGGCAACTACGGACGGCCGAGCGGGACGCCCTGCGATCCCGGCAAGGCCGAGGGTACGTGCGCGACGCAGCTCGACAACGAGACCGGGATCAGCTCCTTCCGATCCCCGACGAGCTGGCGTGTCCAGCTGAAGGTCGCCACGAACGGCGTGTTGTTCAAGCAGCGGTTCCACCCGCAGTGGCGCGCCTACCAGGTCGCGGAGATGAGTGTCCACGGGCAGGAGTCCACCACGCCGCTCGAGATCCGTCCTACGGTGGACGGCCACATGTACGTGACGTTGCCGCCGAGTGCGCGCATCGTGGAGTTCGTGTTCGAGCGCCATCCGCTCGAGATCGCGGCTCGGGCTGTGTCGGCGGTCGCGGCCTTCCTCACTCTGGCCGTCTCCTTCTTCCTCTGGAGGCGGCGGTGAGCGTCGAGACGCTGGGCCCGGAGGTCCGCGCCATCGCCCGATCCGGGCGCGCCGACGCGGCCGACGACGCCCTGGCCCTGCTCGCGGACGCCTACTTCCTCCAGAGCGCCGGGCTCTGGACGTGCGGCCTCGCGCTTCTCCACTACCGCGCGGGGTTCGGGGTGACCGACGAGCGGCCCATCCCGGAGGAGCTCTGGGGCGAGGACCTCGCGCGCGCCGTGCGGCAGGGGACGCCCGTCCGCGTGGACAGCGCG
>JBOGTE010000317.1:0-1660 GCA_050692015.1 Candidatus Limnocylindria bacterium
GGCTCGGACTCTCGCTGCTCGCCGCCGTGGCGATCGCCCTCGCGCTGGGGCTCCGCCCGACCCTCGGCTGAAGCGGTCGGCGGCCGCCGCCGCTGTACGATCCGAAGCGACTTGGCCCACCGACCCACGATCCGCGCCGCGAACGGCGTCGTGGCCAGCGGTCACCATCTCGCGACGGCCGCCGGCATCGCTGCCCTTCGCGACGGCGGCAGCGCGGCGGACGCGGCCGTCGCCGCCGCGGCCGTCTGCGCCGTCGTCCTTCCCAAGGCGACCTCGATCGGCGGCGACGTCTTCGCGCTGGTGTACGACGCCGGCGGGGGCGGGGTGGTCGCCTACAACGGCTCGGGCGCGGCGCCGAAGGCCCTCGACCCCGCGGCGCTCGCGGGCGGCTACCCCGACTCGGGTGCCGTGATGTCCACCGTCCCGGGCTGCGTGGCCGCCTGGGCCGACCTCCTGGAGGCGCACGGCCGGCTCGGGATGGACCGCGTGGTCTCTCCCGCCATCGCCTACGCGGAGGAGGGCTTCGCCGTGAGCGACGCGCTCTCCGCCGCCATCGCCGCGGACGCGCCGCGCCTCTCGCGCGACGGCGAATGCGCGCGCACCTACATGCCGCGGGGACGCTCTCCGCGCGCCGGCGAGATCCTGCAGCAGCCCGACCTCGCCGCCTCGCTGCGCGAGATCGCGCGTCACGGCGCGGACGCCTTCTACCGCGGCGCGCTCGCCGGCCGCTTCACGCAGGGCCTGGCCGCGCTGGGCGGCCTCATCTCGGGCGACGACCTGGACGCGCACCGCACCGACCGCCCCGACCCGGTGTGGGTGGACCACGGCGGCCTGCGGGTGTACGGCCAGCCGCCCGTCTCGCAGGGCCACGTCCTCCTCGAAGAGCTCGCGATCCTCGAGGGGCTGGACGTTCGGCGGATGGGCTGGGCCAGCGCCGACCTGGTGCACACGATGGTCGAGGCCAAGAAGCTGGCGTTCGCCGACCGCGACGCGTACGCGGGCGACCCCAGGTCGGTGGACTTCGATCCGCGGCGGCTCCTCGACCCCGGCCACGCGGCCGCGCGGCGCAGGGCGATCGGCGGACGCGCCGCGGACCGCGTGGAGGCGGGAGCGCTCGCGGTCCCGTCGCACACGACCTTCCTCGCCGTGGCCGACCGGGACGGGAACGTGGTCACGCTCATCGAGAGCGTCTTCAGCGCATTCGGCGCCGCGACCATGGTCCCGGGGACGGGGATCCTGCTGAACGACCGCCTGCGCGGGTTCTCGCTGGACGCGGCCTCGCCGAACGCCATCACGCCGGGAAAGCGGCCGGTCCACACCCTCAACACCGTCCTGGCGCTGGACGGCCGCGCGCCGCGCCTCGCCTTCGGCACGCCCGGCCGCCACGCGCAGGTGCAGACGAACTTCCAGCTCGCGGTCGCGCTGATCGACTTCGGCCTGGACGTGCAGGCGGCGATCGAGGAGCCGCGCTGGTTCCACGAGCGCGGCAGAACGCTCGGCCTCGAGGCGCGTTTCCCCGAAGAGGTCTGCAAAAGCCTGCAGGGGAAGGGGCATGAGATCGAGCTCCTGGGCGCGTGGGACGCGACGACCGGCGGGGCGCAGGCCATCGCCGTCGGCGAGAACGGGGTCTTCGCGGCGGGGGCGGACCCGCGCCGCGAGG
>JBOGTE010000318.1:0-1648 GCA_050692015.1 Candidatus Limnocylindria bacterium
TCGAACGCGACCACAACCGTCGCCGGCCCGCTCACACCACGACCAAGGAGGCCGCTATCGTCCTCAGCGCCTGACCATCACACCGGGACCGCCGCCGCGAAGTTCCACGGCGACCGGGACATCCTCGGATCGCGGCCGCCGGCCTCGGACTGGAAGTCGGTGTCGTTCTATTCGAGGCGCGCCTGGACGGACGCCTGCCAGTCACTCTCACGGGCCGACCAGGCCGCACCGCTGCGAGCAGAGGATCTCGAGCTGCTGGCGACTTCGGCCTACATGCTCGGCCGCGAGGACGCGTGGATGGGTCTCCTCGAGCGTGCCCATCATGCGTACCTCGACGCAGGCGAGGCTCTTAGCGCCGTCCGCTGCGCGTTCTGGGTGGCGACGAATCTCGCTCGCCGAGGCGAGATGGGACCGGCCACCGGCTGGCTCGGCCGCGCCCAACGGCTGCTCGACCAGGACGAGCGCGACTGCGCCGAGCGGGGCTACCTCTACCTACCGGTCATGTTCCGGCACGAAGCGAGCGAGCACTGCGCATGAACGCGGTGCCTCGCGCCGCGGCCGCGATGCCGTAACCGAGCGTCACGGTGAGGGACGGCTCGCTGCCCCGCTCGTGCGACGAGGGACCGAACGAGACTGTGCTGGTCTGGAACGGCGTGGTCGCGCGAGTTCCGGCCCTCGTCGTCCGGCCGACTTCAGCTCAGGAGGTCGCCGCGGCGGTCCGGTTTGCGCGCGACTGCGGATTGCTGCTCGATGTCAAGAAGACCAGCAGCCTCACCGGAGCCCCGATCACCGAGCGCGCGGTGACGCTCGACCTGTCCGGCATGCGCCGCATCACCGTCGAGCTCGGGGCGCGTCGGGCACACGTCGGGCGCGGGTGTTTGCTCGGCGAAGTCGACCGCGCGGTCAGGAGCACGGGCTCGCCGCCGTGCTCGCCTCCGCCCACTCCCAGGAGTGCGTCGGCTGTGTCGCTCGCCGTGTCGGCTGGCCGTCCGATGACCTCGACGAGGTCGAGATCGTCACCGCGGACGGCGTCATCCGCGTCCCCGACCGCGACGAGAACGCCGACCTGTTTTGGGCGCTCAGGGCGGGTGCCGGCGACGTCGGCGTCGTCACGAGGTTGACCCTCCGCCTTCGCCGGCGGAGCGGGCTGTTCGACACGAAGACCCGAGCAGAGTCAGCGCGTTGCGCCCACGAGCGTGCTGCCCGCGACGACCAGCAGCGCGACCACGACCAGGCGCCGGCCGACCAGCTCGCTGCGCCCGAGGAAGATCGCGGCGAACACCACCGTCCAGAGCACGCCCGTGCCCGCGAGCGGCGCGACGACGGTCACGCGCGCCCGGTCGAGCGCCTCGAACAGCGTCGCCTGCGCGAGCGCGGTCACGAGGGCGGAGCTCGCGAAGGGCGCGAGCGCCGCTCGCAGCCGCGGTAGCGCCGACGGCCGGCGCAGGAGGTTCGCCACCAGGACGATCGACGCTCCGAGCATGAGCGCCGTCGTCTGGGCGAGGGCGTCCGCGGCGACGTCTTCGCTCACGGTGCGTGCGACGTTGTCGCGAAGGCCGAACGCCGCCGCAACGGTCACCGCCAGCCCGGCGCCGTAGGCCCGGTAGTCGACCGGACGCTTGCGCTCCCACGCCAAGGCGACGCCGCC
>JBOGTE010000319.1:0-1639 GCA_050692015.1 Candidatus Limnocylindria bacterium
CGTCCGGACGTTGCGAGCGCGGCCGCGGGAGCCCGCCGGCCGGCCGCTCCTGACGGCGGCCGTATACTCCGCCCGTGCCGGATCCTCTCCAGTCCCTGATCGATCGCGTCGGGCGCGGCGAGACCGGGCCGGTCTATCTCGTTCGCGGGGAGACAGTGCTGGCGGAGCCGGCGGCGAAACGTCTGGCGGAGGCGATCGCCGGGCGGAGCGGGGGTTCTGTGGAGGTGCGGCATCGGCCTCCGCGCCTGTCGCCACTGCTCGGAGATCTGCGGACCTACTCGCTGTTCGGCGGCGGGCGCGTCCTGGTGGTGGTCGAGTCGGCCGCCCTGGCGGACGCGGGAGCGGTGGCGGCGCTGATCGACGAAGTGGCCGAGGTCCTGCCCATCGATGCGGCGGCTGGGCTGGACGGGGCGGCGCGCCAGGCCGCGGGACGCCTGCTGCAGGCGCTGCGGCTGCATCGCATCGACCCCGCCGCGGGTGACCCGGAGCAGGTGATCCGGCAGCTCCCGGACCCGGCCCTGCAGGGCGCGAAGCGACCGGGAGGGCGGGCGCGGCGGCGGGGTAGCCGGCAGATCACCGACCTCCGGGAGCAGCTCGCCGGCCTGCTCGCGGCCGCCCGCGAAGACGAGATCCAGGGCTGGGACGACTCCGAGCTCGCGGAGCTGGGACGCGTGCTGGAGCGCGGCCTTCCGGAAGGGCATGCCCTGGTGCTGGCCGAGCGCGACGTGGCCGGCGATCATCCTCTCGTGACGGCGCTCGAAGAGCGCGGGACCAGCGTGGCGGTGGGGGAGGTCGCGGCCGGCCGGCGCGGCTCGTGGGACGGTCTCGAGGCGCTGGCGGCGGAGCTCGCGCGCGAGACCGGGACGCGCCTGGACGGCGCGGCGACCCGCGAGCTCGCCCGCCGCACGTTGCGCACCAGCGGCGGCTCGGGCGGCGGATACGGCGGCGACCCGCGGGCGTCGGCCGACTCCGCCTCCCGCTTCGCCGCCGAATATCGCAAGCTCGCGACCCTGACAGGCGGCGAGGTGGTCGACCGCGAGACGGTCGAGAGGGTGGTCACCGACCGCGGCGAGGAGGACGTCTGGCAGATCCTGGACAGCCTCGGCGGCGGGCGGATGGAGGAGGCTCTGGAGCGCAGCGAGCGGGCGCTGCGGGGCGCCGACGATCCGCTCGCCGCGCGCCTGTCGTTCTTCGGTCTGCTCGCCGGCACCTGCCGCAACCTGACCGCCGTCGCCGGCCTGCTCGACCTGACCGGGGTGCCGGGGGGGGAGGCCAACTACGGCCGCTTCAAGGCGCGCATCGCTCCACGGCTGCAGGCGGACCTGCCCGGAGGTCTACCCAATCCGATCGCGGGTCTACACCCGTACCGGCTCCACCGCGCCTACCTGGCCGCCTCGCGGCTCGGATCCGAGCGCGCCCGCTTGCTGCCGTGGCGCGTGCTGGAGACCGAACGCCGCCTCAAGGGCGACAGTGACCTCCCGGAGGCCGCGATGGTGGCCCTGATGGCGGCAGTGGGGAGCTGACGCCGCCGCATGCCCGAGCTGCCGGAGATCGAGATCGTGCGGCGGACGCTGGTGCCGCGGCTCGAGGGGCGGCGCATCGTCGACGTGCTGGTGCGCGACGGGAGGCTGCGCGAACC
>JBOGTE010000320.1:0-1613 GCA_050692015.1 Candidatus Limnocylindria bacterium
CGCCTGGTGCCCAGGCCTCGGGATGTCGCTTCGGCTCGCGTAAGCAGGAGCCGATGAGTCTCCAGCCGGCACACCTCCCCCTCGTCCGACGCGAGCGTGACCGGGGCGGGCGCCCACGCCCTCGTTCAGTCGTGGAGCCGCTCGCCGCCCTCGCCGAGCGGGTTCTCCTCGCTCTGGTTCGGGCCGGCGACGAACCCGTCCAGCGAGATCGAGATGTGACATCTGAGCTTGCTCATCGTTCCTCCTGGTAGCTGTCTGGGGGTGGAAGTATAGTTAGGTCAATGCTTAAGTATCGTTCCGGCGGCGAGAGTATCGATTGCGTCTTCCACGCGCTGGCCGATCCCAGTCGACGGGTCATCGTCGAGCGGTTGAGCCGCGGACCGGCCTCCGTCAGCGAACTCGCACGTCCGCTGCCGATGTCCCTGCCGGCGGTGTTACAACACGTTCAGGTGCTGGAGGCCAGCGGGCTCGTCCGCTCGGAGAAGATCGGCCGCGTGCGCACCTGCGAGATCGAGCCGGCGGCGCTGCGGCCGGTGGAGCAGTGGATCAGCGCCCGGCGCTCGAACTGGGAGCGCCGGCTCGACCGCCTGGGCGATTACCTCGCCGAAAGCGACGACCAGCCACTGGAAGCGGGCACGCGATGAGCGAGCGATCGATAGAGCACGTCGTGGATCGCGTCTACGACGCCTCCCCCGACCGAGTCTTCGCCGCCTGGTCCGACCCGCAGGCCAAGGCGCGCTGGTTCGACGGTCCGGAGGCGGAGTTCGAGCTCGACTTCCGCGTCGGCGGATGGGAGCGCCGCCGAGGGATGCTGCCGGACGGCCGGGAATACACCTTCGAGGCGCTCTACCGGGACATCGTCCCGGGCCGACGCATCGTCTACACGTACGACATGCTCCTGGACGGGGTCCGCATCTCGGTCTCCGTCGCCACAGCGGAGTTCAAGCCCGAGCGCGATGGCACCCGACTGGTCTTCACCGAGCAGGGCGCGTTCCTTGACGGCCACGAGATACCGGCCCGGCGCGAGCAGGGCATGGGGAGCCTGCTGGACTCGCTCGGAGAGTGGCTCCAGAGCAGCCGATCCGACGGCGGCTGAGCGGCCAACCGGGGCGGCCGCGCTCCAGGAACCCACCACCAGCTCACGTAACTACGAGCGGCTCGGCACATCCACGCTGCGTCAGGAATATGAGCGGATGGCTGGGGCGATAGGGATGGTGCGTCGCGATGCGACTCCCGTCCGATCCGTGACACTTCCGTGCGATTACGCGTTCCGCGGAACGCCCTCACGGCCCCGCTACCGATTCGCGCGAAAAGTGGGCGTGAGAGCCGACGGCGCCCCCGCTCCTCACTTTCGATCAGCGCGGCAGGGGTGTTATGTCGATGCACAACACCAGCGCGTGCACGAGACGCGTGGCAAGCAGAGGCAGCCGCGACGCTGAAGACACGACTTAGCGCCAGCGTTGTTGGCCCTCATCCTCATAGACGTTGCGGCGGTCGTCGTCAACGAAAGACGACGAGCTCGACTGATCGGCGGTCACTCCGACGAGGGAGTGGTGCGGCTTGCGGCCTCGGCGCCCCGGCGCGCGGTCGTGCGCGTCTACGCCGTCCAGCGG
>JBOGTE010000321.1:0-1611 GCA_050692015.1 Candidatus Limnocylindria bacterium
GCTAGGAGGTCGGCCGCGCGGCGCCCGCGTGGACCTCGTCCTCGCGCCGCGCTGCGGCGACCTGCGCGACGAGGCGCGCGACCTCTCCGAGCGGCCCGGCGATCTCCTCGCCGCGCTCCCGGTCCATGAGGTCACGCATCGCTTGGCGGATGGGCTTGCCCTCGAAGAGGACGTGGAACGTCTCGGTCGTGATGGGCATCGTCACGCCCAGGCGGTCCGCGGCCGCGTGCGCCGCCCGGGTCGTCCCGATCCCCTCGGCGACCTGACCGCCCAGGCGCTCGCGCACATGGGCCAGTGACAAGCCCTTGGCCAGGAGCTCGCCGACGAGGCGGTTCCGCGAGTGAGTGCTCATGCACGTGGCGATCAGGTCGCCGAAGCCCGCGATGCCCAGGGCCGTGAGGGGACTCGCCCCCTGGGTGAAGGCGAAGCGGACGATCTCGGCGAGGCCTCTCGTCATGAACCCGGCCTTGGCGTTGTCGCCGTAGCCCATGCCGTCGATCGCGCCCGCCCCCATGGCCACGATGTTCTTGAGCGCTCCGCACAGCTCGACGCCGACGACGTCGTCGTTCGTGTATGCGCGGAACATCCGCGTACCCACGAGGGTCTGGAAGTGGCGCGCCGTGTCGGCGTCGTCCGAGGCCACGACCGTCGGCGCGGGGAGGCCGGCGGCGATCTCGCGCGAGATGTTCGGCCCCGACAGGACGGCTACGCGCGCCCGGCCGACGGCCTCGCACCACAGCTGGCTCATGCGCGCTCCGTCCTCCTGCGCCAGGCCCTTAGTGGCCGAGAGGATCCGGTGCTCGGCGCGGAGGCGCGGCGCGAGGGCGTCCCGGAAGGCGCGGACCCCTCCGGCGGGGACTGCGACGATGAGGTCCGTCGCCGCCAGCGCGTCGCCGAGGTCCGACGTGACGGCGACGCTGTCGGGCACGCGGATGCCCGGAAGGTAGCGGCGGTTCTCCCTCAGCGACGCGATCTCCTTCGCCTGGGCGGGGTCGCGCGTCCAGAGCACCACGCGCCGCCCGGCGTCCCGTGCCAGGATCGTGGCCAGGGTCGTGCCCCACGAGCCTGCCTGGAGCACGGCGACCTCGGGCGTGCTCACGAGAGCACCCGCGGCTCCGCGCCGCGCATGATCCGCTCGATGTTGGGGCGGTGACGCCAGACGATGATCCCGCCCGCGACCAGGACGAACACGAGCGTGGCCGGGTGGAACTGCGCCAGCCCCATCCAGGTGAGGACCAGGTAGCCGGCCAGCGCGCCCGCGACCGACGACAGCGAGGCGACCGAGACGATCCGCGTAAAGATCATCCCGAGCACGAATGCGACCACGGCGGCAGCCCAGGCGCTGGTGGCGATGAACATGAACGCGCCGAATGCCGTGGCGACCCCGCGCCCGCCCCTGCCCTCGGTGAACGCGGGCCAGCAGTGCCCGATCACCGCGCCGAGCGCGGCCGCGGCCTCCGCGACGGGGAGGTAGCCGGTCCCGCCGGGGACGATCTGCCGCGCGATCCACACCGCGGCCGCGCCCTTCAGGATGTCGAGGAGCGCCACCAGGATCCCGGCGCCGGGCCCCAGGGTCCGGAAGGTGTTGGTCGCGCCCGTGGAGCCCGATCC
>JBOGTE010000322.1:0-1608 GCA_050692015.1 Candidatus Limnocylindria bacterium
AGCCCTCGACGTCGCGCAGCAGCAGCGCCGTGCGCTGCTCGGCGGGAAGCGAGCGGAGCGCCTCTTCCACCACCGTCATGGCCTCGCCCTGACCCGCGATCTCCGCCGGGTCGGGCGTCGCCGCGACCGGCTCCGCCCCCTCGACCTCCGCGTCGTCGGGCGGCTCGAGCGGGAGCTCGCCGCGACGGCGCCGCGCCCGCACCACGTCGATCGCCCGGTTGGTCGCGATGCGGAAGACCCAGGCGCGGAAGGAGCCGCCCTCGAACGAGCCGATGGACCGCCAGGCCGACACGAGCGCGTCCTGCACCACGTCCTCGGCGTCCACGTTGCCAAGGATCCGGTAAACGTGCCGGTACAGCGGCGCCTCGACGGCGCGAGCGAGATCCTCGAACGCGCGACCGTCGCCGCGGCGCGCACGGTCAACGAGCTCGGCGCTGGCAGCGGCGTCGTGTTGCACTATCGCCGCGCATGATGCCCCGATACGCGAGGCTGGCGGAGGTGGCCGCGAGCACCGCCCGCGCGGTCGGCGAGGCCATCGACATCGGCGGCATCGACATCGTGAAGCGCAAGGGCGGCAAGGCGAACTTCGCCACCGCCGCGGACCACGCCGCCCAGGAGGCGATCATCGCCCGGCTGCGCGACCACGACCCCGCCATCCCCGTCCTGGCCGAGGAGGGCCCGCCCCGGAAGGGCCGCACGCCCGAGCGGCTATGGGTGGTGGACCCCATCGACGGGACGCTCAACTTCAGCCGCGCCATCCCCTTCTACTGCGTCTCCATCGGCTACGTCGAGCACGGCCGCGCGCGGGCGGGCGCCATCCACTCGCCCCGGACGAATGAGACCTTCGTCGCCTACGAGGGCGGCGGCGCGCGCCTCAACGACCTGGTCATCGGCGTCTCGGGCCTGCGCCGGATAGCCCAGGCCTTCGCCGTCACGACGCCGTCGCGGTTCGCGCTCCTCAACAAGCACTGCGCCCGCATCCGGACCCTCGGAGCCGCGGCCCTGGAGATCGCGTACGTCGCGGCCGGGCGCTTCGACCTCTTCGTCCACGGCGCGCTCAGCCCCTGGGACATCGCGGCCAGCGGGATCATCGCGCGCGAGGCGGGCGCCGCGGTCGTCTCGCTCACCAGCGGCGAGGACGCCGCATGGGACGAGCGCCAGGTGATCGTGGGGCCGCCTGCCCTGGTACGCGACGCGCTCCGGACGATGCCGGACCTCGTCCGGCCGGCCGCGCGGAAGCGGGCGCGCGCCTCGTGACCCCGCCGGTCGTCGCGATGATCAGCGACTTCGGCCTCCGCGACCAGTACGTCGCGGCCATGAAGGGCGTCGTCCTCGCCGCCGCTCCCGACGCGCAGATCCTCGACATCACGCACGACGTCACGCCCGGCGACGTCGTCGAGGGGGCGTGGCTGCTGGCCGCGGCCTGGCGCGACCTCCCGCAGGGCACCGTGGTGGTCGCCGTGGTGGACCCGGGGGTCGGCTCGGAGCGGCGGCCGATCGGCATCAAGATCCGCGGGCGGATGGCCGTGGGCCCGGACAACGGGCTCCTCGAGCTGGTCACGCGCGACCCCGGCGACGCCCGCGACGCCGAGGCCGAGGAGCTGACCG
>JBOGTE010000323.1:0-1585 GCA_050692015.1 Candidatus Limnocylindria bacterium
GCGGCAGGTGGAGCACTCGCTGTCGAACTCGATGGGCTTCGGCGGGCACAACGTCGCGCTCGTCGTCAGCCGCTGGAAGGACGCGGCGGCGTGACGGTCGCGGAGACCAGAAAGGCGGCGCTCGAGCTCGTCACAGCCCTCCTCGAGCGCCTTCGCTCGGCGGACGTCCGGGAGCTGGAGGTCCGCGAGGGCGCCCTGCGTGTCAGGGTCTCCAAGGACGGCGCGCCCGCCGCGGCGCCCTCGTACGCTCCGGCCGACGCCGCGTCAGCCGCGCCGGCGGCCGGGGCGGGGCAGGCGGCGCGCGCTCCGCAGCCCCTCGCGCCGAAGGCGGTCGAGGTCACCGCACCGCTGACGGGCATCTTCTACCGCTCGGCCTCGCCGCAGGCCCCGCCGTTCGTACAGGTCGGCACGGCGGTGGGCGTGGGTGACGTCGTGGGGCTGATCGAGGCGATGAAGCTCTTCAACGAGGTCCGCTCCACGGTGGCCGGTCGCGTCAAGAGGGTCGCAGCCGAGAACGGCCAGCTGGTGCGCGCTCACCAGGCCCTCTTCGAGCTCGAGTGAGCGAAGAGGAGGAGCAGGGGGTCTGCGTCATCTGCCACGGCCCGCTGGGCGAGCGGCCCGTACGGCTTCGCTATGAGATGCGCGGCTATGCGTTCGACCGCGAGGCCTGCAAGCGGGTCTTCCAGGAGAACCCCGACCGGTACCTGGATGCCTCCGGAGAGGTGCTTCCCGAACCGCGCAACTGACCGCTTTGCGTCCTCGCCGGGCTCGGTGACGCGGGCTTAGCATCCCCGGACCGAGGTGCTACCGGCCATGGCCACCATCCCCGAGCAGAAGAAGCATGGCGAGCGGGCGGTCCCTCTCCTGATGCGCGCGACCGAAGCCCTCCTGCTCGCCGCCTACGACGAGGATGCCGTGCTGGCGACCGCGTCCAACCTCCTGGGCGAGCACTTCGGGTATCCCGCGCGCTACGTCATGCTCTACGACAAGGCCCGCGGCGAGCTCTACATGGCCCACGGGGCCGGGCCCGGCTCGGAGCTCCCCGCGGTGAGGGCGTTCCGCACGAAGCCGGGGGTCGGCCTTACCGGGGTGTGCGCCGAGACCCGAGCCATCGTGAACGTCGGCGACGTTCGCAAGGACCCGCGCTACATCGGCCTGGTCCAGCAGTGCCGCTCCGAGATCTGCGTGCCGCTGCTGGTGCGGGACGACCTCCTCGGCGTACTGGTGGTCGAGAGCAAGGAGGAGCAGGCGTTCGGCGCCGACGACGAGGAGATGCTGACGGCGTTCTCGCAGGTCGCCGCGCTCTCCCTGATCCACGCGCGCGCCGACCAGCGCCGCCGCAAGGACCTCGCCGAGCTGCAGACGGTGAACGAGGTCGCGACCGCGGCCGCATCGCTCGACCTGGATGCCAGCCTGCGGGCGGCCGTCGAGGGTTTCCAGCGCTCGACCTCGTCCGACGCGACGGCGGTCTACCTCTGGAACGAGGCGGAGGAGCGCCTGGTCCTCGGGAACCTGACGTTCGACCCCGAGCACTACCCGCCCGACTACGAGCAGCGCGTGCGCGAGCAGCCGCTCGCCCTGGGCG
>JBOGTE010000324.1:0-1578 GCA_050692015.1 Candidatus Limnocylindria bacterium
GCTCCTTAGGGGCCGTGTTCCTGGACCGCGCGCGCCTCAGGGTGAAGGCGGGAGACGGCGGGAAGGGTGCCATCTCGTTCCGCCGGGAGGCGCACGTTCCGCGCGGCGGACCCGACGGCGGGGACGGAGGGCGGGGCGGCAGCGTCGTGCTTCGCGCGGACCCACAGGTCACGACCCTCTCCGAGTTCCGCTCGCGGAAGGTGCTCCGGGCGCCGAGCGGCGGAGGCGGCGCGGGCGAGAATAGGACCGGCCGGTCCGCGCAGGACCTGGTGATCCCGGTGCCGCTCGGCACCCTGATCACGGACGCGGCGACGGGAGCGCGCATCGCGGACCTGGTCGCGGCCGGCCAGGAGCTCCTGCTCGCGCGCGGCGGCATCGGAGGACGCGGGAACGCGCGCTTCACGAGCAGCACCCGGCGGGCGCCGCGCATCGCCGAGGACGGACAGCCCGGCGAGGAGCGCGAGGTGGGCCTGGAGCTGAAGCTCATCGCCGACGTTGGGCTGGTGGGCCTCCCCAACGCCGGGAAGTCGAGCCTGCTCGCCGCGCTGACGCGCGCGCACCCGAAGATCGCGGACTACCCGTTCACGACGCTCAGTCCCAACCTGGGGCTGCTCCGCGCGGACGACCGTGACCTGGTGATCGCGGACATTCCGGGCCTCATCGAGGGCGCTCACCACGGCGCGGGGCTGGGCGAGGAGTTCCTCCGGCACGTCGAGCGCACGCGCCTCCTGGTCCACGTGCTGGACGCCGCGCGCGAGGACCCGCTGGCCGACATGGCCACGGTCACGGCGGAGCTCTCGGCGTACGGCGGGGGCCTGGAGGGGCGCCCGCTGCTGGTGGCGCTCAACAAGATCGACCTGCCGGATGCCCGCCGGCGGACGGCGGACCTGGCCGCGCGGGTCGGCGCCCCGGCGCTGGCAATCTCGGCGGCGACCGGCGAGGGCGTGCCGGAGCTGGCGCGGACCCTCTTCCGGATGTGTCCGCCCCGAGCAGTCGAGGAGGTCGTGGAGGCCGAGCGCCGCATCGAGTTCGCTCGGACGGCCAAGGATTGGCACGTCGTGAAGGAGGACGCGGCCTTCCGCGTGGTCGGCGACCGCGTCGAGCGGCTGGCGTCGGGCATCGACTGGGACAGCCCGGACGCGGCCGCGTACTTCCAGGAGTTCCTCGTGCGGACCGGCATCGAGCGCGCCCTCCGCGCGCAGGGCGCCCGGGACGGCGACATGGTGCGGGTGGGCAAGGTCGAGCTCGAGTGGCAGGAGCGCGGAGGGCGGTGACGGCCACGGCCAGGATCGGCGTCTTCGGCGGGACCTTCGACCCTGTCCACGTCGGCCACCTCGCGATCGCCCTCGCGGCGCTCGAGACGGTCCCGCTCGACCGCGTCCTCTTCGTCCCGGCCAGGCGCTCGCCGCTCAAGGAGAGCGACCCGGTCGCGTCGGCTGAGCACCGGGTCGCGATGCTCGAGCGAGCCACGCATGACGAGCCGCGCTTCGCCGTCTCGCGCATCGAGCTCGACCGCAAAGGCCCCTCGTACACGGCCGACACGCTCGAGGCGCTGTCGGGCGAGGGACGGCTGTTCCA
>JBOGTE010000325.1:0-1574 GCA_050692015.1 Candidatus Limnocylindria bacterium
GGCCGTGGGCGAGCACCTGGGCCAGCTCGCGGCGCGGCCCGGCCTGCCGTTCGCGCGCGCGCCCAAGCCGTCGCGGACGCGGGCGAAGGTGCGCTCGCGCGGCGGGAAGCAGGTGCACCTCTGCATCGGCTGGCGGGGCGTCCCGCAGCGCCACGCCGACAAGTGGACGCTGGACATGCTGAACGCGGTGCTGGGCGAGGGGATGTCGAGCCGGCTATTCCTCGAGATCCGGGAGAAGCGCGCCCTCGCCTACGACGTCCACTCCTACGAGGCCAACTACAGCGACGTGGGCCACCTCGTGATCTACGCCGGCGTCGCGCCCGACCGCGTCAAGGAGGCCGCCGCCGCCGCCCTGGCCGAGGTCGCGCGGCTGCGCGACGAGCCGGTGGGGGAGAGCGAGCTCGAGCGGGTGCGCGACTTCGTGAAGGGACGCATCGAGCTCCGCCTCGAGGACACGCGCGGGGTCTCGGGCTGGCTGGCGGGGCAGGAGATGTTCTACGACCGCATCCGGACCGTGGACGAGATCTGCGAGATCGTCGACTCCATCGGTCCGGCGGACCTCCAGCGCGTGGCGCGGCAGTATCTGCGCCCGGAGCTCGCGTACGTGTCGGCGATCGGGCCGCGCAGCGCCGTGGCGGGACTCGCGGCGCCCGAGCCGGAGAGGATGGACCTCGCCTCGTGACCGAAGGGAGCAGCGTTCAGCGCACGCTCGTGGTCTTCAAGCCCGACGCGGTCCAGCGCGGGATCGTGGGGGAGCTGCTGGCGCGCTTCGAGCGGCGCGGGTTCCGCATCGCCGCGATGCGCGCGCTCCAGGTGGAGCGCGGCATGGCCGAGACGCACTACGCCGTCCACCGCGGCAAGTTCTTCTTCGACGACCTGGTCCGCCTGATCACCGCCTCGCCCGTGGTGGCGGCGGTCCTGGAGGGGCCGCACGCGATCGCCGCGGTCCGCGCGATGGTGGGTGCGACGCGGCCGCACGAGGCGGCGCCGGGGACGATCCGCGGCGACTACGCGCTGGTCGGGCTGCGCAACCTCATCCACGCGAGCGACGCGCCCGAGACGGCGGCGACCGAGATCGCGCTCTGGTTCCCGGGCGGGGTCATCGAGTACACCCGAGACCTTGAGCGCTGGATGACGGATGAGGGAGCGCCGTAGGTCGGTCTCACGCGCTGGTCGGCTTGCGGCCCCGCGCCTATAACGGTCTCAGCGCCCTTAGGAACTCCTCGGCGAACGCGGCGATGGGCCGCAGGAACGCGTCCGGCGCGAGGCCGCCCGCGAGCAGCCCGGCGAAGACGATCATCCCGAGCGCGCCCGAGACCGGGCGCCGCTCCGGCCGCCACGAGGGCAGGCCGTCCGCGAAGAGCGAGAGGGCCATGCGCAGCTGGGCCAGCAGCACCAGGAGCGTCGCGGCGACGAGGGCCACGCCCAGCCACTCGGCGAACGCGTACGCCATGAGCTCTACGTAGAAGCGGCCGGGGAAGCCGACCAGCGGCGGCGCGCCGATCAGGCCGATGCCCCCCGCCACGAACGCGGCCGCGGCCAGGGGCGCGCCGGCCGCGCGCACGGGACCGCCC
>JBOGTE010000326.1:0-1551 GCA_050692015.1 Candidatus Limnocylindria bacterium
GCGGGCAGGACCTTGACCGTCCCGAGCGGCTGCGCCCCGAAGCGGCCCTGCGTGACCGACCAGCTCCAGGCGCCCTCGTAGGGGAAGGTGACCTTGGCGACGTAGTGGCCTGTCGCGCCCTCGCGGACTCCGGCGTAGCTGAGGGTCTTGGCGCCGTCGGGCGAGGTGAGACGGATCTCGGTCTTGTCGACGTTGACGGGCGTCACGCCGTGCTGGCGGATGGTGTAGCCGATCTGGTATGTGTCCCCCGCCCGCACGTCGGGCGGGACCTCATCGAGCGTGGTCGCGGCCCAGCCGCCGGCGATGGCCGGCGCGCCGAGGGCGAGGCTGAGCGCGAGCGCGGTGAGCGTGGCCAGGACCCGACGCATCTGAAGCACCTCCAAAGCCGTGTCGCCTCCCGTACAACGGCCGGGCGGCGGAGGTTCCGAGGGGCCTCAGCGGCCCTGGGCCGCCTCCGTTAGCGCCGTCTTCCGACGCGTTGGCGGGCGATGCTCCCTGACGAGCCTGCGCAGGTCAGCCGCGTTGCCCGACGTCCGGTAGGGGTGGACTTTGCGGGTCACGCGAGGGGCCTCCCCGAGTCTCAGGAGGAGAGCGCCGAGCGGGATTCGGTAGATGCGCTCGGATAACCGGATGCCGTAGAGGCGGCCGTGATGGATCCAGTCCCGCACCGTCTGCGTGCTGACCTGGAGGATGGCCGCGACCTCGGCGGGGGTGTAGAACGCCTTGCGCTCGAAGTCGAGCGCGACCGCGCGCCGACGGACTGCGGCCATGCCGCGCCTCCTTGTTCCAGTTGGTATCTCGAGTGATACCCGGCTGGGCCAACATAGCCGCCGGCAGGCCCCATTCCTAGCGGGCGTAGTTGGAGCGGTAGGCCTCGAAGCGCACGTAGAAGTCCTCGACCGGCTCGCCGAACGCGGACTCGAACGCGGCGGTCCACTCCTCCCCCGCTCCCACGCGCTCGCACCAGTCGCGCAGCGCCAGCGGGCCGCTCGACTCGACCAGTCGGTCCACGGCGAGGTACCCCACCGCGTACGGCTTGACGTCGAAGGGCCAGGCGCGGAGCAGGTCCCAGAGGGGCACGTAGCGCCCGCTTCGGAGCTGCCGCCCGATGAACGTCTCGAGCTGCGTCTCGGTGATCAGGCCGGCCTCGATGAGCGAGTGGTAGGCGACCCACTCGGCCATGCCCTCCGCCAGCCACCTAGCCGGCCCGCGCATGCAGCCGCCGCCCCCCACCTCGTACTGCCACACGTGCACGTACTCGTGGGCGGCGAGCTCCCGGCGCTCGGTCGAGGCGGGCCAGGTCTCGGGCGACGGCGCGCTGGGCGTCGTCCAGAAGTGGTTCGAGGTGATGATGTCGAAGCCGCCGGGGCCGGCAAAGCAGCAGTGCTCCTCGGTGCCGGTACCGACTCGGATGCGCGCGACGGCGGGGCCCGTCCGGTCCCCGCCGAGCGTGGCCGCGAGATACCGCGCGACGATGGCGGTGCCCTCGCGGACGGCGGCGAGGTCCTCGTCGGAGACGCCGGGTCCGACCTGGAAGTCGAGGCCCACGGG
>JBOGTE010000327.1:0-1539 GCA_050692015.1 Candidatus Limnocylindria bacterium
GAGCAGGCCGATCCAGGTGATGCCGGCCACGAAGTGGACCCAGCGCGTGACGATGAGGACCTCAGGAGACATGACTTTTCCTCCTAGCTCGGTTGCGCGCGCATGCTAGGACAGCACGCCAGCGCGCGCCGTCAGGGCGCGACGACGACGTCAGGCATCACGAGGTCGTACCCGACCTCACCCTCGATCACGAGCTCGCGGCCAACCACGCTCAGCAGCTCGCCGGCCCGCGGGGCGAAGACGTCCACCGTATAGGTGCCCGCGAGCACGGCCACGCTGTAGCGCCCGTGGATATCGGTCACCCCGAAGAAGCGCGGGCCGCTGGCGTCGTTGACGTTCACCGTCGCCGCCTCCACGGGCGCGCCGCGGGCGTTCCGGACCGTCCCGTGGAGCCGCACGCCTGCAGGGAGCGTCATGTCGATCCGCCGGTCCGCGCGCACCGGGATGCGCTCGGCCTTCGTCCAGTCGGGCACCGGGCCGGGCCAGTACCCGCCCACGACCTCGCTGCCGCCCGGCGGCACGACGCTGAACAGGTAGGTCTCGGGCCGGGTCGCGACCTCGTAGCTCCCGTCGTCGCCGGTGCCGCGGCAGATCCGGCCGGTCGGGAAGGGCGTGTCCACGCAGACCAGGCCCAGGACCACGGCCGATCCGTCCGAGGTCGTGACCCGGCCACTGACCACGAGGCCCTGCGTCAGCGACATGTCGAGGCTCCGGTCCTCGAAGAGCGGGAACGGCGTGGCATCGACACCGACGAGGACCGAGTCGTAGCGCTGCGGGATGAGCCGCGATCCGTGCACGTCCGGCGGGATCGTCCAGACCCAGTAGCGGCCAGGCTCGCGCAGGGCGTTGTAGCGGCCGCGGCGGTCGGTAGCCTCGCACTGCCAGCCAACCGGCGCCGCCAGCGTGTAGGTGCAGACCTGGGCCGCTTCGAGGGGCGCATCGCTGTTCCGCGCCGTGATCGTCCCGGACAGGACCACGCCCCGCACCAGGGTCACGTCCACGCCCTCGACGTCGTGCCCCCGCGTATCGATGAGGTCGGCCTCGCCGGAGTCCAGCCGGCCGCGGGCCCACTGGGCCATGAGGCGCGACCCGTCGGCCGGGCCGGTGTAGTGGAGCTTGTGGATGCCGGGCGGTGTCTCGACGATGTACGTGCCGTCGGCGGCGCTGCGCACGCACTCCACGTCCGGCGAGGTGGCGGCGTGCGCGCACACCTCGGCTCCCCCCACCCCGCGGCCCTCGGGATCGCGGACGGTGCCGGCGATCCGCGAGAGGCCGCGCATCGTGACCACCACGCTCGCGGAGGAGCCGATGTCGACCGTGACCACGCCCTCTTCGAGCCTCCGGCCTTCGGGAGGCATGGCGCTCACCGCGTAGGTGCCCGCGACGAGCTCGAGCGTCGCGCGGCCGTCCTTCGCGCTCGTGGCGCAGAGCTCCTCGCGGCCCGGCCGCTCGGCGCAGACGCCGGCCTCGGCGATGCGGCCCGCCGGCCCCAGCACCAGGACGCTGACCGCGTGCGCCGCCTCCGGCGCCGGCGTGACC
>JBOGTE010000328.1:0-1536 GCA_050692015.1 Candidatus Limnocylindria bacterium
CCCCGGCCGCGGGCCGCCTCGGCCAGGTGGGGAGCGCCGCCGCGAGGCGCCAGCCAGCCGCCTCGGGACTCGATCTCCACGAAGGCACGGTCCCCGAGCGCGGCGACGTCGGGGAGCAGGTCGTCGTTGCCGAACACCGCCGAGGAGAAGAGCACGCCCCTGAAGCCGGCGTCGAGGGCCTCGCGCGCGAAGGCCACCGAGGCGATGCCGCCGGCGAGGCGAGCCGGGACGCCGCAGGTCCGGGCGATGTGCGCGAGCAGCGCGAGGTTCGCGGGCTCGCCGCGCTCGGCCGAGTCGAGGTCCACCAGGTGGAGCTCGCGCGCGCCGCTGGCCACGAAGTGGCGAGCGAGCTCCGAGGGGGTCATGTCGATCACCGCGCCGTGCGCGGCGACGCGCGCGCCGCGCACGTCGATCGAGGGGACGATCACCATGGCCGGCGCTTCATGTCGGTGGGCGTCCGCGGGTAGCGGTCGGGCGTCGGGCGGCGCTTGCGCATGACGACGAGGTGCCGGCCGGGAAGGGCCTCGGCCAGGCCCAGGGACGCGGTCGGCACCACGCCGGCGACCTCTCCGCCGACGGCGGCGAGCGCGCGCTGGGCGGCCGGAAGCTCCGCATCGACGCGGCCCTTCCACACGATGGCGTCGCCGCCGACCCGCAGGAACGGGAGGAGCAGCTCGGCGCAGTGCGCCAGCGAGCCGAGCGCGCGAGCAGTCGCCACGTCGAACCTGGCGCGGAAGCGCTGCTCGCGCCCCAGCTCCTCCGCGCGGCCGTGGACCACCTCCACGGGGACGACCAAGAGCTTCGCGAACGCCTCTATGGCGCGCGCCTTCTTGCCCGTCGCCTCCACGCATGTGAGCAGCGTGCCCGGTAGCGCGATGCGCAGGGCCAGTCCCGGGAACCCGGCGCCGCTGCCCACGTCCACGAGACGCTCGTGACCCGTCCAGGCCCGTGCCGCGTATGCCGTGAAGGAGTCGAGGAAGTGTTTGACGGCGATGGCCGACGGATCGGTGATGGCGGTGAGGTTCACGGTGCGGTTGGCCTCGATGAGGGCCGCGGCGTAGGCCTCGCACTGCGCGGCCTGCGCCTCGGTGAGCCGCAGGCCGAGTCCTGCGGCGTCGCTCTCGAGCGCGGCGAACGGCGCGGCCGCGGCACCCACTCGGCCGATCGTATGGTCCTGCCTCGCGCCGTGTTCGCTGTGGCGGCTCTCATCGGAGCGCTCGCTCTGGCGAACGCCGCGGTCGCGGCGAACGCGGGCGTCGCGATGAGGGGCGTGCAGTTCGTGCCGGCCACGGTCAACGTGAACGTCGGCGACGCCGTGACCTGGACGAACGAGGACGGCATCGCGCACTCCGCGCAAGCCGACGACGGCTCGTTCGACACGGGGATCTTCTCGACCGGCTCCCGGTCCGTGACGCTCACGCAGCCGGGCACGTTCGGCTACTTCTGCGCGGTCCACCCCACGACGATGCGCGGCACCGTCAACGTGGCCGCGGCGGCGACACCGCCGCCCACGCCGGCGCCGACGCCGCCTCCGGC
>JBOGTE010000329.1:0-1529 GCA_050692015.1 Candidatus Limnocylindria bacterium
GCCTCGACGAGCGCCTCGTGCTCCTGCGCGAGCACGCGAGCCGCCAGGCTCTCGGGAGTGTCGCCGGCCAGCACCGGCACCCGGCGCTGGACAAGGATCTCGCCCTCGTCCACCTTTCCCGGCTCCGCGCGGTGGACCGTCACGCCCGACTCCGCCTGTCCCGACGCGAGCACGGCCTGGTGGACCTTCGCGCCGATCATCCCGCGCCCGCCGAAGCTCGGCAGCAAGGCTGGGTGCACGTTGATCACCGGCACGCCGGCGAGCCGCTCGAAGAAGCGGTCGTCGAGGATCCGCGCGAAGCCCGCGAGCACCACCAGCTCAGCGCCGCGGGCGCGCAGCGCATCGGCGATCGCGGCGTGCGCCGCCCGGCGCGAGCCGATGGCCGCTTCGTCGAACACCGCGGTGGACAGGCCCGCGCGCGACGCCCGCTCCAGCGCCGGGATCCCGGGCCGGTCCGAGGCGACGAGGACGACCCTGGCGTCGAGCCGGCCGGCCGCTATCGCGTCCAGGATCGCCTGAAGGTTCGTACCCCGACCACTGACAAGTACACCGATGCTGAGGATCCGGGGGTCCGGACCTCGTTCAGGTTCAGTGGTCAGGTCCTCCCCCTCTCCTCTTCCTTGTTCGTCCTACCCGCCGCAAGGACGAGGTCAGGCCCAGCGGACGCGGTGGTCGCCCGTGGCGCGCTCGACGCGGCCGATGAGGGTCGCGTCGGGCAGGGCGCGCTGCGCCGCGCGCTCGTCCTCCGGGGCCACGACGGCGACGAGCCCGATACCCATGTTCCAGGTGTCCCACTGGTCGTCCTCCGGGACGTCACCGAGCTCGGCCAGGATGCGGAAGACCGGCGGGACGATCCACGAATCGCGGTCCACGACCGCGCCGAGACCCTCCGGAAGCGCGCGCGGGAGGTTCCCCTCCCAGCCCCCGCCGGTGATGTGCGCGATCGAGCGCACGTTCGCCGCCTCGCGCAGCGCCCGGATCTCCGCGAGGTACGAGCGATGGACCTCGAGGAGGGCCTGGCCGAGCGTGCCGCCGCGCAGCTCCGGCCGGGGCAGGCGAAGCACGTCGAGGACATCGATGCCCTCCGACCCGGCGGTCCGTGTGACGATGGCCCGCGCGAGCGAGTAGCCGTTCGTGTGAAGGCCGCTGGAGGGCAGGCCCACGAGCGCGTCGCCGTCGCGCGCGCCTGCGGGGTCGAGGATCCGGTCCCGCTCGACCGCGCCGACCACGAAGCCGGCGAGGTCGTAGTCGGTGCCGGTGTAGAGCCCCGGCGCTTCCGCGGTCTCGCCTCCGAGGAGAGCGATGCCCGCGTCACGGCACGCGGCGGCGACGCCGGCGACCACGCGCTCGAACCGCGCCGGCTCGAGGCTGCCGGTGCCGAAGTAGTCGAGGAAGAAGAGCGGCTCCGCGCCCATGACCGCGATGTCGTTGACGCAGTGGTTGACGATGTCGCGACCCACGCTCTCGTGCGAGTCCAGCATCTCGGCGAGCTTGACCTTGGTGCCGACGCTGTCGGTGCTCGCGACGAG
>JBOGTE010000330.1:0-1516 GCA_050692015.1 Candidatus Limnocylindria bacterium
CGGTGCGCTCGAAGGTGGCGAAGAGATGCCGGAGCGCCTGCTGGACGCCCTGGTCGGGATCGAGCACGACCTTGCCGGCGGGGTCATTGAACCACCCTGGGTCCGTTGGAGGCTCTGTTAGGTGGCGGACACCATTGTCTTGTTGTCTGTCCTGATATTCAACTCCTCGTACTCGGCGGGCGGCACGTCATCGAGTGCTTCGTGGAGTCTCTCCTCGTTGTAGAAGCCGATCCAGTGCAGCATCTCGTGCTCGGCGTGTTCGTAGCTGGGGAAGCGGCGGCCGTCGACGAGCTCCGACTTGAAGGTCGCGACCCAGGCCTCGGCCATTGCGTTGTCGTAGGCGTCGCCTTTCGAGCCGACCGAGGGGGCGGCGCCGATCTCGTCGAGTCGCTCGGTGTAGCGGATACTCGTGTATTGACTGCCTCTGTCGCTGTGTGCGATCAGGCCGGCGGCTGGGCTTCGCAGGCCGTTGGCCATCTCGAGCGCGTCGAGCACGAGGTCGGTGCGCATGTGGGTCGCGAGCTGCCAGCCGACGATCCTCCGGCTGAAGCAGTCGAGCACGAAGGCGAGGTAGAGGAAGCCGTTCCAGGTGCGCAGATAGGTCAGGTCACAGACCCACTTCTCGTTCGGGCGGATCGCGGTGAAGTCGCGCTGCAGGAGATCACGGGCACGTTCGACCGCGGCCTCGTCCGGGATCGTCGTCCGGCGCTTGCGGCCGCGCAGCTTGCCCTCGATCCCGTGCCGGCGCATCACGCGCGCGACCTGGTCGCGGCCGACCTCGACGCCGCGCCGGCGCAGCTCCAGCCAGGTCTTGCGGGCGCCGTAGACGCGTCGGTAGCCGCTGCGGGCGGCCTCGATCTCGGCCAGCAGCTCCCGGTCGCGGTGTTCGCGGCGGGACGGCTTCCGGGACCTGCGCGCGTAGTGGGTGCTCACCGGCACGTCCAACACACGGCAGATCGGCTCGACCCCGAAGACGTCCCGCCGCTCCTCCACATAGGCGGTCACCTCCGCCGGGTCGGGTCGAGCTCCGTCGCGAAATAGACGGAGGCGTCCTTCAAGATCGCGTTCGCGCGCTTGAGCTCGGCGTTCTCCTTCCGGAGCCGCTTCAGCTCCTCCCGCTCGTCCGTCGTCAGCAGCTCCCGGCGGCGGCCGCTGTCGGCCTCCGCTTGACGCACCCACTGCCGCAGCGCTTCTCGGTGGATCCCGAGATCACGGGCAACGTGCGCGATCGGACGGTCCGACTCGAAGTAGAGACGAACGGCGCGCTCGCGCAACTCATCGGAGTACTTCCTCGGTCTCGACATGACTGGAGCATCTCCTTCCCCCAGGACAGCGCCTGGCTTCGGAGCCTCCAAGAAACCCAGGGTCCTTCACTGCGCCAGATCGAGTTCCTCGACCGCGAGATCGCGCTGATCGAGCGAACGCTCGCCGCGCAGGTGCTCACCTCGCCGGAGATGCGGCGGCTGCTGACCCTCCCTGGGGTCAACTTCGTCACCGCCGCCGCGCTGCTTGCGGC
>JBOGTE010000331.1:0-1514 GCA_050692015.1 Candidatus Limnocylindria bacterium
GGTCCCGGGCGGCCCGAGGACGCCGGCCGCTCGCCGGCGCAGGCGCGCGAGGCGCCCGCCGCGGGCATCCCGACGCTCGGCGTCTGCTTAGGCCTCCAGTGCGCGGCCGTCGCGTTCGGCGCAGATGTCGTCCGCGCGCCCGAGCCTCGGCACGGCAAGACCTCGACCGTCCGCCACGACGGGAAGGGGATCTTCAGCGGGCTGCCGGACCCGACCACGGCGACCCGCTACCACTCGCTGATGGTGGACGAGCGCACGCTGCCGGCGGAGCTCGAGGTGACCGCCCGAAGCGAGGACGGGGTGGTCATGGCGCTGCGGCACCGTACGCTGCCGCTCGAGGCCGTGCAGTTCCACCCGGAGTCCGTCCTGACGGCGGACGGGCCGGCGATGCTGCGGAACTTCCTGGAGGGCGCCCGCTGATGGACGCGCGCGAGGCACTCGCGTCCGTCGTCGGGGGAGGGAAGCTGACCCGCGCGGAGGCGGAGTCCGCCATGGCCTCGGTCATGGCGGGCGAGGTCACCGCCGCCCAGCTCGGCGCCCTTCTGGCGGCGCTCGCGCTGCGCGGCGAGACGGTGGACGAGGTCGCCGGCTTCGCCGCGGCCATGCGCGCGGCGGCCGTCCGCGTGGACATCCCGGCGGGGGCCATCGACACCTGCGGCACGGGCGGCGACCGCAGCGGGACGTTCAACATCTCGACCGTGGCGGGCCTGGTGGCGGCCTCGTGCGGCGCCCGCGTCGCGAAGCACGGCAACCGCGCCGCGTCGAGCGCCTGCGGCAGCGCCGACGTGCTGGAGGCGCTGGGCGCGCGGATCGACCTCGGGCCCGAGGAGGTCGCGACCTCGATCGCCGAGACGGGGATGGGCTTCATGTTCGCCCCGCGCTACCACCCGGCCATGAAGCACGCGGCACCGGTGCGGCGCGAGCTCGGCATCCGGACCGTGTTCAACGTGCTGGGGCCGCTCGCCAATCCGGCGCGCGTCCGCCGCCAGCTGCTCGGCGTCCCCACGCCCGCGCTCGCCGTGACGATGGCCGGGGTCCTCGCGGAGCTCGGGACGGACCACGCCGTCGTGGTACACGGTGGCGGCCTGGACGAGATCGACCCCAGCGGTCCCACCCGGACGTGGGAGGTCCGCGGCGGGAGCGTGACGGAGAGCAGCCTCGAGCCGGAGGCCCTCGGGCTGACGCGCGCCGGCCGTGAGGGGATCGCCGGAGGCGATGCGGCGCGGAACGCGGCGGTCGCGCGGGCCGTCCTGGACGGCCGAGGCGACGGCGCGCGAACGGCGGTGCTGCTGAACGCCGGGGCGGCCTGCTACGTCGCCGGGCTGGCGGAGAGCGTGCGGGAGGGTGTGGCGCTGGCGCAAGCTGCCATCACGTCCGGCGCGTCGAGCGCGACGCTCGACCGCTTCGTGGCCACGACGCAGCGCCTCGGCGCGGCGGTGCCCTCGTGACGGACTTCCTCGGTCGGGTCGTGCGCGAGCGTCGAGCCTACGTGGCGGCGGCGCGCGCCTGGAGGC